>NZ_JBWYIK010000002.1:0-339502 GCF_056779735.1 Acinetobacter sp. 24-47-67
TCCATACATCGTTGTATTCTTAAACAAATGTGACCTTGTAGACGACGAAGAGCTTCTTGAGCTAGTTGAAATGGAAGTTCGTGAACTTCTTTCTACTTATGACTTCCCAGGTGATGACACTCCAGTTATCCGTGGTTCTGCTCTTGCTGCACTTAACGGTGAAGCTGGTCAGTTCGGTGAAGATGCAGTTGTTGCTCTTGTTGAAGCGCTTGACTCTTACATCCCAGAGCCAGTACGTGCTGTAGACCAAGCATTCTTGATGCCAATCGAAGACGTATTCTCTATTTCTGGTCGTGGTACAGTAGTAACTGGCCGTGTAGAAACTGGTATCGTTAAAGTAGGCGAAGAAGTTGAAATCGTAGGTATCAAAGACACAGTTAAAACTACAGTAACTGGTGTTGAGATGTTCCGTAAACTTCTAGACGAAGGTCGTGCGGGCGAGAACTGTGGTGTACTTTTACGTGGTACTAAGCGTGAAGACGTACAACGTGGTCAAGTACTTTCTAAACCAGGTTCAATCAAGCCACACACTAAATTTGATGCGGAAGTATACGTACTTTCTAAAGAAGAAGGTGGTCGTCACACTCCATTCCTTAACGGTTACCGTCCACAGTTCTACTTCCGTACAACTGACGTAACTGGCGCGATTCAATTAAAAGAAGGCGTTGAAATGGTTATGCCTGGTGACAACGTAGAAATGTCAGTAGAATTAATCCACCCAATCGCAATGGACCCAGGTCTACGTTTTGCGATCCGTGAAGGTGGTCGTACAGTTGGTGCTGGTGTTGTTGCTAAAGTAACTGCATAATAGAAGTACAAACGAAAACCGAGAGTTTCGATTCTCGGTTTTGCTATAGGTCAGTAGTTCAATTGGTAGAGCGTCGGTCTCCAAAACCGAATGTTGGGGGTTCGAGTCCCTCCTGGCCTGCCAAATTATTTTTGATAAAAAGCTTGATGCTGGCTAAACTGGTCATATAATAAGTCGCGAATTCAACGACGAGTACAAAAATGTCGAATGATAAATCGCGTGACGCATTAAGCGACGCGCCAATTCCTCAAAGAAACAATTCCGCTGAAGTTGTCAAATCTGGCTCACCAGTTGACGTGATTTTATGGATTATTGCATTGGCATTACTTGCTGGTGCACTTATGGTAAATCAACATCTTCCAGCATATTGGGTTCCCGCAAACAATATTTGGGTGCGTGTTGGGGTAATTTTGGCTTGTATCGTTGTGGCTTTAGGTTTATTATACGCCACCCATCAAGGCAAAGGCTTTGTTCGTTTGTTGAAAGACTCACGCATTGAACTGCGTCGAGTGATTTGGCCAACAAAGCAAGAAACAGTAACTGCATCATGGCAAGTGTTACTTGTTGTTGTAATCACCGCTATTGGTTTATGGTGTTTTGATTACATTATTAGTTGGTTGATGAAGTTTATTATCGGGTAAAAGAGCTATGAAACGTTGGTACATTATTCATGCCTATTCAGGTTATGAAAAACAAGTGATGCGTTCGCTTAATGATCGAATCCAGCGTAGCGCTGTTGCCGATAGCTTTGGTGAAGTCCTTGTTCCTACCGAAGAAGTGGTAGAGATGAAGGATGGTAAGAAACGTAAGTCAGAGCGTAAATTCTTTCCAGGCTATGTGTTAGTTGAAATGGAAATGAATGATGATACTTGGCACATTGTTAAAGAATGTCCAAAAGTACTCGGATTTATTGGTGGTACGGCAGAAAAGCCTGCTCCAATTACGCAAAAAGAAGCTGACGCGATTCTTGCACGTGTACGCAATACTGGCGAAGCACCTCGTCCTAAGACAATGTTCGAGCCAGGCGAAGAATTATTGGTTACTGATGGTCCATTCACAGACTTTAAAGGTGTGGTGGAAGAAGTCCAGTACGAAAAGTCACGCTTAACGTTGACGATTAATGTATTCAATCGACCAACTCAAGTTGAATTGGAATTTCGCCAAGTCGAAAAAACAATTTAATCTGAATTGGTTGAAAACGCCCGATTTTATTAATCGGGCATTGTTGTTGTAACGGTATCGTTACTTGTAAATATTGGGGAGCCTTAATCGGCGTTTGTACCCAGAGGTAATTGAAATGGCTAAGAAGATTGACGGCTATATCAAGCTGCAAGTTCCAGCTGGTAAAGCGAATCCATCTCCACCAATCGGTCCTGCACTAGGTCAACGTGGTGTAAACATCATGGCATTCTGTAAAGAATTCAATGCTGCTACACAAAAACTTGAAGCTGGTCTTCCGATTCCTGTAGTGATCACTGTGTACAACGACAAGTCGTTCACATTTATCATGAAAACTCCGCCTGCTGCTATTCTTCTTAAGAAAGCTGCTGGTATCCAAAAGGGTTCAGCTGTACCTAACAAAACTAAAGTTGGTAAGTTGACTCGTGCTCAATTAGAAGAGATCGCGACTACTAAAGAACCAGATTTAACTGGTGCTGACTTAGACGCGCGTGTACGTACCATTGCTGGTTCTGCACGTTCTATGGGCTTGGAAGTGGAGCTTTAAGACATGGCTAAATTAACTAAACGTCAAAAAGCGATTGCAGCTGCTGTAGAAGCGAACAAAGTTTATACTTTGGAAGAAGCTGTAGCAGTACTTTCTAGCCTTCCAGCTGCTAAATTCAAAGAATCTTTGGATGTGGCTGTAAATCTAGGTGTTGATCCTCGTAAGTCTGACCAAGTTGTTCGTGGCGCGACTACACTTCCTGCAGGTACTGGTAAGACTGTACGTGTAGCTGTATTTGCTCAAGGTGCTGCTGCTGAAGCTGCTAAAGCTGAAGGCGCGGACGTAGTTGGTTTTGATGACCTTGCTGAAAGCATTCAAGCGGGTAACCTTGACTTTGACGTAGTGATTGCTGCTCCAGATGCAATGCGCGTTGTAGGTAAGTTAGGTACAATCCTTGGTCCACGTGGCTTAATGCCAAACCCTAAAGTGGGTACTGTAACTCCTGACGTAGCAACTGCAGTTAAAAATGCAAAAGCTGGTCAAGCACGTTACCGTGTAGACAAAGCGGGTATCATCCATGCTGCGATCGGTCAAGTAGGTTTCACTGCTGAAGCTGTTCGTCAAAACGTTGAAGCTCTTGTAGCTGACCTTAAGAAAGCAAAACCTGCAACTTCTAAAGGTGTTTATATCAAAAAGATCACTTTAAGCTCAACTATGGGTCCTGGTCTTACTATTGATGTAACTAACGTTTCTAACTAAGTTTAACTTAGACAGAATTTTAAAGCCCTGAGTAAGATTTGAAGCGCTGCTTCAAATCTTACGCAAGATACCGGTTTTGGATTTCTTGCGAACTTAGGCAAACTTTGAATTGGTAAATGAGAATTTATCAGCGTCAAAGACCTCAGGCGAGGGGAGTTTTATGCTTCGCTCTTAATATTCCAGCCTGCGTAGACGCGGTGGTGTGATTTAGTTCATCCTCCGCGTGTTGACTCAGTGATGAGTCAACGAACTGGGAGTGTACTTCGCGTGAGTACATAAATCACCGTTAGGAGGTTTTACAATGGCTCTTCTTATCGAAGACAAAAAACAGATCGTAGCTGAAGTTAACGCTGTTGCTTCTACTGCTTTCACTGCTGTTGTTGCTGACTACCAAGGTTTAACTGTTGAGCAATTAACTGCTCTTCGTGTTGAAGCTCGTAAACTAGGTGTTACTACACGTATCGTGCGTAATACTTTAGCTAAACGTGCTCTTCAAGATACTCAGTTCGATATCTTGAACGACAACCTTGTTGGCCCAACAATTTTAGCTTTCTCGACTTCTGAAGACGACATGGGCGCAGCTGCTCGTTTGTTTGAAGAATTTGCTAAAACTAATAAAGCATTTGAACTTAAAGCTGCTGCATTCGATGGCAAGGTTTATCAAGGTGCTGAAGTTAGCGTAATCGCGAACCTTCCGAACCAAGAAAAAGCGCTTACTATGCTTGCAAACGTTCTTCAAGCTCCTATTTCGAAATTGGGTCGCCTTATTACTGCGCTCAAAGAGAAAAACGAGTCAGAAGCTGCTTAAGCTTAATAAATCAATTTCCACACCATTCAATATCCATTTGGAGTTATTCTCATGGCTTTAACTAACGAAGAAATCTTAAACGCAGTTGCTGAAAAAACTGTTCTTGAACTTGTTGAACTTATCTCTGCTTTTGAAGAAAAATTCAATGTATCTGCTGCTGCTGTAGCTGTAGCTGCTGCTCCAGGTGCTGGCGCTGCTGCTGCTGAAGAACAAACTGAATTCAACGTAGAGTTGACTTCTTTCGGTGCTAACAAAGTTGCTGTAATTAAAGCAGTTCGTGAAGCTACTGGTCTTGGTCTTAAAGAAGCTAAAGATTTAGTTGAAGGCGCTCCAGCTCTTCTTAAAGAAGGTGTTTCTAAAGAAGAAGCTGAAGAACTTAAGAAGAAACTTGAAGAAGCTGGTGCTCAAGTTACTGTTAAGTAATTTCGCCATGGGGCCAATATTAATTTGACCCCAAAAATTGGCTGATGGCTCTTGGGTCATCAGCCTTTTTGCGTTACAATTATCGGCTCGATTTTTGTTAACTTGATGTAAAAATCATCAATACTAACTATAATTGAATAAAATCAAACGCTTACCAATATTTTTCCATGTTTAAAAATATTGTTAAGCGTTTTAATACCACTGAACATTGCAGCATTTGAACAAAGTGGTGGTCATATCGACCTGCGTAATTCCTTCTAGACCCGTTCTGCAGGCGGGTTTAGTTTACTTTCCGAGGACTCCAGATGGCATACTCATATACCGAAAAGAAACGGATCCGTAAGAATTTTGGTAAATTGCCCCAAGTGATGGATGCTCCGTACCTGCTCGCGATTCAAGTCGACTCGTACAGAACGTTCCTTCAAGATGGCAAAACACCAAAAAACCGCGAAGATATCGGTCTCCAAGCCGCATTTCGTTCAGTTTTTCCAATTGAAAGTTATTCTGGGAATGCTGCTTTAGAATTCGTTGAGTATAGCCTTGGTAAACCAGAGTTTGACGTTCGCGAATGTATTCTTCGTGGCTCAACTTATGCGGCACCAATGCGCGTAAAAATTCGTTTGATCATTAAAGATCGCGAAACGAAATCAATTAAAGATGTACGTGAACAAGAAGTGTACATGGGTGAAATGCCACTTATGACACAGAATGGTACGTTCGTGATCAATGGTACTGAGCGTGTAATCGTATCTCAATTACATCGTTCACCTGGTGTGTTCTTTGATCATGACAAGGGTAAGACGCATTCAAGTGGTAAGGTGCTTTATTCAGCACGTATCATTCCTTACCGTGGTTCATGGTTAGACTTTGAATTTGATGCTAAAGATTTAGTATACGTACGTATTGACCGTCGTCGTAAATTACTTGCGACTGTGATTCTTCGTGCCTTGAATTATACAAACGAACAAATTCTAGACATGTTCTATGAAAAAGTTCCTGTATATCTAGACATGGGCAGCTATCAAATTGACTTGGTTCCAGAGCGTCTGCGTGGCGAAATGGCACAATTTGATATCAAAGACAATGACGGTAAGACAATCGTTGAGCAAGGTAAACGTATTAATGCGCGTCATGTTCGTCAAATGGAAGCTGCAGGCTTAACTAAACTTCCAGTACCTGATGAATATTTGTATGAGCGTATTACTGCTGAAGACATTACATTACACAATGGTGATGTGATTGCTGCAAACACGGTTCTTAGCCATGAAGTGATGGTTAAAATTGCTGAAGGTGGCGTTAAGCAATTTAACCTACTTTATACCAACGACATCGATCGCGGTTCATTCGTAGCTGATTCATTACGTGCTGATACGACTTCTGGTCGTGAAGAAGCGCTTGTAGAAATTTACAAGGTAATGCGTCCAGGTGAGCCACCAACGAAAGAAGCTGCAGAAAACTTATTCAATAACTTGTTCTTCTCTTCTGAACGTTATGATTTATCACCAGTCGGTCGTATGAAGTTCAACCGTCGTTTGGGTCGTCCTTACGAAGTGGGTACAGATCAGAAGTCACGTGAAGTTGAAGGTATTCTTTCAAACGATGACATCATTGACGTATTAAAAACACTGGTTGAAATCCGTAACGGTAAAGGTGAAGTCGATGATATCGACCACCTAGGTAACCGTCGCGTACGTTCTGTTGGCGAAATGACAGAAAACCAATTCCGTGTTGGTCTAGTTCGTGTTGAACGTGCTGTGAAAGAGCGTTTATCACAAGCAGAGACAGATAATTTGTCTCCACAAGACTTGATCAACGCAAAACCAGTAGCGGCTGCAATCAAAGAATTCTTTGGTTCAAGCCAGTTATCTCAGTTCATGGATCAAAACAACCCATTGTCTGAAATTACACACAAACGTCGTGTATCAGCATTAGGTCCAGGTGGTTTAACACGTGAACGTGCGGGCTTTGAAGTACGTGACGTACATCAGACTCACTACGGTCGTGTTTGTCCAATTGAAACGCCTGAAGGTCCAAACATTGGTTTGATCAACTCATTATCTGTATATGCGAAAGCGAATAGCTTTGGTTTCTTAGAAACTCCATATCGTAAAGTTGTTGATGGTCGTGTAACGGATGAAGTTGAATATTTATCTGCAATTGAAGAAGTAGGTACTGTGATTGCACAGGCCGATTCTCAATTGGATAAAGATGGCAACTTAACAGAAGAATTCGTATCTGTTCGTCACCAAGGTGACTTCGTACGTATGCCGCCAGAAAAAGTAACGCACATGGACGTATCTGCTCAGCAGGTTGTTTCTGTGGCTGCGTCACTGATTCCATTCCTTGAACACGATGATGCGAACCGTGCATTGATGGGTTCAAACATGCAACGTCAGGCTGTTCCTACGCTGATTGCTGACAAGCCTCTTGTTGGTACAGGTATGGAAGCGAACGTGGCGCATGATTCAGGCGTGTGTGTGATCGCGAAACGTGGCGGGCGTATTGAATACGTAGATGCATCTCGTGTCGTTATTCGTGTGAATGAAGATGAAATGGTTGCGGGTGAAGCAGGTGTAGATATCTACAACTTGATTAAATACACACGTTCGAACCAAAACACATGTATCAACCAAAAAGTGCTTGTGAACCTAGGCGACAAAGTTGGTCGTGGTGATGTACTTGCTGATGGTCCATCAACTGATGGCGGTGAATTGGCACTTGGTCAAAACATGCGTGTCGCGTTCATGACTTGGAACGGTTATAACTACGAAGACTCGATCTTATTATCTGAGCGTGTTCTTCAAGAAGATCGTTTGACGTCTATTCACATTCAAGAACTCTCTTGTGTCGCGCGTGATACTAAACTTGGTTCAGAAGAAATTACTGCTGATATCCCGAACGTAGGTGAGGCTGCACTTTCTAAGCTTGATGAATCAGGTATTGTCTATATCGGTGCTGAAGTAACTGCTGGCGACATCTTAGTTGGTAAAGTAACACCTAAGGGCGAAACGCAGTTGACTCCTGAAGAAAAATTGCTTCGTGCAATCTTTGGTGAAAAAGCAGCTGATGTGAAAGACTCTTCACTTCGTGTTCCATCTGGTACGAAGGGTACAGTTATCGACGTTCAAGTGTTTACTCGTGATGGTATCGAGAAAGACGAACGTGCTCAAGCGATTGAAAAAGCTCAACTTGATGCATACCGTAAAGATTTGAAAGAAGAATACAAAATCTTCGAAGAAGCTGCACGTGAGCGCGTTGTACGTTTGTTGAATGGTCAAGAGTCTAATGGCGGCGGTACAACAAAACGTGGCGATAAGTTAACTGATGAAGTTCTTTCAAATCTAGAACTTGTTGATCTACTTGATATCCAACCAGTAGATGAAGGCATCGCGGAGCGTTTAACTCAAATTCAAGTATTCTTGAAAGAGAAGAGTCTTGAAATCGATGAGAAATTCGCTGAGAAAAAACGCAAGCTTTCTACAGGTGATGAGTTAACAACTGGCGTATTGAAAGTTGTTAAAGTTTACCTAGCAGTAAAACGTCGTATTCAGCCTGGTGATAAGATGGCGGGTCGTCATGGTAACAAAGGTGTTGTATCAAACATCTTGCCAGTTGAAGACATGCCACATGATGCGAATGGTGTTCCAGTAGATATCGTATTGAACCCACTAGGTGTACCTTCACGTATGAACGTGGGTCAGATTCTTGAAACTCACTTGGGTATGGCTGCGAAAGGTCTTGGTGATAAGATCGATCAAATGTTGAAAGAACAACGTACTGTACTTGAACTTCGTGAATTCTTAGACAAGATTTACAACAAAGTTGGTGGCGAGCAAGAAGATCTTGATAGCTTAACTGATGATGAAATCTTGGCACTTTCAGGCAACCTCCGTAAAGGTGTTCCACTTGCAACACCAGTATTTGACGGTGCGGAAGAAGGTCAAATCAAAGAGTTATTAGAACTATCTGGTCTTTCACGTACTGGTCAGACAGTACTGTATGATGGTCGTACTGGTGAACGTTTTGACCGTCCTGTAACTGTAGGTTACATGTACATGTTGAAATTGAACCACTTGGTTGATGACAAGATGCATGCGCGTTCTACAGGTTCTTACTCGCTTGTAACGCAACAGCCGCTTGGTGGTAAAGCACAATTCGGTGGTCAGCGTTTCGGTGAGATGGAGGTCTGGGCACTCGAAGCATATGGCGCAGCTTATACGCTTCAAGAAATGCTGACTGTGAAGTCGGATGACGTTGAGGGTCGTACCCGTATCTATAAGAACATTGTAGATGGTAACCATTATATGGACCCAGGTATGCCTGAATCGTTCAACGTATTGACCAAAGAGATCCGTTCTTTAGGTATCAACATTGAACTGAAAAATGGTGACTAAATCCCCCTCAATCCCCCTTTGATAAGGGGGAGACTAACCCCTCTTTAAAAAAGAGGGGTTAGGGGAGATTACCAATTCAGTTAAAAAACAATATTTGTGACCCAGTTGTGAAGTGAAAATCTCCACAACACACGGAGAAAAAAATTGAAAGACTTGCTCGATATCATGCGCAAAAAGACGGATTCAGACGGTCATGCTCCTGTAGAGTTTGATCGCATCCGTATTGGTCTTGCGTCACCAGAAATGATTAAGTCATGGTCTCATGGTGAAGTTAAAAAGCCAGAGACAATTAACTATCGTACGTTCAAACCTGAACGTGATGGTTTATTCTGTGCCAAAATTTTTGGTCCAGTAAAAGATTACGAATGCTTGTGTGGTAAATACAAGCGTATGAAATACAAAGGCGTCATTTGTGAAAAATGTGGCGTTGAAGTAACAACTGCGAAAGTTCGTCGTGAGCGTATGGGTCACATTGAGCTTGCTTCACCAGTTGCACACATTTGGTTCTTAAAATCACTGCCTAGCCGTATCGGTCTTCTTTTAGACATGACGCTACGTGATATCGAACGTGTATTGTATTTCGAATCTTACGTTGTAACAGATCCTGGTATGACGCCATTTGAGAAATACCAACTTCTGAATGACGAAGAATACTTCACAGCATTAGAAGAGCACGGTGATGAATTCACTGCGAAAATGGGTGCTGAAGCAGTTCAAGATTTGTTGAAAGACATCGATCTTGAAGCTGAGATTTCTCGTTTACGTGAAGAAATTCCAAATACAACTTCTGAAACGAAGCTTAAGAAAGCATCTAAGCGTTTGAAGTTAATGGAAGCGTTCAAAGAGTCGAATAACAAACCAGAATGGATGGTGTTGACTGTACTTCCAGTACTTCCACCAGATCTTCGTCCGCTTGTACCACTTGAAGGTGGTCGTTTCGCGACATCTGATTTGAACGATCTTTATCGTCGTGTGATTAACCGTAACAACCGTTTAAAGCGTCTTCTTGATCTAGCTGCTCCAGATATCATCGTACGTAACGAAAAACGTATGTTACAAGAGTCTGTAGATGCATTGTTAGATAACGGTCGTCGTGGTCGTGCAATTACTGGTTCGAACAAACGTCCTCTTAAATCTTTGGCAGACATGATCAAAGGTAAACAAGGTCGTTTCCGTCAGAACTTACTTGGTAAGCGTGTTGACTATTCTGGTCGTTCGGTAATTACTGTAGGTCCTACTTTACGTCTTCACCAATGTGGTCTTCCTAAGAAAATGGCACTTGAGTTATTCAAGCCGTTTATTTTCGCGAAATTACAAGCGTCTGGCCAAGCAACTACCATTAAAGCTGCGAAGAAAATGGTTGAGCGTGAGACTCCAGAAGTTTGGGACGTTCTTGCATCTGTGATTCGTCAACATCCAGTGATGTTGAACCGTGCGCCAACACTTCACCGTTTAGGTCTTCAAGCATTTGAGCCTGTACTGATTGAAGGTAAAGCAATCCGTCTACACCCACTCGTATGTGCTGCGTTCAACGCCGACTTCGATGGTGACCAAATGGCGGTACACGTTCCATTAACACTTGAAGCTCAATTAGAAGCTCGTGCGTTAATGATGTCAACGAACAACATCTTGTCTCCAGCAAACGGTGAACCAATCATCGTTCCATCGCAAGACGTTGTCTTAGGCTTGTATTACATCACGCGTGATGCAATCAATGCCAAAGGTGAAGGCATGGTGTTCGCGGATACTCACGAAGTAAACCGTGCGCTTGCAACAGGTCAAGTTGATTTACATGCTCGCGTTAAAGCTCGTGTACATCAAACTGTGATCAATGAAAATGGTGAGCGTGAGCAACAAACGATTATCGTTGATACAACGCCAGGCCGTTGTTTACTTTGGGAAGTTGTGCCAGAAGGTTTAAGCTTCGAGCAAATCAACGTTGAGATGACCAAAAAGAACATCTCTAAATTGATCAACTCTTGCTACCGTAAGCTTGGTTTGAAAGATACTGTTATTTTTGCTGACCAATTGATGTACCTCGGTTTCCGTCAAGCAACACGTTCAGGCGTGTCTGTTGGTATGGAAGACATGGTGATTCCACCTGCGAAGTATTCAATCATCGAGAAAGCTGAAGTTGAAGTTCGTGAAATTGAGCAACAGTTCGAACAAGGTTTCGTAACTGCCGGTGAACGTTATAACAAAGTTGTCGATATTTGGGCACGTACAAATGACCAAGTAGCGAAAGCGATGATGGATAACTTGTCTTACACGACTGTTAAGAACAAACAGGGCGAAGATGAGAAACAAAAATCATTCAACTCCATCTACATGATGTCTGACTCTGGTGCCCGTGGTAGTGCAGCACAGATTCGTCAGCTTGCAGGTATGCGTGGTTTGATGGCAAAACCGGATGGCTCGATTATTGAGACACCAATTAAAGCGAACTTCCGTGAAGGTTTGACAGTACTTCAGTACTTCATTTCAACACACGGTGCGCGTAAAGGTTTGGCCGATACAGCATTGAAGACAGCGAACTCGGGTTACTTGACACGTCGTCTTGTAGACGTAGCGCAAGACTTAGTGATTACTGAGCCAGATTGCGGTACTTTTGACGGTCTCGTAATGACGCCATTCATTCAAGGTGGTGATGTTATCGAGAACTTAGGTACTCGTGTGCTTGGTCGTGTATTAGCTGAAGATGCGAAGCGACCAGGTTCTGATGAAGTAGTACTGCCACGTAATACACTCATCGATGAGAAACTTGCAAACTACCTAGAAGAGCAAGGTGTCGATGAAGTTAAAGTGCGTTCAGTAGTAAACTGTGCATCTACTTTTGGTGTATGTGCGAAATGTTATGGTCGTGACCTTGCACGTGGTCACTTGGTGAATCCAGGTGAATCAGTGGGTGTAATGGCTGCTCAATCCATTGGTGAGCCAGGTACACAGTTAACGATGCGTACATTCCACGTGGGTGGTGCTGCGAGCCGAACTTCTGCTGCGAACAGTGTTCAAGTACGTAATGCAGGCTTTGTCCGTTTCCATAATGTGAAGACAGTTCAACACGCTAAAGGTCACTTTGTGTCTGTTTCTCGTTCTGGTGAGATTGGTATCACTGATGACATCGGTCGTGAGCGTGAGCGTTATAAACTTCCTTACGGTGCCTCAATCTTGATTAAAGATGGTGGTGCGGTAGAAGCTGGCGGTATTGTAGCGACTTGGGATCCGCATACGCATCCATTGGTAACAGAAGTTGCTGGTAAAGCACGTTTCAGCCAAATCGCTGATGGTGTAACTGCAACCTCGAAAACAGATGATGCAACTGGTATGACGACAGTTGAAATTTTACCTGTAACGTCTCGTCCAGCTTCTGGTAAAGACTTACGTCCAGCGATTGTATTAGATACAGTTGATGGTGGTGAACAGTTCTACTTCTTACCACAAAATACAATTGTGACTGTCCGAGATGGCGAAACAATTGGTGTGGGTGATGTAATTGGTCGTGTACCTCAAGAAACTTCACGTACTCGTGATATTACCGGTGGTCTTCCACGTGTAGCTGACTTGTTTGAAGCACGTAAGCCGAAAGAACATGCGATCCTTGCAGAAGTTTCAGGTGTTGTAAGCTTTGGTAAAGAAACTAAAGGTAAGAATCGTTTGGTGATCACACCGGATGATGGCTCAGAGATTTACGAAGAGTTAATTCCTAAGTGGCGTACGATTAACGTGTTTGAAGGTGAGCATGTTAACCGTGGTGAAACGATTTCTGATGGTCCGCAAAATCCACATGACATCTTACGTTTGAAAGGTGAAGTGGCATTAACCAACTACATCGTGAACGAAGTTCAAGACGTATATCGTCTCCAAGGTGTAAAAATCAACGATAAGCACATTGAAGTCATCGTACGTCAAATGTTGCGTAAAGTTGAGATCATCGATGGTGGTGATACAAGCTTCATCAAAGGCGAGCAAGTGGATTACATCCGTGTTGTCCAAGAAAACCAAGCAGTACTTGCTCAGAACAAGTTCCCTGCGAAGTTTGAACGTCAATTGATGGGTATCACGAAAGCTTCACTTTCTACTGACTCGTTCATTTCTGCTGCATCGTTCCAGGAAACAACACGTGTGTTAACTGAAGCTGCTGTAACAGGTAAAGAAGATGATTTACGCGGTCTAAAAGAAAACGTGGTTGTTGGTCGCTTGATCCCAGCGGGTACAGGTTTGGCTTACCACTTAGAGCGTCGTCGTCAAGAAGCAGAAGCTGCTGAACACGAATTGGTTAATGACTTCTCTGAAGTTGACCAAGCGTTCTCACAAGCATTAAATGAAGATCAGTTTTAATCTAAACTGAATTAAGAAGGCACCTACGGGTGCCTTTTTTTATTGAGTTTGATAATGTGAATTTGAGGCTAAATATCTATTTTGAAAAAAACTCTTTACAAATAGCATCATTTTCGCGTTGTCTTGTAACAGAAATTGAAAATTTTATTCTCTAGATCGCGATATGCTTATATAAATAGACAAAGAGGGACATCAAGATGAAAAAGTTAACAGCTGTCATGGCGATGGCAACCGTATCTACAATGCTACTTGCAGGTTGTGAAAGCATGACGCCGAATCAACAGCGTATTGGTGCAGCTGCTGCAGGCGGTGCACTTGGTGGTGGTGTTGGTAATAATGTTGGTGGTGGTGTTGGTGCAACGCTTGGTGGTGGTGCAGGTGCCGCTGTAGGTAGTAAAGCTCAAGGGGGCTCAGATCGTAATGCCACTTATAGTGGTGTAGGCGGTGCAATCGGGTCTGCAGTCGGTAAAAGTATTTTTGGTGGTAACTCTGGCGCTGCAATTGGTGGTGCAATTGGCGGCGGTGCAGGAGCAGCGATAGAGCAAAAGCGATAGAACAAAATAATCGTTAATTTGCTAAAGTGATAAAAAAAGCGCTCATAGAGCGCTTTTTTTATTAACGGAAACGTGTGGCTTTTGCCTTCTTGCGACGGATATACACAGTTTTGTGAACTTCTGCGATCCGTAAGCCTGATTCATCCATAATATTCACAGTATAGTTACGGTAAACAAGAGCATGATTGCTAGCGAGCTCTTTGATGAGTTGTATTTCACTGGAATCAATGCGGATATCTGCATAAACAGTGCTACGACCAGGAGTTAAAAAATCGATGCTTGCAGCCTTATCCCAAACAATATATTTATCACCTAAGTGATACATGAGTAATGTCATATAGAATGGGTCAACCATAGAATAAAGGCTACCGCCAAAGTGGACACCCACAATATTTTTATTTTTTCGTGTAAGTGGCATTTTTACACGAATATGATGATTTTTTAAGTCGATTTTATCGATAGTAATGCCTGCGCCTTGAAAGGGTGCAAAGCTATTAAACATATACTTGGATATTAACGGAATTGTCGTTAGCTTTTTCAAAATACTCATTTAGGTCAATTATTTTTATTTCATTAGTTAGCATACTAAAGTACAAAAAATATTCTGGCATTGATCGAAAATCATCGTAGACCAAGAAAACGGTCAATCAATAACAAAAAAGGTTGAGCATATTATGCAATTTGAATCGCATTGGATTAACACGACAGATCAACAAAAACTCTATGCTAAAACATGGGGAGATCGGAATAAGCCGGCATTGGTGCTTGTGCATGGTTATCCAGACAATCAAGAAGTATGGGAACCAATCATTTCGAATTTAATCGAAGATTATTTTGTTGTAACTTATGATGTGCGTGGCGCTGGTCAATCGAGCGTACCGAAAAAGATTCGCGCTTATGCATTAGCTCAACTGTCTTTGGATTTGGAGAGTGTGGTAAATCATCTGTTGCCAAATCGAAACTTTCATGTGGCAGCACACGATTGGGGCTCAATTCAAACATGGGAATCCGTAACAGAATCTAAATTTAAAGGTCGTATTCTTTCATATACCACTATATCTGGACCATGCTTGGACCATGCTGCTTATTGGATGCGTGAACAATTCAAACATCAAAAACCAAAGTTCTTTAAGCAATTGATTAAGTCTTGGTACATCGTACTATTTCAGCTACCCGTAGTTGCACCGACGATGTGGAATTTTCTCAATCCAGATCGCTGGGGCAAAATATTTGAAATTCTTGAAGATACAAAAGGCTTACCTGTAAACCAAAATATCTCTAAGGATGGTGAGTATGGTGTGGCACTGTATCGGGCAAACTTTATTCCACGTCTAATGATGCCTCGTCAACGTCATGCGATTTGCCCCGTTCAAGCGGTAGTCTTAAAACGCGATAAATATGTAAGTCCAGAGTTGATTGACGAAATTCCAAAATGGGCGACAGGTTTTGAACGTGTTGAGCTAGATGCGAATCATTGGGCTGTTTTAAGTCGTGCCCAAGAGATCGCATCGTATATTAAACAATTTGCAAAAAAAAATGCGTAAGGCGAATAGAATCTGACGAGTGAAGGTATCAACCCCTGATGAGCAGATTTATTACAAACAAATTCTGATAAAATAGTTTTTTTGTCTGATTCCTATTTCTTATGTTTGCAATTCTTGCTGCCATTGGGGTCATGTTTGGCCTCTCTTTGGCTCGTGTGCCTGTGGTATTTGCACTGATCATTGGTGCTGTAACAGGAGGCCTATTGGCTGGTCTTGGTTTACAAGGCACTATGGAAGCGTTTAATGGTGGTTTGGGCAAGGGTGCCCAGATTGCTTTAGCTTATGGTGTACTTGGTGCATTTGCCTTAACTTTGGCTCGTTCAGGTTTGCCAGATCTTCTAGCATATAAAATGATTAATTCACTTAAAGGTGAGGCTAATCTTAAAATACAAAATCGTGTCAAATATGCCATCTTTGCAACGGTTGCAATAGCGGCTGTTTGTTCTCAAAACGTAATTCCCGTGCATATTGCTTTTATTCCTGTATTGATTCCACCATTATTGATGGTATTCAACCATTTAAAGCTTGATCGACGATTGGTTGCATGTCTACTCACATTTGGTTTATGTGCAACTTATATGTTGATCCCAGTCGGTTTTGGTGCAATTTTCCTAAATGATATTTTAGGTCAAAACATCAATACTTTTGGTGAACCACTTGGCTTCCAAATTGATTATGATCAAATCCCTTCTGCGATGGCGATTCCTGTGTTTGGGATGTTCGTAGGTTTATTAATCGCAGTGTTTTATAGCTATCGTAAACCACGAGAATATCGTGACATTCATGTCGAAGAACAACCACAAAGCATTTCGGGTGAAATGGGTGTTCAAGAAGGTTCTGCGAGACCGGAGGTTTCTAAATTTACGATTTATATGGCGGGGGGTGCTGTTTTAGCAACGCTTGCAGTGCAATTGTATTCTGATTCGATGATTTTAGCTGGTTTAGTCGGCGTGGCGATCCTAAGCTGTGCAGGTATTTTCAAGTGGAAAGAAGCTGACGATGTCATCATTACTGGTATGCGTATGATGGCACTCGTGGGTTTTATTATGATCGCAGCACAAGGTTTTGCAGCCGTGATCGGCGCTACTGGTCAGGTTCCAACGCTAGTTGAGGCTTCAGTCGCATGGATTGGTGATAGTCAAGGTTGGGCAGCATTCTGGATGTTACTCATCGGATTATTAATTACACTAGGTATAGGATCATCATTCTCCACAGTGCCAATTCTTGCAATCATTTATGTCCCATTATGTATTCAGTTTGGTTTTAGTCCAGCAGCAACAATTGCGCTCATAGGTACTGCTGCAGCTCTAGGTGATGCAGGCTCTCCAGCTTCAGACTCGACTTTAGGACCAACATCAGGCTTGAATATGGATGGTCAACATGATCATATGAAAGACAGTGTGATTCCGACATTTATTCATTTCAATATTCCATTGATGATTTTTGGTTGGATCGCGGCAATGGTCCTATAACTACATTTAAAAAATGATTGAATAAAAGGCGATTAATATAATCGCCTTTTTTATTTTAAATCAGATTAAAGTAGTAGGATTAAATAAAAAATTCCGAGTAAAATAATATGATTAATAGGTTATTTAAAATAATTGATGGTTTCATAATTGACTAAATTGGTTTGATTTAAAATAAATTATTGTTAAAATCAGTTATTTATAAATAAAATGTATTTTATTTAATTTTTGAGAGTTGCATATTAATTTTTGGCGTGTTTATTATATTTAAATAGTGGTTTATTTAGATATTTCTTTCAGAGGTTATAATAATGTTAAATAAAATTTCACTGATTGTTTTAGTTGGGATGTCAGCAAATGCACTGGCAGGAGAATGGCAACTTAAGGTAGGTGCATCTGCAATTTCTCCAACGCAAGATACCACTGTGGCTGCTCTAGGAGGAGCTAAAGTGGAAGCCGATGATGAATTTGCTTTTACCCCTTCGGTGGAATATTTCTTTAATGATCAAATTTCTGCTGAATTATTATTAGCGACTCCAGTTCGCCATGATGTTTTGATTAATGGCGCTGATGCAGTGACGATTAAACATTTACCACCAACACTGACTGCGAAATATCATTTTAAAAATACCTCGGGATTTACACCTTATGTTGGTCTTGGTGCAACAGCATTTATTGCTTGGGATGAGCAAGGCGTTCAAAGTGTAAAAGAAGATTTTGGTTATGCAGCGCAGTTAGGTTTCAATTTCCAACCAGCTGATGCAAAAAACTGGGGTGTATTCGCTGACGTACGTTATGCAGATTTGAACCCTGAAGTGAATGTAGATGGAACAACAAAGTTCAAGCTAGATATAGATCCAGTCATCTATAGCATTGGTTACAGCTACAAATTCTAAAAATAAAGTTGCGCCTAGCCCTATTAATCAATAGGGCTTTTTTTATGTGTTGTACTATAACAGGTAGAAAATACCATATAAAAAAACAATTTTTTTCAATAATCTAGAAAGCTCATAACAGAGTAGTATGCATGAAGAACCAATTCATAAAACTCATCATTGTGCTGGCTGCATGTGGAAGTGTTCCAGTATTTGCAGCGAGTTTTGATTGCAAAAAAGCGCAGTCCGAAACTGAGAAAGCTGTTTGTGAACATCGTATCCTGAATGATGCAGATGTTAAAATGGCTGCCACTTATCAAATTCTTCGTCGTTTAGTACCGATGGGAATGCGATCAATCATTCAGAATGAACAAGTCAAATGGCTGGAATTACGTGATCAATGCCAAGCAAATTTGCAATGCTTAAATCATGTCTATCAAATGCGTCAGCAAAAACTAGAAATACATCTTGATCGAATTTACAAACAAGGTCCTTTTTAAAAAAAATTAATTTTGACCATTGAAAAAATTAGAAGCTACACCATTCATTAAGCATTCAAAAAAATTGTTTTGATGTGTTTAAGGAGTAGTTTATGAGCGAGCAGAATACACAAAAACATAGTTTCCAAGCGGAAGTTGCTCAGCTTTTATATTTAGTGACGCATTCACTTTATTCAAATCCAGAAATTTTCCTTCGTGAGCTAATTTCAAACGCTTCAGACGCATGTGATAAATTACGTTTTGAAGGGATTAATCATCCTGAATACTATGAAAATGATCCAGATTTACGTGTACGCGTACAATTGGATAAAGATAATAAAACCATCACCATTTCAGACAACGGTATTGGTTTAAGCCAACAAGAAGCTATTGATAATTTGGGTACGATTGCTAAATCTGGTACTAAAGACTTTATGTCTAAATTAACCGGTGATCAAAAGTCAGATGCACAGTTAATTGGTCAGTTTGGTGTCGGTTTTTATTCTGGCTTTATTGTCGCTGATAAAATCACAGTTGAATCACGTCGTGCAGGGGCTGAAGCTTCAGAAGGTGTACGTTGGATCAGTGGTGGTACAGGCGAGTTCGAAGTTGAGCAAATTACAAAAGAAGGTCGCGGTACAGATATTATTCTACACTTGCGTGAAGACGCATTAGATTATTTGCAAAGTTATAAAGTAAAGCAAATTATCAATAAATATTCAGACCATATTAGTTTACCAATTCAAGTGGAAAAAGAGGTATGGCAACAAGAAGAAGCAGCTGAGGGCGAAGAAGCGAAACCAGGCCAGTATGTCAAAACGGGTGAATGGGAGGCGATCAATTCTGCCAGCGCATTGTGGACACGTAGTAAGAATGACATTACTGAAGAACAGTATATTGAGTTTTATAAAAACTTAAGTCACGACTTTGAAGCACCGATTACTTGGGCGCATAACCGCGTAGAAGGGAGCACTGAATATACGCAATTACTGTATATCCCAAGTAAAGCACCGCACAACATTTTCTCACGTGAAGCGAAAGCAGGTATCAAGCTCTATGTGAAACGTGTCTTCATCATGGATGATGCAGATAATCTCATCCCGAACTATTTACGTTTCGTACAAGGTGTTGTGGATAGCGCAGACTTACCGTTGAATGTGAGTCGTGAATTACTTCAAGAAAGTCGAGATGTTAAAACCATCCGTGAAGGCAACACACGTCGAATCTTAACAACTTTAGATACTTTAGCTAAATCTGAAGATGAAGCAGATCAAGAGAAATTTAAGAAGTTTTATGCTGAGTTTGGGTCTGTCTTAAAAGAAGGTTTGGGTGAAGATTTCACCAATCGTGACCGAATTTTGAAGCTTCTACGCTTTGCAACTTCAAACAATGATGAGGTCACTACTTCATTGGCTGACTACAAAGCAGCAATGAAGGAAGGTCAAAAGGCGATTTATTATGTAACGGCGGAAAGCTTAGCCGCTGCTAAAAACTCGCCACAACTTGAGTTATTCAAGAAAAAAGGCATCGATGTTCTGCTAATGACTGAACGTGTAGATGAATGGGCAATGGAATTTGTTCATGAGTTTGACGGGACACCAATGCAGAATGTCGCAAAAGGTGCTGTAGACTTAGGTGATTTACAGGATGCTGAAGAGAAAAAAGCATTAGAAGCGGCGGCTGAGCAGTTTAAACCTGTGGTTGAAAAGCTGTCTGAGGCATTAAAAGACAAAACCAAAGAAGTGCGCGTAACCACTCGTTTGGTTGATTCTCCAGCGTGTCTGGTGACGGGTGAAGGCGAGTTGTCTCCACAGTTGATTCGCATGTTAAAACAGGCAGGTCAAGCAGTCCCAGAAAGCAAGCCAATTTTAGAGATTAACCCTGAGCATCCATTGGTGAAAAAGTTGGATGGTTCAGCACAATTTGATGATCTTGCAAATGTGATTTTTGATCAAGCTATGATTGCGGAAGGTGGTTTACCAGAAGATCCAGCTGCATATTTAAAACGCATTAACAGCTTATTATTGAAATAAGCGCATATTTTAAATTGTGATCTAAGCCTATCTTCGGATAGGCTTTTTTTATGCAGCGCCGTCGTAGGATGTAAAAGGAACTATTTAAGCTTTGAGTTAAACTAGATAAATTTTTTCGATGTTAATGATAAAAAAACACGTCCAAGTTTTGATTTGTAAAACATATTAAACAATAATAATTAATCTATAATAGCGATCATTAAATATTGGGAATATTCTATGAAAACTTCAATGATGCTCGCATTTAGCATGTTTTGTTTGAGCTTAACCAATGTCACTTATGCAGAACAAGATGTGAAGAAAATTGTTCGAAATGATCGTGTAACCGTAGTGAAGCACCAGATTCCACAATTTGATATTAATCCTTTTGTGGATAGTAAACGTATCACACGCACAGATCGCGTCGGTTATGTTTTACCTAAAACTGAAGCTGAAGCATCTCCTAAAAAAACACGTATTACACGTAATGATCGTATCGTGATTCAAAAGCCTGTCATTTGAGAATCTAAGATCCAAAAAAAGCCCATCAATGATGGGCTTTTTTTTATGACTATTATCGAGCGTTAAAATCTAGCTTCAAGACGAACTAAAGCACGAGGATAGTGTGATCGATCTTCACGCTTGTCATTAAAATAGTTAAGATCACCTTGAACAAAGAACCATTCGCGGAATAAGGGTTGGCGCCAAGAAACAAAAGGTCCCCAACTGTTCATACGTAAATCATCTTCGTTGTAATAACCGCCTACATACATACCGTAGTTAAAGCGGTTATCATGGAAAAACTGATGTTGGCGATAGGTACGATTATCCCAAGTCCAATCATCATCCTGCTCATCCGCATAAGTTAGATAAAGCTGATTTGAAATAAATGCTTCATTTGGACGTGCTTGGGTGAGTTCCAAATTGGTTCTTAGATAATTTTCACTATCTATACCATAACGATAGATTTGTTCAGCATGAAAGGAAAAATCATTCCCGAGAGTCCAATCTTTTTTTGCCTTTAAGCGGGCATAAATGTCATCTCCAGATCGGATACCTAAATCAGCATCTAAATCGAAAGGTAATTTATCAGACAGTTGTGACCAACGTAAGGCGATAGAACTGTTATCTTCACGGATTCGCTTAGTGTCGACATTTTTGTCGGGATCACCAGCGGGATTTTCATTGGTAATGGCAATATTGTTGTCAATTTCATTATCCAGTGAATCATCACCAAAGACTAAACTTAATTTACGCTCTAAGGTTGGTAAGTCGATTTTACCGCGTATACGTGGCTTGAATTCGTAATCATCATACTTATTCCATTTATTATCAAAGATTACACGTAGCGTTGCTTTGGCGGTTTCATCTTCATAACCTTCACCAAACCAACCATCGATTCGCTGTGCAGTTCGGTCTGCCCATTGGCGAATCGATTTTTGACGTCGGTCAATCCATGATAAATCTTCAGTCACTTGGGTCGGAGCGTATATTTTTTTATTGGATTGTTCTGGGAATAGTGTCGGCGTTGCATCAACCATGCGAGGAACGTAGTTAATCCAACCTAAGCTATTTTCATCCGATGTTGGCCAGTCTTTTTGTTGAAATTCTAAAGGATAGTCTAAAGTAGGGAATTCGCTACTGACACTAATTTCATCTGTTTGATAAGGATCAGTCAAGTGATCTATCTGATCTTGGCTATACACGAAAGTACTTAAAAAGCTACAACTTAAGACAAGACTTAAGGTTGACGGTTTGAATTGCTGCATGATTCTTTTCATATTCGCTCTAAGTCATTTTCATTGTTAAGCCACTGAATTTATTTATAAAATTAAAAATGGGCTTAAGCATCGTGATATTATTAAAAATCAATGTTTGATCTATTCTAATGAATTGTTCAACAAAATTCACAATAAACAACAATGAATTTATAGTCATTTAAAATTAGAACAGATAATGAGAAGACTTAAAACTGAAATAATTTTATTAAATAATTGTTTTATAGATAAAAAAAGACCTCCTTGGGGAAAGAGGTCTATAAAAATTTACCATGTATAGAGTCATGCAGTGAATCTATACATGAAGTATATTCAGTTCCGATTCACTTGAATAGGCTTGTTTATGCAACGCTGAATTCTATTTTTATAACAGTCTAAATATGGCTTAAGTCATGCAACCTTAAGCCAGTATTTAGTTTCTCGAAGATGTTTTATGATTTGCTTGGTGGCACGTCACAATGTTCATCAGTACAAGTTTCTGCATCTTCAACAGTGGGTTGATCTGTTTGTTCATTGGCAGTCGTTAATACTTTGTTGATCACATCTTGGAAGACTTGAGTCGGTTGAGCACCAGCCAAAGCCACACGCTGATCGAATACAAAAAATGGTACGCCAGTCACTTTTAATTGATCACGTGCAAGTTCTTCATCAAATTGGACAAAATCGGCATATTGATCAGAATCCAAAATATCATCCACTTCAACTGGATTTAAACCAATGCGCGAAGCAACATCTTCGAGGGTTTCACGCTCGCCAATGGCTAAACCTTGGGTCATATAGCTATAGAAAAAGGCTTCTTTTGCTTCCGAACCCAATCCTAAGCTTTGTGCATGATGAATAATTCGATGGGCGTTAAATGTATTCCCTGAGTTGGCATTTTCCCAATTGAACTCGATGCCTTCTGCTTTTGCCATTTCCGCAATATTGCGTTGCATTTCTTCAACTTCAGCGACAGTACGCCCATATTTCAATGCCAAACGTTCGCTATTTGAGACTTCTTGACGTGGTGGTGCATCAGGATCTAACTGGAAACTGTGCCAATGGACTTCAAGTTCTACACCAGTTGCAGCAGCTGCTGCTTCTAAACGTTTTTTTCCGATATAGCAAAAAGGGCATACTACATCTGACCACACATCTACACGCATAAAAAATCTCTAATCATCATTTATGAATCTATAGTGTGGGCAATGACAACAAAATTAAAGGTCTAAATCTGAAACGCAGAGTTTCAATCCGATATATTTCTGTCGAAAATATGAATTTTGCGTAATAAATTATTGAAACTTGATCACAGAATCACGAATAAATCGACAAAATCACAGCAATTTTCACTAAATTCATTCCTAATTCTGCTTAAAAAATATGCTATACATTACACATCATGTGCTTGTCATTGTTCGCAAGTGATTCATTACTCAAACAAAAAAAGGATAGGAGTTTGAGATGCGCGGAATTTTAGCGGTGGTTATCGTCATGGTGACCTTATTATTTGGTTATTGTGCCTACGCGCAAAATGAAAAAAATGATGAAGTGCAACGTCAACAATTTGATTTGGTGATGACGGAAAAAATTGAGCAGCTTTATGTTCAAGCGAAGGATTGGAAAACCCCTCTGAATTTTAAAGTTGAAGATGAGCGTTTGAATGGTGACTATAAAGTACTTTCTGAATTTATTTTGAAGTATTGGGTAGACAATATTGAATCACGAAATATGTATTTACGTGATTTAGATCAAGCCAAGTGGGATGAGTTTCTGAACGTTCGGCGCCTAGAATTAGATAAAAAGAATAAATATCAAGACACCGAAAAGATGTTTGTCCAAGTGAAGAAAATTCAATCTGAATATCAAATGCGTGACCAACAAATTTATGCAACAGCTTTACAAGCGCTTGATGCTTTGGAGATGAAAGCAGACTTGCGTGAGCCAATGAAAGAAAAGTTAAAATTCAGCCGACAGCATAATAATGATCAAGCTTTGTTTGCTTTAGAACTTAAGATCACAAAAAAAGCTGAAGAAATGTTTGAGTTTTTGAAGAATCATGACTGGCAACGCCGTAACGAAATGATCCTATTTAAAAGTGATCTTAGTGTGAATCGTTTTAACGAGTTATATCGTGAATTAAATCAATTACAACGCGAAATTGATCAGTTAAAAAATCAAAATGCCGAGGTGATTGAAGCACAAACAGTGAATCAAAGTCCAAGTTCAGAGCCTGCTGTTCAGCAAGAAACGAAATAAACACTCTTTCTTAGCTGTTTCTTTCAGCGTGGTTATAAAAAAAAGGACGCCTGCTTTACTCACGGAGTAAGGCAGAAAAGGCTTTACTTGAAAGTAAATGTACATCATGAACATGCTCAATTTTGGGATTAATGTGTGCTTTTTCTTTCCATTGATCTAAGGTGATACCATTATCGAGTACTTTTTTGTCATATAAATAGTTTGGAATTAAGCCTGGTAAGGTAACTCGATAATCTCGTGGAATTTGTCCTACTGCATGTTCTAATAAATCAAACAAGATGGTCGTACAATTACTGATATAGGTGTTATACCAAACTGGGGTATGATTTAGCCGATTGGCTTTGTTCAGGAATTCTAAAAACAACATCTGAATTTCGGTTTGATTCATTTGAATTGGATAAATATAGACATCTTCTTCGCGAATATTTGAGCGGGTATAAATCAAATCATTTTCATCACCTACGACCAGTGCCAATTCATACTGCCGAAAAAAACCGCCAATGGTGGAGAAACCTTCATCCTTTTCCTGACGAACCTCTAAAGAAAATGCGAGATGTTCGCCACCATCAAAACCAAATGTAATAAAAACATGCGCAATAGGACCTTGCATAAAATGAGATACCACTAAATCTATACGATCTAACTTTTCTAAATCGTATTGTCGTGTTTCCCATCGCGTCACGTAGTCTTTATCACTGTGCCAAATAAAATTTCTGACATTCTGTAATTCCACTTTGCCATCTTTGAATTGGAATTGAATAATTTTGTCGGTTTCATCCTGCCAAACGCGATCATTGCGCGGCTCTAAGGAAAAAAAGCTAATCATGGCAATCAAAAAAATAATCAAATACGCCCATGTGAAATAGGGCTTATAGCTGTGTTGCTTGAAATGGAATATCCCTGTAATGATGGCAAGTCCAACCCAAAACAAGATTAGTGCATAAGTGAAAATGGCATTAACAGGCTGATGTGTCCAAATGAATAAGATTGCCCAGAGTGATGTGAGACATAAAAATATAACGAGTAGGCTGTTTTTTATTTTAGTTTTCATGGCTGATGGATATGTATGAGTTTTCTATTTTTATAATGAATTGAAGTTAAGCTTTGAAGTCCATATTTGTAAAATCAGACCGAGTCTTGAAATTCAGTTGCTTAGCAAAACCTTTAAAAAACACTTGAAACCATTTATCTGAGTGCTGATGAATACGTAAATAAATTGGTGTAGTTTAGATAAATAATAGCTCTATTTGTTTAGTTATTCTTCTTTCTTGGTGCTCGATTTGAACGATGCATGTCAGAGTCTTGCTTATGACTAATTCTAAATTATGTTTGATGTTCGGTGTGATCTCAGCTTTGCTGATGAGTTTGACTCATGCCGAAAATATTGCGAGCCTGCCTTCAATTCAATTGTTGGCGGACGATGACTTACGTGATGAAGTTGTGACGACTGTTACACCTTTTCAAGAAGATCAAAAGGTGCGTCAATCTTTGCAACATCAAGTGATCAAAAAAGAACAGGATATTCAAAATGCTGCTTTAGAGCAAAGTTCACCTGCACTGAATATTCAACCAAAAACCCCAGTGCCTGATATGAGTCATCTATCACCTTTACAGCAGCAGTATGTTTTGTCTGTTGCAGCAGGTTTACAGTCGAATGATCCGAGTTCAGGCATTTTTAGAATGTTGGAGCCTTTAGGGATTGATCGTAGTAAAGCCTTAGATATGATTCGAGAGGGTGATTTTGCAAGTGAAAATAATTTTGATAGACAGCGTTTGAATCAGTTGTTAGGGAGTAAATAACAGCGTGGGTTAAAAGTTAACTAAAATGCATTTGTATTCTAATTTAAAAATAATCCATATAGTTTTTCTGATCTTCTAACCTGTCTCTAAATTGCTCATTAATAATTTGGGGCATCTCAGTTATTTTTTGATTCAAATCTCGGATCTGAAACTTTCCCGAATCATTAAAATTTCCTAAAAAGTATAAATTATTTAAGTTCTGCAAATGATTTGATATATCTACATTTGAAATAAATGCTAGACACCAATCTCCAACACTTAATGCTAACTTTGAAAGACTAACTCCTAATTTTTCATGGACTAGTAAAGCTAACTCATGAAAGTACTCATATTTTATTTCTAATTCAAAACCTATATCGTCTTTGCAAAAGTTTGAAAGAGCATCTAATAAACCATCACTTAGATCAGTTGCAGAGTAAATTAAATTATGTCGGTAAAGATAAAGCCCATTTTCTGTCTGTGGCTTTGGGGTAGTCAATAAATGAAACGCTTTATCAATGGTTTCTTTTGTGAAAGTGTCCCTGTTTTTTAGGATTATATTTGCAGCCATAAATCCACCGAGTTTACCCGATACGTAAAGGCGTTGATTTTTGGCAGCTGGTAGTATTTGAGCGTTATATTCAGTGATACCAATCGTAGTAACAACCACCTGGGTTTCAGCCCCTTCTTTTGTATCGCCACCTACAAAAGAAATATTGTTTTCTAAACAGGCTAGTTCACAACCGTGAATAATTTGCTGAATATGGCTAGTAGATGTTTCTTTAGGTGTAATAATAGAAAGCATAGCCGCTTTTGCTATAGAGCCTGCAGCAGCATGATCACTTAAATTAGCTACTACTCCTAATTTCCCCCATATCGCCCAGTCATCAGTCCATTTATTTGTAATTACAACTGGTTTAGAAGCACGATCAATTTTAAAGGAGATATATTTTTCAAAACCAAGATCTACAATACTAATATCATGTCCAAAGCCATTAACAAAATTACTAGATGTCGTTAATAATGGTAAAATGTCATTAAGAAATTTTTTCTCACCAATTTGGGATATCTGTACCATTTTAGTCTCTAAAAATTTTTTGAGAATTTTTATTATATTCTTTTAATTGGGATTCTTGCTGTGTAACTTTTCTGTTTAAGTTAATAACATCATTTTTTAAACTTTCGACCTCAAAAGCATATTTAGCTTCTAATTTTTTCTCAATATAGTAAGCTGAGAGAGGAGCCATGCATAAAGACACTGTAGCAAGAACACCAACTGCAGCCCATAATCCAATAACAAGAATTTGATATCGCTGATTATTTTTTTGATCTTTTGTTATAAGGCTATTTAAGCCACTTTTCATATCAGTGGTAATTTTTTCCTGTAAAGAAA
The DNA here is from genome assembly GCF_056779735.1 of Acinetobacter sp. 24-47-67. NCBI lineage: Bacteria > Pseudomonadati > Pseudomonadota > Gammaproteobacteria > Moraxellales > Moraxellaceae > Acinetobacter > Acinetobacter sp. 24-47-67. The sequence goes on from NZ_JBWYIK010000002.1 coordinate 27,318, forward strand.
TAACAGAAGGTTGATCGAATATTTCTGATTTATTAGATCGGGTTGCTCCACAGACATAACTAAATTCTATTGTTACTATTCGTTCACCTCTTTTTAAGAAAATTGGTTCAGTTGACATATTATGCAACAAGACAATAACCTTTCCATTATAGTTGGGATCAAAAGGCGGTTGTACTGTTAAAACTAATCCTTTATAAATTAAAGACATACGCAATGAAACACGGGCAGTAATGCAATAATTTAATTTAATATTTTCATTACATAAAATATATGCAAAACCGTAGGCAGGAATTTTGAAGCTTTCATATGGTGCTAACCATGTGGTACTGATAGTTGGAATATCATCTCTAGCACCACAATATATTTCTTCTCCTACAGTTAAATCATATGAGCTATTTCTGAGATTGTTTTCATTGAAAGGAGAAATGAGATGTTGTTGAATACAAAGTCTTTCTATTTCTTTACCACTAAGTATCATTTAAGTAATTCCAAAAAAAGTTGAAATCTTTCAGTAATAAATTTTTCAGGCAGGTTGGTAGTACAAGTACAGTCTTGTACTTCACTCGATAACTCTTTCAGAACAACAGCGGGATGTTCTCTTTTATTCCATATTGAGATCGTTAAAGTATTTTTTTCAGTTTCAAATACTTGATGAAGATTACTATATTTTTGGTTGTAGTATTCTTTTTTAATAAAGGTAGAAGTGTATTTAATTTTAGACCCTGTTAAGCCTAAAAATTCTGCCTTATTAGAATTTGTAATGGGATCAAAAAAATATGAGTATTTTTTTAGATTCAAATCATTAGTTAATTCAAAAGTCCTTTGTTTGATGAAGCCATTAAGAATCACAGATTTAAAAGATGCACAATGAGAGTGGATATCATCTTTAAATGAATTCTTATCAGACCAAAAATGTAGTCTTATTGTATTTCCTATAACTGAACTATGAATTGTGTACTTTTCAAAGCCTAATTGATGAATATATGAGTTTGAAGAGATACGTGGTAGATGACCTAGATCTGAAATAAAAATTTTCAATACTCGTTTTAATTCAAGTATAAGACTTTGATAACTTTCTTCAGAACCATCATAACTTGTAATAAGTTTCTCGAGTTCCATTGCATCCATCGACAATTAGAAATTTATTTGATTTTACAATAAAAGAAACCCCGCAAGAAGCGGGGTTTCTTTTGGCTACGTATTTAAGTATTAAACACGTTCGATCACAGTTGCGATGCCTTGACCTAAACCAATACACATCGTCGCAAGACCGATTTGTGTATCTTGTTGCTCCATTACGTTTAGAAGCGTAGTTGTGATACGCGCACCAGAACAACCCAATGGGTGACCAAGCGCAATCGCACCACCGTTTAAGTTCACGATGTCTTGTTTGTCATGTAAACCTAGACCTTTCAATACTGAAAGACCTTGAGCAGCAAATGCTTCGTTTAACTCAACAGTTTGAATGTCGCCAATGCTCAGGCCAGCACGTTTAAGCGCTTTTTGAGTTGCTGGAACTGGACCATAACCCATGATCGCAGCATCACAACCTGCAACCGCCATAGAACGGATAACAGCACGTGGCTTCAGACCTAATGCTTGTGCACGCTCAGCAGACATCAATAACATTGCAGATGCACCATCAGACAACGCTGATGATGTAGCAGCAGTCACTGTACCGCCTTTAGGGTCAAACACAGGACGCAACGCTTTAAATGCTTCAAGGTTCGCATCTGGACGAATCACTTCGTCTACATCACATAGGATTTTGAAGCCATTTGCATCATGACCTTCAACACCAATGATTTCGTTTTTGAAACGACCTTCTTGAGTAGCAGCCCAAGCACGACGGTGAGATTCAACACCAAAAGCGTCTTGCTCTTCACGGCTAATGCCATTCATGCGACCTAACATTTCAGCCGTTAAGCCCATCATGTTAGATGCTTTTGCATAATGTTTAGATGCTTGTGGGTTCAAGTCGATACCATGCATCATGCCAACGTGGCCCATGTGCTCAACACCACCGATGATGAAGATATCACCTTGGTTTGTCGCAATTTGAGCAGCTGCGGTATGAATTGCTTGCATTGAAGAACCACAAAGACGGTTAACAGTTTGACCTGCAACAGTTTTTGGTAAGTCTGCCAATAACACGATGTTACGACCGATGTTCATGCCTTGCTCTAGAGTTTGGTTCACACAACCCCAGATCACATCTTCAACTTCGTTCACATCAAACTGGTTACGAGCAACCAATGCACGAACTAATTCAGCAGATAAGTTATCGGCACGTACATTGCGGAACATACCATTTTTGGTTTTACCCATTGCTGAACGTACGCCATCAACGATGACAACGTCACGTGGATTTAAAGTAGCCATTCACGTTGCTCCTTAACCGTAGAATTTTTTGTTGTTAGCAGCCATGTCACGCAACATTTGTGGCGCTTCATAAGCCTTACCTAAATGCGCATACTTGTCGCAAAGCGCAACATACTCAGCTACACCAGTTTGATCGATGTAACGGCATGGACCACCACGGAATGGAGGGAAGCCTACACCCATGATCATTGCCATATCTGCTTCGTTTGGTGTTGCAACGATGTTGTCTTCTAAGCAACGAACAGTTTCGTTACAGAAAGCAATCATCATACGGTCAATGATCTCTTGAGGATCAAATTCACGTTTTTCACCAGTCACGACAGAAGCAATTACGTCATACGCTGTTGGATCAACAGTTTTTGCTTTCTTGCCTTTCTTGTCCAATTCATATTTGTAGAAACCAACATCGTTCTTTTGACCAAGACGTTGTGCTTCATACATTGTTTGGATTGAACCTTTGAAATCAGGCTTCATACGGTCAGGGAAACCTTCAGCCATCACTTCTGCACCGTGAACGCCAGTATCAATACCGACAACGTCCATTAAGTATGCAGGACCCATTGGCCAGCCAAATTTTTCCATCACTTTGTCGACTTGTTGGAAGTCAGCGCCGTCTTTAAGAAGAAGGTCAAACGCACCAAAGTAAGGGAACAATACGCGGTTTACAAGGAAGCCCGGGCAGTCGTTTACAACGATAGGAGTTTTACCCATTTTTTGAGCGAGTACGACAGTCGTTGCAATCGCTTCAGGTGAAGTTTTTTCACCACGGATGACTTCAACCAAAGGCATCATATGCACTGGGTTAAAGAAATGCATCCCTACAAAGTTCTCAGGACGTTCAAGGTTTTCAGCCAAACGCGTGATTGAAATCGTAGAGGTATTTGATGCAATGATCGTGTTTTCACGTACTTTAGATTCAGTTTCTTTAAGTACGATACCTTTCACTTTCGGGTTTTCAGTTACCGCTTCGATTACGATATCGACTTCTTTAAACTCATCATAGCTTAATGTCGGACGGATACGTGCAAGCGTTTCACCCATTTGAGCAGGCTTGATTTTCTTACGTTCAACTTGTTTAGTCAAAAGACCGTTTGCTTCTTTCATTCCTAAAGCAAGTTGTGGGTTACCAATATCTTTCATGATAATTGGTGTGCCTTTGCTTGCCGCTTGATAAGCAATACCACCACCCATGATACCTGCACCAAGTACTGCAGCTTGATTTACAGGGTGAGCGCCTTGTTCATATTTTTTCGAAGTTTTCTTCACAACTTGGTCGTTGATGAATAGACCAATCAACGCACCCGCTTGTGGCGTTACCGCTGCTTTTGCAAAGTGTTCAGCTTCTTGGCGAAGTGCACCAGCACGATCTAAGCTTGAACCTGCCTGCATAGAATCAAGCAATAATTTTGGCGCAGGGTATTGTGCAGGATTAGCTTTCGCAAGCACCACACCTTTAGATGAGTTGAAAGCCATCATTTGTTCTAATGGATTCAACTTAATTGGATCTAATTTTTCTTGACGCTTCGCTTTCCAGTCTAAACGACCTTCGATTGCTTGTTTAACGATAGAGATCGCAGCATCTTGTAATTTATCAGCAGCAACCACAGCATCGACCGCACCATCTTTAAGTGCAGCAGGTGCTTTTTTCGGGTTCGCCATTGCCATCCATTCAACAGCGTTATCGATACCGATTACACGGCTTAGACGAACGGTACCACCGAAACCAGGAATGATCCCAAGTTTAATTTCTGGAAGACCAACTTGTGCTGATTCTGACATCACGCGATAGTCACACACCAAGCACATTTCAAAACCGCCGCCCAATGCCATACCATTGATTGCAGCAACTTTAGGAATATTTAAATCTTCGAATGAGTTGAAGATTTCATGAACAGGCATCGCCCAATCTACAATGACTTGTTCGCCTTGCGCAAAGTTTTCACCAAACTCAGTGATGTCTGCACCAACGATAAATGTAGATTTACCAGATGTAACGATAAGACCTTTAATCTCAGCGTTTGATTGAACAGCAGCAATTGCAGCTTTAAAGTCGTCAATTGTTGCGCGGTTGAATTTATTAACCGACTCACCTTGTAAGTCAAAGCGGAATTCTGCAATTCCGTCCGAAAGCATTTGGACGGTAATGGCATTGCCAGCGTGGATCATGCCCTGATCTCCTTTTTTTTGGAGGACTTCTAAGTTGATGTTGTGAAGCAAGTGCGTATTTCCTGCGCACATTAAAGCTTCGCTAATCTTACGATAACTATATCGAAAAAGAACATAACAAGTTGTATCAAGCCGTGACGCAATGGTCATCTATTTATTGCACCAGCATGCGTTATAAAACAGCAGATGCGAATGTAGAGTTTGTTCTTCTTACAATAAAGCGATTGTTTCAATTGGCATTTTATTTAAAAACACTTCAACTTATATCTGGGGTAGGTAGGTAATTTCAAGTTATTTTGCACTTTAAATTTCGTCATAAAAGTCAATAAACTGAAATATAAAGCCATCAAAAGTCTATTTGTAGAACACAATGTTTCGTTGTTTGGGGTAGTCGTTATACAATTTACGTGATTATCTATACACCTAAATTGGAACAATTCACTTCCAATTTAGGTGCAGCATCTCCTCATTTAACCCGCTAACCAAAGATAAACCGAGTCAATCAATGATCAAGTGGATTATTCTCGCGATATTCATCATATCGGCACTGTATATTCAACGTCGTGGAAAAGTACGACATTCGTTCTATCGTCAATTCTTTGATCATTCGACCATTTTGGCACCTATTAATTTTTTGATGTATATGTTCTCTAAGGTGCCAAACCAGCCTTATATCGACACACAGCATTTTAAAGATTTAAAAGTGTTAGATGAAAATTGGGAAATGATTCGTGATGAAGCCAAAGCTTTATATGAGCAGGGTGGGATCAAAGCCTCTGAAAAATATGATGACCTAGGCTTTAACTCATTTTTTAAAACTGGTTGGAAGCGTTTTTATTTAAAATGGTATGACTCTGCACATCCTTCAGCAGCAGAACTGTGCCCTAAAACGACAGCATTGCTTAAAACATTGCCAACCATTAAAGCGGCGATGTTTACTGAGCTTGCTCCTGATAGTCGCTTGGTTCGTCATCGTGATCCTTATGCGGGATCTTTACGCTATCATTTAGGGTTGTTGACGCCAAATGATGATCGTTGCTTTATTGATGTAGATGGTCAGCGGTATTCATGGAGAGATGGTGAAAGCGTTGTGTTTGATGAAACCTACATTCATTATGCAGAAAACACGACGGATCAAAATCGTATTATTTTCTTTGCTGATGTAGAGCGTCCTTTAAAGACACGTTGGATGGAACGGTTTAATCATTGGTTTGGTAAAAATGTAATGACTGCGGCAAGTTCACCGAATGAAGCAGGGGATCAAACGGGTGGTCTGAACAAAGCATTTGGTTATGTTTATCGCTTGCGTGTGAAAGCAAAAGCACTGAAAGCGAAGAACCGTCAGTTATATTACTTTTTAAAATGGTTCTTGATGTTAGGGATATTCTTCCTGATTTTTATTCGACCTTATGTGTTTTAAGAGCATTCAGATCAAAATGCGCCTCAGGGCGCATTTTTTAATTTTACTTAAAATGATGTAAATTAAAATTGAGAAGTGGTTCAATAAAAGCTATGCTTTTGTCTGTATAATATACAAAAGAAAATTCAAATGAATCTCAAAAAAATAATATTGGCTTTATGTGTTTTACCGTTTTTTTTAAGTGCCTGTGGCGGCGGTGGGTCGGGAGATTCGTATGAATCATCACCGAGTACACAATTTCGAAACGGTGATCAACTCTATTCAATTTACTATAATTCCAATGATCGATTCGGCTTAAATTATATTGAATTTCAAAATGGACAATTTACTTATACGGATAGTTTTAAACCGTTGAATAGTGTGATTGTGACGCGAAATCGTATCTATCAAACCTATGATCAAGCCCAAAATACGCTTAGTGTGAATAGTCCTAGTCATTGGACGATGAATATCATTGGTGACATCCAAACGGATATCGAAATGGAGCGTGTAAACCTATCGGGTAAAAATGTTTTTGATACAGTTTTACCAGGTTATCGCAACATTGATCGAAATGATTTGAGCCCTAATGTGAGATTGTTTATCGCCAAAGATGGTCTTAAAAATTTTTCTTCAGGTAGCTATTGTTATAGAAAGAAAGCAGAACAAAACCGAGTAGATTATTTACAACTCTATCCAAACACCAGTGAACCATTGGAAGAGAGTTTTAACCAATTTTATGAAGATAACTTGCTGTATCTTGATCTTTTAAATGAAAAAAATCCAATAGTTAAATTTCAACTTGCTAAAGATCGTTGGATGGGTATGAATTTTAGCAGTATTTTTGACACCAGTATGAAGATTAGTTTAGATGATTCAACAGCCATTGAATTTGAAAGCAAACTATATCCTGCTGAATATCATCAAACTTTGAAGCGTACGACTGATGATGAATATAAACTCTATGAAAAATTGTTAATGAACGATGATGTTGCAGAAAATAGACAGCGTTATCAGTTGTTAATGGCAAATATTGAAAAAGGGTGTACGTATTATAATAAAACGGCAGCAGAATCCTTTGTCACGATTCCCGGTTTAAGATGATTTGTTTAAAAAAAGCCCATAATGGGCTTTTTTTATTAATTGATGATCGTGAGCTGACCGTCTTTGCAATCCAGCTTGAGATGAAGTTGATCTGGATGCTTTAGAAAGTAGATCGCAATAATGGGTTCTAGTTCAGTTCTTATTTTACGTGCTAAATGACGTGCCCCAAAGCGGATATCATGACCCTGATAGAAATATGCTTTGGCAAGGTCTGATAAATGAACCTGACGTTTTTGATGTTGCAAACGAATATTGAGTTTTTCCAGTTCAATATCTACCAATTTAGGGAGTGCATCATCTTGAACAGGTTGATAATGAAGGACACGATCAATTCGATTCAGAAATTCGGGATCAAAACTGCGATGCAGTATTTTTTCAATAATGGCTTTCGTGGGTAAGCGTTTTAAACATAGATTCTGAAGTTTTTGCGGTAAAACATTTAATTTATCTAAATATTGTTGTGCTGCGCGTGCTCCTGCATTACTGGTCATAAAGATCATACAATTACGAAAGTCAATCGTTTTTGTTCCAGCAGTAAGGGTTAGGCGACCTGTATCCAACACATTCATTAAGCCACGAATCACTTCGGGAGAGGCTTTTTCAAGTTCATCAAACAGCATAATGCCAGGACGGGTATGAGAGCCATTAATCGCAGTTTCATCGAATAAACTATGACCTTCTTTTGAACCGACATATCCAGGCGGAGCGCCTGTTAAAGCGGCTGCATAATGTTCTTGAGCCAGTGTATTCATATCGATACGACAAAATGCATCAGGACGACCATAAATCGCTTCAGCAATCAAACGAACAGTCTCTGTTTTACCAACACCTGTTGGTCCAAGCATTAAGGTGACGGACAAGGGGCGTTCAGGACTTGAAAAGTCAGCTTTGACCACGTGAAGCATTTTTTCGATTTCATCTAAGGCTGGATTTTGCCCAATGATACGATCACGCAATAACTGCATCACTTTGGCTGGTTCAAAATGAAAGCGAGACTTTCCAATGAGTCGATCTTTTTCTGAAGGACTATGGGATGAGAGTGCAGGTTGTATGGCGTGAAAAGCACGATCGGTCGCAGTCATGTTGGCGCATCCATGAATGAATCAGTTGAAAAGCATATCAAACTTGAATTTAACAACTCAGACTTTTTAACAATCAGCTGATTATCAAATCTGCGATCATTGCTCTGAACTGTTGGATCAACAAGGTTTTAAAATCGTCTACCGAAATGCACTTGAAATAGAGCGCGTTACCATCACAATAAGCTCATGCTGTTGCATGAATGACTGACTCTACATTAAAGGCTGCTTGTGAACGAAAACGCACGTGAACACATTGAAAAAATCTTAGCCAATCTTACGACTTTGCCTGGTGTCTATCGCATGTTAGGTAAAGATGGAGAGTTGTTGTATGTGGGAAAAGCGAAGAATTTAAAAAATCGTGTTTCTAGCTATTTTGTTAAAACCATTGAGCATCCCAAAACACAGGCTTTAGTTGCCCGCATTCATGATATTGAAACCATGGTGGTCCGCTCAGAAACGGAAGCATTACTTCTTGAACAAAACTTAATTAAGCTTCATCGACCGCCGTATAACATCATGCTGCGAGATGATAAATCTTACGTCTATATTTTTGTGTCCAGTGATAAGCCTTATCCACGTATTGCAGCAGGTCGTGGTAAGGGGAAACATCAAGCAGGTAAATTTTTTGGACCTTATCCAAGTGCTTATAATGCACGTGATACATTGGTGGTCTTACAAAAATTATTCAATGTCCGCCAATGTGAAAATAGTTATTTTGCGCAACGTAAAAGACCGTGTTTGCAGTATCAAATTAAACGTTGCTCAGCTCCATGTGTGGGTATGGTATCACCTGAAGATTATAAAGATGATGTTGATAACTCTATTCGTTTTTTACAAGGGGACACACGTGAGCTTAATCAAGAATTAATTGCCAAAATGGAAGCGGCAGCAGAAGCTCTCGAATTTGAAAAAGCCGTTTTTTATCGTGATCGGATGGCATTATTGCGTGATGTCCAAACGCAACAAGCGATTTATAAAGTCAAAGGTGAAGCAGATATATTGGCGATCGCATACCAAGCGGGGGTAACGTGCGTTCAGATTATGCATGTGCGTAATGGCAAGATGTTGGGAGGAAAAAGTTATTTCCCAGATATGTTGGGCGATGATTTGGGACAAATGCTGGCAGATTTTATCGCGAACTTTTATTTCCAAGTTGCCGATGAGATTCCAACAGAATTAATCGTCAACGTGGAGCTGCCAGACAAGAAAGACATAGAAGAGGCACTACAACAAAATTTTGGCAAAAAAATTCTGATTAAATCAAAAGTTCGAGAAACCCGTGCAGAATGGCTCGAGCTTGCGACCATGAATGTACAGCATGCCATTAAAGGACAACTTGCTAACCATTATGAATTGAATGAACGTTTTCATCAGTTAGAAGAGGTGGTCGGACGTCCAATTGATCGTATCGAATGTTTTGATATATCCCATACGATGGGCGAAGCAACGATCGCTTCTTGTGTTGTCTTTGATAGTGGAGGGGCTCGCAAGCGCGATTACCGTCAGTTTGCTATCGAAGATATCACTGGCGGTGATGATTATGCTGCCATGCGTCAGGCTTTGACACGACGGTATAAGAAGGCGATGCTGCCAGATTTGCTTCTCATCGATGGTGGTAAAGGGCAATTACATATGGCAATGCAGGTCATGCAAGATCTTGGATTGGATGCATTCATGGTGGGGGTTTCAAAAGGGGAAGGACGTAAGCCTGGTTTGGAAACCTTACATTTCACTGATGGCACAAAGATTCAACTGCCTGAAGACCATAAAGCGCTACATTTAATTCAACAGGTTCGTGATGAGGCGCATCGATTTGCCATTACTAAACATCGTGCCAAGCGCGATAAACGTCGTGGGCAGTCAGTTTTAGAAGCCATTCCAGGGCTAGGACCAAAACGCCGCCGTGATTTATTAACACATTTTGGTGGGATTCAAGGGGTATTAAAAGCCTCTGAAAAGGATCTGAATTTAGTCCCAGGTTTTGGTGCAAATCTCGCTCGGACTGTGTACAAAATCTTGCATGAGTAATCATGCATATCAATTTGCCAAAATGCTCATTGACCTGCGAGTCATTGATCATTTACCTCAATCTGAAAATTCAGCATGCTAGCGCGATAAGAAATTTAAAATAAAAGGGTTGCACATGTCATTTGGACAGGTATTTCAAGAAATTGATCAACAAGAATGGGTGGGGATCCCTGAGGGTTGGTTGCAAGGTCGTACCATTTTTGGTGGTTTAACCACGGCGATGATGCTACACAAAGCAACACAAATGATTCATGACCCTCAAAAAAGATTATTGAGCACCAGTGTGGTATTTGTGGGTCCTGTTCAGGAAAAGCCAGTCAAAGTGACAGTGGAAATTTTAAGGCAAGGTAAATCTGTGACTAATATTGAGGCTCGGATTTGGCAGGATGATGCTGTACAGGGAATTCTGCTGGCAAGTTTTGGTTCAGACCGTGAATCAGTTGTGAATATGGATCAAACTCGCACAGCACCACAGTATGATTCGCCTGAAAGTTTAGTTAAGTTGCCTTATCATCCTCTTATGCCGCAATGCTATCAGAACTATGATCTGATTTGGGCTGAAGGGAAATACCCTTGTACGGCTGCTGAAAAGCCAGATTTTGGTGGGTGGTTTCGATATGCAGAATCTAAATTTGAAGCAGGTCCGCTGAGCATGCCTGAATTTATAGCAATGTTAGATATTTGGCCTGCAGGAATTTTTCCTATATTAAAAAAACCAGCACCGGGAAGTTCAATTTCTTGGTATGTGACGCTGTTAGAACCTATTCAAGCTGACCGACGAGATTGGTTTAAATATAAAGTATTTACAGATCATTCTGCGCATGGTTATTCTACTGAATATGCCCATATTTGGGACCATAATGACCGTCTCGTTGCAATTTGTAGACAGACTGTCGCGATTTTTGCCTAGTCGACAGCGGGTAGTGAATCGTTTAAAGTAAGCGGATTAAAGAATCAAAGCTCAAGTTTTTATTGCAAATTTTAGCTGTAATTGGGGCAAACTGGCGGTGTCTATGTCTACAGGTCGCATCCTGAATATACCAAATATCTTGACGCTAGCACGTATTGCGTTAATACCTGTTTTTTTAATTATTGCCTATTGGCCTCCTGCGATTGGTGTGGGTGGGCATGAAGGGGGTATGACGCGTCATATCATTCTGACTGCAATTTTTGTGATTGCTGCTGTCACAGATTGGTTTGATGGTTACTTAGCAAGAACATTGAATCAGACTTCTGCATTCGGACGTTTTTTAGATCCTGTTGCGGATAAATTAATGGTTGCAGCAGCATTGATTGTTTTGGTGCAATGGCAACCTACAATTTCGATGGCTTTTGCTGCGATTGTGATTATTTCACGCGAGATTACGGTTTCTGCTTTACGTGAGTGGATGGCTGAGCTCGGTGCACGTACCAATGTGGCTGTATCAACGGTTGGAAAATATAAAACAGCTTTCCAGATGATCGCTATTTCTGTGTTCTTACTCAATTGGAAACCACTTGAATTAGTTGCATATGGTTTGTTGTATACCGCTGTAATTTTAACACTGTGGTCCATGTTTATTTATTTAAGAGCGGCATGGCCATATCTAAAACAACCTTAATATATTTAAAGCGCCAAAAGGCGCTTTTTTATTGTGTTGAGAAAGTGATTAAAAATGAGAAGTAAATTTGCTATTGCTTTAAGCATCTTGTCGAGTTCAAGCATTTATGCGGATGATTTATCACGGGCACAAGAGTATTTGCATAATGATGGAATCGCGTATTGACTATCTCATTCTGAGATTTATGCAAATGAAGCAAATATTGCGAGAGGTGGATATTTTCAACTCGGTGAGCATAGCCATGAGGCGGCAAAACAAGTGCAAAATTATATTGATCAAGCGCTCAAAGAAGCGTTAGGCAGCTATCAATATTCAAAAGAGAAAGCATACCTTATGCGTTGTTTGGAAATCTCTTATTCAACGCAGTATCGAAATTATATTAAAACTGTTTATGCGTTAGATGTTATCGAAAATCAAAAATAACCTTAATTGCTTAAGCTTTTCTGCTGAGGGTTAAAGTAATTCATATTGGGAGATTCAACCGCTTTAAAGTTGAATCATCTTAGAGATTAAAAATAACAATGAAAAAAATACACTTTCAAAAAGTCATTGATGACTTAAACCTTATGGAAATACTCAAGCGGTATCAAGTTACAGTGGTCGGTACGCCACCTTTAGGAATTGCAACAGCACAAAGTGATATCGACCTCATTTGTAGTTATCCGATTGAGCAAGAGAATCATTTGATTGAAATACTAAAATTATTTCAAACCTATAAGGCATGGTGCATTGAGCGAAGTTATTTTGAACGTGATACTTGGATTTGCCGATTTGAATATTATGCTTGGTCAATGGAGATATTTTGTTCTACAACACCAATTCATCAGCAGGCGGGATTCCAGCACTTCTATGTTGAACGTAGAATATTAGATTTGGCAAATGACCAATTTAAACAGGAAATCATTCGCCTTAAGCGAAAAGGTATAAAAACTGAACCTGCATTTGCACAGATGTTAGCGCTCGATGGTGATCCTTACACGAAGTTAAGTCAGCTATATGAAGCAGATGACTGTGTGTTGATTCAACTGCTTCAATGCCAAGGTTACCTAGATTAAACTTTAACTATGGGTTTCCTCATCTCCATCGTCTTCAAAAGTTTTTGCAATTTTTTCGATATTCAAACTTTTAGCCATCGCATCAAAAATTTGTTTATATACACCGTCTTGATGGTAAAGAGCATCATGTTCTCCATGCTCGGCAATTTCGCCTTCTTTCATGACATAGGTGTAATCCGCATCAATAATTTGCGACAGGCTGTGCGAGATAATAATGACAGTACGTCCTTGTTTAATCTCATCAAGGCTTTGTTTAATTTGTTCCGAAGCAATGGCATCCAAACTCGCTGTCGGTTCATCTAAAAAGATAATCGGTGGATTTTTCAAGAACATACGAGCAATCGCAATACGCTGTTGTTGTCCTCCAGAGAGTTGCAATGCATCGGAATGATAGCCATCTGGAAGTTGTAAAATTTGCTCATGAATGGAGGCTTTTTTAGCAGCAATGATCACGTCTTCTTCAGTGGCATCTGTTTTACCATAGCGAATATTTTCAAGAATAGTTCCTTGGAAAATATGATTTTTTTGTAGGACTAATCCAATATGATCTCTCAAATATTGAGTATCAATTTGATTGAGATCGATGCCATCGAGTTCGATACACCCCTGATTAGGTTCATAAAATTTATCTAAAAGACTGATTAAGGTTGATTTTCCCGCACCTGATAAGCCAACTAATGCAGTAATTTTATTGGGTCGAATCTCCATATTGATATTCTTTAGTGCGTGGTGACCGTTTGGATAAAAGAATTCAACATTTTTCAGCGTAAATTTTCCTTGAATTTGCGGTTTGAGTTGACCTGTAGGTTCAATTTGATCATCTGCTTCTAAAATTTTAAAGAAGCTTTCTGAATAGATCATGGCATCATTCACTTCATCATATATACGATGTAAGGAGCGAATTGGCGCGGATACATTATTGAACAAGAGCACATGAAACATGATCATACCGATGCTCATCTGACCATCAAGCACAAAATACGCAGTTAGGATGATGATTAAAACAATACCTATTTGTTCAATAAAGGTTTTTAACCCATCAAATAAAAAGCTGACTTGACGGGTTTGCATTTGATTATCTGTGAGTTCTTTTTGTAGTTTGAGTTGTTTGGTTGATTCTATTGACTCGCGGTTGAAAGATTTGATAACCGTAATTGAATTAATAATTCCGAGGATACCTTGGCTTTTCTTTTCTCGACCATCACGTAAATTTCGACGCCAGCCTCCGAGTTTTTGTGCTTGTTTATAAGTTAACCAGAAGTAGATTGGAACGATAGTGGTCGCCACCAAGCCAACATAAAAGTTGGCGTAGTACATTAATCCTAAAGCCACGATCGCACTGGTAAATAACGGCAAAATGTCAATAAAGAATATTTGAACTAGACGAGTCAGAGAACCAATACCACGATCGATTCGTGTTTGTAATTTTCCCGCCTGATTATTCTCTTCGTTGAAAAAAGCTAATCTATAGGTCAGAAATTTTTCAATGATGCCTTGTGCTAAATCTTGTGAAATAAAAATTCTAAGTTTTTCACCATAAAACTTTTGTCCGAATTGCACAAAAGCATTAATCACTTCTTTACCCAATAATATCGCTGTAATGGTAATCAGGATATTCCAGCCTTCGGCTAAGCCAAAGCCATTCTCAACCAGCGCATTAATTTCATCAACCGCATACTGCAAAGTGAGTGCATTCACTTGAGCTGTGAATGAGCCGATGAGCGTAAGAAAGAGAGTGGCAATCACTAAAAAGCGATAAGGTCGAACGAAAGGTTTAAGTTTTAGAAAAAGTTGCCATAAATTCATAAGCGATTGTTTTTATTGTCTAGATTTATGCCAGTCTAAGCTTGATTGTCCAGTGTCACAAGCGTTCACAATGTTTCAATTTGTCAGTTGAAATATTCAGCTAATATACGGTTATATTTTCATGGCAAATTGGTTATGAACTTTGAGCTGTTTGCACCCGAACCCAATTCAAATCTCCTACCTTGTGATGGGATTGTAGAAGATTACGGCCTTATACTTACTCATGCTGAATCACAGGATTATTTCGATTATTTTTTAGAAGCTTTGGCTTGGAAACAGGATGAAGTGATTTTATACGGCCAATATTTTAAGACGGGTCGTAAAGTCGTATGGTATGGTGACCAAAACTATCAATATCACTATTCAGGAATGGATAAACAAGCACAGATTTGGGATTTGAAATTATTAGCACTCAAGCAAAAAATTGAACTTATAACAGGAGTTCAATTTAATTCTTGTTTGGCCAATTTGTACGAAGATGGAACTCAAGGTGTAGGATGGCATAGTGATGATGAGGCTGCATTAAGAGATCCTGAACATGGCGAGACTGTCATTGCCTCACTGAGTCTCGGTGCAACACGAAAATTTAGATTTAAACACCGTGATAAAACTCATACTGCGGAAATGTATCTACAATCAGGACAGTTGATTGTGATGAAAGGTCAAACACAGCGTTTTTGGAAACACACTTTAGCGAAATCAACCAAAGTATTAGAGCCTAGAATCAATTTAACCTTTCGCTATTTTTATCCTAGATGAAGTGACAAGTATCCTATTAAGGTTGAATACCTTGAGGATTACGATACCAACTTTCAATAAATAAAGCGGCTGCCAAGCTGTCTGCGGACAACTTTTTTCCACGCCCTTGCGCCTGATAATGATCGAGTTCATCACGCGCTTCGCGAGTTGTTAATCGCTCATCCACCATCCATGTTTCTATATTGGTTTGGTGTCTTAAACGACGGGCAAATTTACGTGCTCGTGTTGATAGTTCCGATTCGCTATCATCCATATTTAGTGGTAGCCCGACTAAAAACAGATTTGGAGAATGCTGTTTTACAATTTTGAGTAGATCATCCCAATTGGGAATGCCATCTTTCATCGGTAAAAGTGAAAGTGGCGTAGCACTTTCAATAATGGACGATCCTACAGCCATTCCTGTTTTCTGTGTGCCAAAGTCAAAGGCCATAATGAGTTGAGCGGTAGTTGAATCAGGCATGTCCAATCTCAGATGAAAGCCATGTACGATCGACTCCCATTTTTCTATAGGCAGCGTCCCAGCGATCGTCATAGGGTAAGTTAAAAATCAAATCCATATCAGAGTCACAAATGAGCCAGTCACCTCGAGCGATTTCTTGCTCCAACTGGTTTTTACTCCAACTTGCATAGCCTAAAGCAATTTGATAGCGACCAACACCTTCATTGTGTGCGATTGCATCAAGAATATCCTTTGAAGTTGTTAAACAAAGGTTTTCACCTACAGCGATGGACGCATGCCAAGTAGGTTGACCTGTATGAAGTACAAAACCCGCTTCTGGTCGTAAAGGACCACCTTGTAAGACATCATGTGGGTGAACATGATCTGCAACGATATCAAGATCTGTTAAGAGTTCTTTAACCTGAATCCCAGCCGGACGATTGATCATAATTCCCTGCGCACCTTCATGATCATGACGAGCAATATAGACCACACTATTTGCGAAGAAATCATCTGCTAAATCAGGTGGGGCAATCAGGCAACGGTGCGTTAGAAATTGTTTACTCACCTAATGGCTTCTCCTATGTTTGAGTATCACTATACTTCAACATACTAGACTTATGGGTTTTCAACAATCCTTTTAAAATAATCAAGATGTGCTGGTCTGAAACTTTAATTGTCTTAATTGTTTTGCATGTTGAAGGGTGGTCTCGCTAATTTCGACACCACCAGTCATACGAGCAAGCTCTAATATCCGTTGATCTTCATCAAGCTCAACGATAGTGCTGCTAGCAGGGTCTGTTTGCAGTTTTTTCACTAACAAATGTTGGTCCGATTGCGCTGCAACTTGGGCTTGATGTGTAATACATAGAATTTGAACATGTTGACCTAATCCAGCCAATAAGCGACCGACAATCTCAGCTGTTCCACCGCTGATGCCCACATCAATTTCGTCAAAAACGAGTACTTCAGCTTCAGTTTTTTCTGCATTCATGACTTGCATGACCAATGCAATACGTGACAATTCACCACCAGACGCAACCTTCGCAAGCGGTTGAGGTGGAATCCCTTTGTTTGCTGTGAACAACAATTGAATAAAACTAAACCCTTCAGATGAAGGTTGCTCCAGAGGATCAAAACGGAATTCAAAATGAGCTTCTGGTAAAGCCAGTTGCTTGACTTGTTCTGTTAAGAGTTTGGCTAAGGGTTCTGCTGCTTTACGACGGATATCATCTAGATATTGAGCTTTCTCTATAAACTGTTGATGTGAAATTTCAACTTGTTCAGCCAAAGTCTCTGGATCTTCAAGCTGATGTAATTGTTCTAGCTCTGCCTGCCAATGTTCGTATTCTGATTTTACATCTTCGGGTTGTACTCGATATTTGCGCGCTAAACGATGGAATATTTCCAGTTGTGTGTTTAACTCTTCCATTCGTTCAGGATCAAAACTCTGACGGTCAATGAATTGTTTTAAATTAGCACTGGCATCATCGAGTTCACTTTGCGCATTTAATAATGAGTTATAAATTTCAGAGAGTAAATCACTACGACCTGCATGAGATTCAAGCTTGCGAATAATACTTGAAATTTCCTGAGTGATATTTTGATCAGACTCATCTAAAACGTTGATTGCATAACTACAATCTTGCATGATGTGTTCATGATGACTTAAGCGATCGAACTCTTGTTCAATTTCTTTATAGTCAAGTCGAACCACTTCTTCTAATTCTTCTAATTGAAGATTAAGTATCTCAATGCGTTGAAGGCGGGTGGTCTGTGCATCAAGCGCAGCTTGATGCTGTCGGATATTTTTTTGCCATGCGTTATAACTGTCTTTGACAGCGAGCGTATGCTGACCAAAATTGCTGTAACGATCCAACCAATGTTTTGGATAGGGTGGTTCTAACAATTGTTGCTGACTATGTTGGCTGTAAAGTTGGACTAAGAGTCTGCCAATTTCCTTTAATTCTGACAGGCTACTTGGACGTCCATTGATCCAAGCTTTACTACGACCTGTAGCAAATATTACCCGTCTTAGGTGAATTTCACCTGATTCATCTGCCAGCTCATGAGTGCTTAACCATTCAGCTTCGGGACTTTGATCTTGATAACTAAATACGGCTGTAACATCAGCCTTATCTGAACCATAACGAACGTAATTTGTATCAGTACGCTCGCCTAAACACGCTGATAATGCATCGAGTAATAAAGATTTACCTGCACCAGTTTCACCCGTAAGAACATTGAAACCTTGATCAATATCAATGGCTAAGTTATCGGCTAAAGCAAAGTTGATCAGATTAAGGTGTGTCAGCATAAACGCATCCGAGCTGCGAAAGTGTGGATTCTAAGATAGAGAAATTTTGTTTTAGTCTCAAGTCACGACATTTGAATATGAGAACTTTTAGTTTGCATTTTAACTGAAATTAGGTTGATTACTAGTGACTGAATATATTCTTTTACCTGTGTACAAAAGATATATAGAAGAAATCAAAAAAATCTTTAAATTTCATCAATAGGGAACAAAAGTTGCTTATAAAAACCATTGCAAAACACTGATTGATTAGTTGCTCGAGCGCAATTAAACTACGGCAATTAAAATTTATAAAATGCGCATTATTTGGAGAATACGCATGTCATCACAATTTGATCATGTATCTGTTGTAAAAAAATCAAATGTTTATTTTGGCGGGACGTGTATTAGCCACACTGTTCAATTTGAAGACGGTACGAAAAAAACACTTGGGGTTATTCTACCGACGGAACAACCGCTTACTTTTGAAACACATGTACCAGAGCGTATGGAAATTATTTCTGGTGAATGTCGTGTCACAATTGCAGACAATGAAGAACATGAGCTTTTCCGTGCAGGGCAGTCGTTTTACGTGCCTGGTGAGAGCCGTTTCAAAATCGAAACAGATGACGTATTAGACTACGTTTGTCATTTCGAAGGTTAATTACCAAAAAAAAATTTGACCAACATTCAATGGTCAAATCGGTTAAACTATTCGCTATATAAAATCCTGTAAAGTTGGCTTTGCGGGATTTTTCTTTTCTATATTATTGTATTGTCTTAGTGAGTTGAGGTCGTTCATGGCTAAACCCGAATATTATTATGGCGTTCATTCTGTGGAGTCATTGTTGGAGTTAGAACCTGAACGCGTTTTGACTCTATTTGCACTAAAAGGTCGTGAAGATCAACGTTTAAAACGTATTTTTGAGTTGGCTGAACCTTTCGGAATTAGTATTCAAAAAGCGAGCCGAGACAGCCTTGAAAAACTGGCTGGACAACCTTTTCATCAAGGTGTCGTTGCTGCAGTTCGTCCTCATCCAACGCTGAATGAAAATGATCTTGAGCAATTAATCAAAAGTACAGACAGTGTTTTTTTACTGGCGCTTGACCAAGTGACGGACCCGCATAATTTGGGTGCGTGTATTCGAACTGCGGCAGCCATGGGCGTACACGCGGTTGTTGTTCCTCGTGATCGTTCTGCGAGCTTAACACCAACGGCTCGTAAGGTTGCTGCTGGTGGTGCAGAGAAAGTTAAATTTATCCAAGTGACGAATTTGGCTCGTACTTTAGCTAAAATCAAAGATGATTTTAATGTTCGAGTGATTGGCACGATGTTAGATGAGCATGCTCTACCTATTCACGAATGTGATTTGACTGGTCCTGTCGCAGTGATTATGGGTGCTGAAGATACTGGTTTAAGACCGATTACTCAGGCGCAATGCGATCACAAAGTTTATATTCCAATGAGTGGCAATTTACAAAGTTTGAATGTGAGTGTGGCGACAGGCATGGCACTTTACGAAGCGTGTAGACAACGTCAAGCCTAATTAGAGATGGCACTTTCAGATCGAGCCCAAGGCTATTTTTTTCTTATTACTACCATGTGCATCTGGGGGGGATTTACCCTCACTGCACGATTAAATGCGCTATGGCATATCAATACGTGGGACATTGTGGCACTGCGTTTTTCACTGGCTTTTTTGATCTTAATGCCGATTTTACTTTATCGTAGAGAAGCCTCTTTTTTACTTAAAAAAGAACCATTTATCTTGGCAATGATTGGTGGTGTGATCTATTGTTTGTTGGCTTATAGCGCATTTCACTATGCACCGACTGCGCATGCTGCAATTTTTCTCAATGGTTGTATTCCTATTTGTACTGCCATCGTGGCTTTTATATTGATGAAGCAGGCTTTTGATCGTCATACATGGGCAAGTTTGATCATTATGATCACCGTGCTCGGTATTATGAGTCTCCTGATGTATCGTGAATCTGGCATTTCTTTTGGTGCTGGTGATGGATTATTCTTCTTGAGCGCCATTTTTTGGGCAATATTTACCGTATTACTGCGTAAATTCCAACTGAGTGCATGGCAGGCGATGTGTGGGGTTGCCATCTGGTCAGCCGTGATTTATGTACCCATTTACGTGTTATTTTTACCCAAAGATCTTAGTACTCCTGAGCCTCAGCATTTAATGTTTCAAACAATATTTCATGGCATATTTGTGGTCATTATTGCAACTTTAACTTATGTGGAAGCGATTAAAAGACTCGGGGCTTTTAAAGCAGGGAGCATTACCAATTTAGCACCTTTTTTAGCTGCAATTTTGGCAGTGCCTTTGTTAAATGAACCTTTAAGTATTGCGATGTTATTTGGGTTGTTGGGTATGGCGATAGGCGCATTACAACCATGGCGATGGCTGGGTCGCCAAGATGCACTAAGCCAAAAACTTGAGCAACAAAAAAAGCAGTCTTCTTAGACTGCTTTTTTTCAATTTAAGTTTGTTGTGCAAGACCAAGATAATATTGGTGTTTTACTGCGAGTTGTTGATAGAGATGATCAAGTTCACCATCATTTATAACAACATCGTCTGCACGTTTTAATTTTTCTTCACGAGACATTTGCGCACTCATTATCTTTTTAATTTGCTCAATGTCTTGATGATCACGTTGCGAAGCACGCAAGATTTGTAATTCTGTGGATGCATCGATCAGTAAAGTACGTTGAGTAAGTTGGTGTTGATTGGTTTCAAACAAGAGTGGGGAAACTAAAATGGCATAAGGACTGGTCGCCCGTTGTAGTTGTTCAATAATCGATAGGCGAATTGCAGGATGCGTAATATTTTCTAATATCTTTCTAGCTTCAGGATGTTTAAAAATATGGTCTCTTAACGCTCTGCGGTCGAGTGCGCCATCTTCCAATAGCGCCCAATCCCCAAAATGATCTTTAATTTTTTGTAGTGCAGGTTTTCCAATTTCAACCACTTCACGTGCTACGATATCTGCATCAACAACAGTAATACCTTGTGTTTCAAACCACTGACTTGCAGCAGTTTTTCCACTTCCAATACCACCTGTTAAGCCCAAAATAAAGCGCATGTAAAAAACCTTGTAATTATCATAATGAGGCTTATTTTAGCTTAACCCCCTAAATAAACCTTCATAATTTCGTTACCCCATAAGAATGCAATCCATCCAGCAATCGCAATATAAGGTCCAAAAGCAAAGGGCTGATTTTCTTTTTTGACTTTCATCAAAATGATGCCGATGATTGCACCGACTAAGGATGAAAGTAGGACAATGAGCGGTAATAAAAATGGACCCATCCATGCACCAAGCGCGGCCAGTAATTTGAAGTCGCCATATCCCATTCCTTCTTTGCCTGTCACGATTTTAAATAGATAGTACACCACCCATAAACAGAGGAAACCAATCAAATAACCCCAAATGGCGGAGGTAGGTGATGTGTAGAGTGCATAGCTATTTACCGCTAAACCAAGTGCAGCCAAGGGGAGAGTATATCGATCGGGTAAAAGTTGTGTATCGAAGTCGATGAATGTGAGTGCGATCAGTGTCCACGTTAAAATTAAGCCAAAAAGCATTTGTAGGCTTGGACCAAATACCGCGACGACCACTAATGAGCAAACAGCAGTCAAAACTTCTACCAGTGGATAACGAATGCCAATCGGATTTTCACATTCACCACATTTTCCACGTAAAAATAACCAACTTATCACGGGGATATTTTGATACCAACGAATAGGTGTTTTACATTTTGGGCAGGTCGATGCAGGTTTACTTAGCGTGAGTTTATCTTCATCAATTATGGCTTGGTCGGGATGTAAAAACATCTGACAGTCTTGACGCCATTCTTGCTCCATCATTTTAGGTGTGCGGTAAATGACAACATTTAAAAAACTTCCGACACATAAGCTGATGATTCCCACAGTTAAATAGAGTGCTGTAGGCGATTGAATTAAATACGCAATTATTTCGTTCATTACACCACAGAACCCATTTGGAAGATTGGAAGATACATTGCGATGACTAAGCCGCCGACCAAGACACCTAGAATGGCCATAATCAAAGGCTCCATCATGGAGGTTAAGCCATCGACAGCATTGTCGACTTCACTTTCATAATGGGTTGCAACCTTATCTAGCATAGCATCGAGTGAACCCGATTCTTCACCAATCGCTACCATTTGCACAGCCATAGATGGGAATAAATTGGTCGAGCGCATAGCGAAATGAAGTTGTTGACCAGTCGCAACGTCGTCACGAATACGCATAACTGCTTGCTCATATACCACGTTATTCGTTGCACCAGCTGTTGATTGGAGTGCATCGATTAAAGGGACGCCGGCAGCAAATGTGGTTGAAAGTGTACGGCTATAACGTGCGATAATTGCTTTATAAACCAAATCACCAAAAATAGGCAGCCTTAAAGCCGTGCGATCTAATGCATCCGCAAATTTTTGACTACGTTTTTTGGCTTCAATAAAGCCGATAATGGTCAGCGCGATACCGATAATTAAAATAAACCAATATTTTTGCACCCACTCAGACATTGCCACTACGAGTTGCGTGAACGCAGGTAAGTCTGCGCCAAATGAGCTAAACATCTCAGAGAAGACAGGAACCACTTTGACCATCAAAATAATGGTCACAATAATTGCAACAACAATGACAGCAATTGGATACTTCATCGCTTTTTTAATTTTTTGTTTGAGAACTTCACTTTTTTCTTTATAAATCGCGACTCGATCGAGCATGGTTTCAAGCGCACCTGATTGCTCACCTGATTCTACCAATGAGCAGAATAACTGATCAAAATGCTGAGGATATTTGCGTAGTGCACCTGCAAAAGTATTACCACCTTCGACCTCAGTTTTAATACCCAAAACCACTTCACGCATTGCAGGATTATCTAAGCCTTCTGCAACAATTTCAAAGCTTTGAACAAGTGGTACACCTGCTTTCATCATGGTGGCAAGCTGACGCGTAAAGATGGTGATGTCCAAAGTAGACACTTTCTTCTTCATTAAGCCTTCAAGAATATTCTTGCGCTTCTCGCGGATACTACGCACCGTAATGCCTTGTTTGCGGAGCATGACTTTTGCAAGTTGAATATTACGCGCAGGCATTTCACCTTTAACTTTGGTTCCCTTGCGATCCACGCCGTCATATACAAACGTTGGCATCATCTGTGCTTTTTTCACCGCCATAATGATTTCCTTATTTTTAATTATTCACTGGTCACTCGATTCACTTCTTGTAAAGAAGTAAGTCCGTTCATGACCTTAATTAATCCTGAACGTCGAAGATTCTTAAACCCCAGTCTTTCAGATGCAGCTGCAATCTCTAATGCATTGCCATCATCCATAATAATCTTCGAAATTTCAGGTGTCACTTTCATGACTTCATAAATACCGACACGTCCTTTATAACCATCACGGCACTCAGGACAACCGACAGGTTGATAAATTTTAAAATCTGGATCTGCTAAATCCTGTTCTGTGAATCCCATTTCTAACAAACTTGGTTTAGGAATATCAGCAGGTACTTTACAGTGTACACACAGTCGTCTAGCAAGTCGTTGAGCAATGACGAGATTCACCGAAGTTGCAATATTAAAAGAGGGAACCCCCATATTGCGCAACCGGGTTAAGGTTTCAGGAGCACTATTGGTATGAAGTGTAGACATCACCATGTGGCCTGTTTGTGCTGCCTTAATTGCAATTTCAGCTGTTTCGAGATCTCGAATCTCCCCGACCATAATAATATCAGGATCTTGACGCAGGAATGATTTCAATGCGACTGAGAAGCTTAAGCCCACTTTATAGTTGACGTTGACCTGATTAATGCCTTCTAAGTTAATTTCTACGGGATCTTCTGCTGTAGAGATGTTGGCATTTTCAGTATTTAAAATATTCAATCCTGTATAAAGCGATACTGTTTTACCAGAACCTGTTGGACCCGTAATCAGTAACATGCCTTGAGGCTTCTCAAGTGCCTCAAGAAATAAAGCTTTCTGATCTTCTTCATAACCTAATGCATCAATACCGAGCATTGCACTAGACGGATCCAAAATACGTAATACGATTTTTTCACCAAATAAGGTTGGCAATGAGTTCACACGAAAATCGATCGCTTTAGTACGAGATAATTTAAGCTTAATACGGCCATCTTGCGGAATACGCTTTTCTGAAATATCCATTTGAGACATAACTTTCAAGCGTGAAGCTAATCGATTCGCGAGTTGCAATGGTGGATTTGCAATAGTTCTTAAAACACCATCAACGCGGTATCGAACTCGGTACGTTTTTTCATAAGGTTCGAAGTGTAAATCTGATGCACCCATGCGAATGGCATCAACTAAAAGCTTGTTGATGTACTTAACAATCGGGGAATCATCACCTGAAGGACCATCATCGTTATTATTTTGCGGTGTATCGTTCTCGACCACATTAACGTCAAGATCTTCATCACCGAAATTGAAATTCTCATTTTCAGAAAAATGCTTTTCGATCAGTTTTTCAAGTTTATTATGTTCTACAGTAATAGGAACGACGTTTAATTTACTATTAAATCGAATTGCTTCCAATGCTTCGATATCTGTAGGATCACTCGTCGCTACAAATAAAGATATACCTCGTTGATATAAAGGTAAGATTAAATGTTTTGTAACAAGATTTTCTGCAACGATATCTTTGGGTAGTAACTCAACATTATATGCATCTAAATCGAACAATGGCTCCCCAAACTCTTGAGCAACCATTTCAGCAATCGTACTTGCTCGTATTTTGAGATGTTCAACGAGGTAAGGTACTAATTTTTGATGAGATTTTTTTGAATTAATAATAGCATTTTGCATTTGCTGGGAGGTCAAAATGCCTTCATCAACCAAACGACGACTTAACCCAGATAATTTTGGCCCACTTTGATCTAAAGTCATCCCCAATACGCCTTAAATTCATTTTATAATTCGAATATTAAAATTATACGGTTATAAGTAGAAAATTCTATACTTAAAATCATTAATATTATCCGAAAACTATGAAAAAATTGAATTTTTTCACTTATTCTGTTGGGTATTGTGTCTTATGTTGTCTTTTTTTAAAGAATTCTAGGTGCTGAATCTGTATCCATTGAATTTTTACGTTAATTTTTTAAAATCCGTGTAGAATGTGCGCATTTTTGATAGAAGGTTAGATCTATGTCGGGTTCGACAATTACTCCGTGGGTTGTAGGCAATTGGAAAATGAACCCAATGCAGGCTAACACGCAACAGCTTTTAGCTGATTTGAAACAACAGCTTGAGCAAGCTTCAATCGCTCATGATGTTTGTAAAATTGGTGTTGCGCCAACTTTATTGGCTTTACTCCAAGTAAAAAATGAACTTGCAACAGATGCTCATGAAGTGTTTGTGGTCGCTCAAGATGTATCACGTATTGCGGGTACTGGTGCATTTACAGGTGAAGTTAGCGCAGATCTTTTAAAGGATAGCCAAGTCGATTATGTATTAATTGGACATTCTGAACGTCGTGAAATATTTAATGACACGCCTGCGATTCTTAATGAAAAAATAAAAAATGCTTTAGCTGCTAACTTACATATCATCTATTGTGTGGGTGAAAGCCTTGAACAGCGTGAAAGTGGGCAAGCTGAGCAAGTGGTGTTACAACAAATTTGTGACATTGCAGGTGTTGTGAATCCAGAGCAATGGGTGCATATTACCGTCGCCTACGAGCCAATTTGGGCAATTGGAACTGGTAAAACAGCTTCCCCGGATGATGCACAAGCAATGCATGCTAAAATTCGTGAAGGATTGAGTCAAATTACACCTGAAGGTCAAAACATAGCAATTCTTTATGGTGGTAGTGTAAAACCTGAGAATGCTGTTGAATTGGCAGCATGCCCTGATATCAATGGTGCCCTCGTAGGCGGTGCATCACTCAATGCAGAATCATTTGTTCAAATTGCGCAAGCATTTGCTCAATCAAAATAATTAGGAGTTCATCATGCAATCTTTTGTACTGGTGCTACACATCATTTTAGCGTTATTGATGATTATTTTAATTCTAGTACAGCATGGTAAAGGTGCAGATGCTGGTGCGTCTTTTGGCGGTGGCGGTGCAGCGACTGTATTTGGCGCTTCTGGTTCTGGTAACTTCTTAACACGTTTAACCGGGATACTTACTGCTTTATTCTTTATTACAAGTATTAGTTTGGCTTACTTTGCAAAGCAGCAAACGACAGATGCTTATGGTTTGAAAACGATTAACACAACTGAGCAAGTTGATCAAAAATCGCCTGAAACTTCATCAACTGCACCAAAACCAGCTGAATAATTGAATATTTCGCTTTCAATTTTTCATTGAAACCACTAGAATGCGTCACAGCTGCGGTGGTGGTGGAATTGGTAGACACGCTACCTTGAGGTGGTAGTGCTTTCGGGCGTGGGGGTTCAAGTCCCCCCTTCCGCACCAACTTATAATCCAGAAGTTTAAGTTGGTGTTTGCAGCAAAATCTGTTGATGCGGGATGGAGCAGTCTGGTAGCTCGTCGGGCTCATAACCCGAAGGTCGTTGGTTCAAATCCAGCTCCCGCTACCAATCAATCCTATAATTAAGATGCGAACTTAAGATAGGCAACTTAAACAAGGTTTGAGTTGAGATACATTTTTTGCACGTTGATGCGGGATGGAGCAGTCTGGTAGCTCGTCGGGCTCATAACCCGAAGGTCGTTGGTTCAAATCCAGCTCCCGCTACCACTTTTGATTAAGGTGCAACTTAATCAAGTCTAATTAGAAAATTTTTCTGATTGAAAAATGATTCAAATTTAGATATAATTTTGCACGTTGATGCGGGATGGAGCAGTCTGGTAGCTCGTCGGGCTCATAACCCGAAGGTCGTTGGTTCAAATCCAGCTCCCGCTACCAAGTTTCTAAAGAGGCTCACAACTAGGTGGGCCTTTTTGCACAGTGGGCATTGCTTTTCTGTGCAATAATGGGGGCGAATGCGCCCTTTTTTGTTATCTATCGTGTAGTGTGGACATCAATTGGTCAAATAATCATGCTATCACTATAGTTAGTCTGTGTCGGTCTGTTGGCCGATTGAATCGCACATAAATGACGAGAGTAAATGAAGTTATCAAATAAAACCCAAGCATTGTATGAACTGATCGCACCCGCTGTTGAGGCGTGCGATGTTGAACTATGGGGTTTAGAATTTACACCTCAGGGTAAGCGTTCGCTAGTACGTATCTACATTGACAAGCCTGAAGATCCAAACAAAGAACCTGTTATTTCCGAAGACGGTGAAATTGATCTTGGTCGTGGTGTGGGTGTGCAAGATTGTGTACGTGTTACCCAACAAGTTGGTGCAATCCTCGATGTTCATGATCCAATTTCTGGTGAATATGCATTAGAAGTGTCATCTCCAGGTTGGGATCGTACTTTCTTTAAACTTGAACAGATGCAAGCATATATTGGTCAACAAGTTGCTTTACGTTTGATTTCTGCAGTGGATAACCGCCGTAAATTCCAAGCGAAACTGGTTGCTGTAGATGTAGAAAATGAAATGATCCAAGTTGAAGTTGAAAAGCAACAAGTGCTCGAGATCGATAGTCACAATATCGATAAGGCCAACTTGATCTATCAAGACTAAATTAATCTTAACTAAAAGAATTTGAATAGTAGGTGACTTATGGGCCGTGAAATTCTTACCGTTGCTGAGACGGTTAGTAATGAAAAAGGTGTTAGTCGTGAAGCGATTTTCGAAGCGCTCGAGCAAGCTCTAGTTGCTGCAACGAAGAAAAAATTCTACGAAGGCACAAATTCTGAAGAAGCACAGTTGCGCGTTGAAATCGATCGTAAGACTGGTGAATACCGTACTTTCCGTCAATGGACTGTAGTAGCAGATGAAGATCATGAAATGCCTGCATGCCAAGACGCGATTTCTGATGTGGACCCAGCGAAATGGTCAATCGGTGATGTGCGTGAGCTTGAAGTAGAATCAATTGAATTTGGTCGTATTGCAGCTCAAATCGCGAAGCAAGTTATTGTTCAGAAAATTCGTGAAGCTGAACGTGCGCTTATTGCAGATGCATATGAATCTAAAGTTGGTGAGTTAATTTACGGTGAAGTAAAGAAACAAACTAAAGATGGTTTCATTATTGACCTCGGTGAGAATGCGGAAGCATATCTTGCACGTGAAGAAATGATCGCAAAAGAAATTTTACGTCCTAAACAGCGTGTAAATGCGATTTTATTTAACGTAAACCGTGAAGGTCGTGGTGCGCAGCTACAACTTTCTCGTGCTAAGCCAGAAATGTTAATGGCATTGATGAAAAAAGAAATTCCAGAAATTTCTGAAGAAATTATTGAAATTAAAGCTGCTGCACGTCAACCGGGTGTTCGTGCTAAAATTGCAGTGAAAACGAACGATCATCGTATTGATCCAGTTGGTGCATGTATTGGTATGCGTGGAACACGTATCCAAGCTGTACAGCAAGAATTGAACGGTGAACGTATTGATGTTGTAGTTTGGTCAGATGATCCAGCTCAATATATCGCAAGTGCTTTAGAGCCAGCAGATGTATCGGGTATTGTGATTGATGAAGAAGAACGCACAGCAGATATTATTTTTGCTACAAGCGATCAATTGGCGCGTGCAATTGGTTCTCAAGGTCAAAACGTACGTTTAGCTTCTGAGTTAACTGGTTACAAGCTCAATATGATGCTTGAAGAAGAGTACCGTGCTCGTCAACAAAATGAAGCACAGCAATATCTCGATATGTTTGTAGGTCGTCTTGATATTGAAGAAGACCTTGCGATGGCATTGGTAGAAATGGGCTTTACTTCACTTGAAGAGATTGCTTACGTTCCAGCTGAAACATTTGATGAAATCGAATTAGATGCAGAAACGGTTGAGCTTTTACAAAGCCGTGCGAAAGAAGTTGCATTGGCAGATGCACTGAAAGAGCAAGAAAATATTCAAGAACCGAGCGAAGAGCTTCTAGCGATGGAAGGAATGAGTTCAGAGCTTGCTTATGCATTAGCGGCTCGCGGTGTAATCACAGTAGATGATTTAGCAGATCAGGCAACTGATGATATCTCTGATATCGAAGGTTTAGGTGCTGAGAAAGCAGGTCAATTGATCATGAAAGCACGTGAATCATGGTTTAATTAACGAGGAGGTCATACATGACGGATAAGTCAATTAAAGAGTTAGCAGTCAGCGTAGGTCTTCCAGTTGAAAAACTATTAGATCAGGTGCGAGATGCTGGGTTGCCTCAATCTAAGGCAGAAGACACAATCTCAGTAGAACAGCAAGACCGTTTAGTCGCTCATTTGAAAAAAGCGCATGGGCAAGACAGCGGCAGCGCAGGAAAAATCACGTTGAAACGTAAAACTACGAGTACTGCAAAAGTAGCAAGTACATCAGGTAAAGCTAAAACTATTAACGTAGAAGTTCGTAAGAAGCATACGTTCACTAAGCCAGATCCTGAACAAATTAAAGCTGAAGCATTGGCAAAAGCAAAAGCTGAAACTGAAGCAAAAGCACAGCAAAAAGTTGAAGTTAAACCAGCTCAAGCTGAAGAGAAGACGCAACCTGCAGTAAGTAAAGCGAAAGCGAACTTAGATGCAATGCGTGCTGCAGCGAAACAATCGAGTGAGAAGCAAGAAGTTGCTAAAGCTGCGGTTGTGGTTAAGCGCAAGTCAACAAATAAACCGATTGTTAAACAAGCAACTAAGCCAACTGAAACTGCAGAACAGAAAAAAGCACGTGAAGCTGAAGCTGCTAAATTAAAAGCAGTCGAAGAAGCAGCACGTCGTAAAGCAGCTGAAGAAGCACAACAACGTACGCTTGAACAAATGCGTCAGATGGCTTCTAAGTACTCTAATGAAGATGCAACTGCAACGATTCGTGTGGTCGATGATTCTCCATTGGCTGCTGGTCTTGTTGGTCAAGCATACGAAGATTCATTCGCGAAAGAAGACCGTGACATTAAGCGTGGTAATAACACACCAGGTGCACGTTCTCCTAAGAAAGGTGGTCGTCGCGGTCAAGAAGAGCAATCTTTCCGTGACAACTCTCATAAACGTGGTTTGAAATCAAGCCAAGCTAATAAACATGGTTTCGAGAAGCCAGTTAAAAAGCAAGTTTATGATGTTGAAATCGGTGCAACTATTGTTGTTGCTGACCTTGCTGCAAAAATGGCGATTAAGGTTCGTGAAGTAATTAAAACACTCATGAAAATGGGTGAGCTTGTCACTCAAAACCAATCAATCGACCAAGATACAGCAGTTCTAGTTGTTGAAGAAATGGGTCATAACCCAGTTCTAGTATCAGATACTCAAGCGGAAGATAACTTGCTTGAAGCGGCTGAAGAAGCACGTGGTGCACAAACAACGCGTCCACCAGTGGTTACTATCATGGGTCACGTTGACCATGGTAAGACATCGCTTCTTGATCGTATTCGTCGTGCGAAAGTAGCGCAAGGTGAAGCGGGCGGTATTACCCAGCATATCGGTGCTTATCACGTTACAACGGATAAAGGTATTATCACTTTCTTAGATACTCCGGGACACGCAGCATTTACTGCGATGCGTTCACGTGGTGCGAAAGCAACTGATATCGTTGTATTGGTGGTCGCAGCTGATGATGGTGTTATGCCACAAACAGCGGAAGCGATTGACCATGCTCGTGCAGCAGGTACGCCAATCATTGTTGCAATCAACAAGATGGATAAAGAATCTGCTGATCCAGATCGCGTATTGAATGAATTGACAACTAAAGAAATCGTGCCTGAGCAATGGGGTGGTGATGTCCCTGTAGCGATGGTTTCTGCGCACACGGGTGCAGGTATTGATGAACTTCTTGACTTGATCTTGATTCAATCTGAACTTCTAGAGCTAAAAGCTTCTGAAGAAGGTGCGGCACAAGGTGTTGTAATCGAAGCACGTGTTGATAAAGGCCGTGGTGCGGTTACTTCGATTCTTGTTCAAAATGGTACATTAAAAGTAGGTGACCTCGTTCTTGCAGGCGCATCTTACGGTCGTGTACGTGCGATGACTGATGAAAATGGTCAACGTATTAAATCTGCAGGTCCATCGATTCCAGTTGAGATCTTAGGTCTTCCAGAAGCGCCAATGGCGGGTGATGAAGTTCTTGTTGTTAACGATGAGAAGAAAGCTCGTGAAGTGGCTGATGCACGTATGGATCGTGAGCGTCAGAAACGTTTAGAGCGTCAATCTGCAATGCGTCTTGAAAACTTAATGGCTTCAATGGGCAAAAAAGATGTGCCGATTGTGAATGTAGTTCTGAAGACAGATGTTCGCGGTACATTGGAAGCGCTTCATGTTGCATTGGCTGAACTTTCAACTGATGAAGTGAAAGTGCGTGTCATTGGTTCAGGTGTTGGTGCGATTACTGAGTCTGATGTCACACTTGCAGAATCTTCTGAAGCATTCTTATTAGGCTTTAACGTTCGTGCAGATAATACAGCGCGCCAAAAAGCTGACGCAGATGGTATCGACATCCGTTACTACTCAATCATTTACCAATTGATTGATGATGTGAAAGATGCAATGAGTGGTAAGCTTGCACCAGAACATCGTGAAACAATTCTTGGTGTGGCTGAAGTACGTGAAGTATTCCACTCGAGTAAGTTTGGTGCTGCAGCAGGTTGTATGGTTCTTGAGGGCTTATTACACCGCAATAAACCAATTCGTGTCTTACGTGATGACGTGGTTGTGTTCCAAGGTGAACTTGAATCACTTCGCCGTTATAAAGAAGTGGTTGAAGAAGTTCGTGCTGGTATGGAATGTGGTCTTGCAGTCAAAGGTTATAAAGACATCAAAGTGCTCGATAAAATCGAAGTCTATGATGTTCAATTAATTAAACGGAGTCTTTAATGGCGGGTAGTCAACGTCTTAAGCGTATGGCGGACACGGTTCAGCGAGAATTGTCTGAACTCATCCGTCAGGAGCTGAAAGATCCACGCTTAGGTGGTCTTGTGACCATCTCAGCGGTGAAAGTGAGCCCAGATTTAGGCTATGCTGAAGTTTATGTCACTGTCATGGGGCGTGAACTTGGTGATGAGCAAAGTGAAGCAGCAAATAAAGATACTCTAGATGTTTTAAATAAAGCATCAGGTTTTCTGCGTCATGAGCTGAGTCGTCGTATTAAGACACGTATCACACCTCGTTTACGTTTCCATTATGATAAAACTAATGCATACGGAAACTACATGTTTGGTCTAATTGCTGAAGCTGTGAAGGACTTACCTCCAGCTGACGATAAAAAAGACGATGAGTAATTTCAAACAAAAAGCTACCTTAGGGTGGCTTTTTTTATCTTAATGTTTTTATATAAATTAAAGCCATAAAATAAATGCTACATTCAATTTTGAATTTGCGTATACAATATTTTTAATTAAACAAATACAAATAAATAATGAGGTTGATGTCATGCAAATTTTAAAAAAATCAGCTGTTGTGCTCGCATTATCAAGTACCTTGCTTTTCACAGGTTGTGGGTACAATACACTTCAAGCGAAAGATGAAGCGGTGACTGCATCATGGTCTGAGGTACAAAACCAATACCAGCGTCGAGCAGACCTTGTTCCGAATTTGGTGAATGTAGTTAAAGGATATGCAAAACATGAAGAACAAGTTTTAACTGAAGTCACAGAGGCACGTGCAAATGTTGCAGGGCTCAAAGTTGATAAAGAAGTCCTTGAAAATCCTGAACTATTCAAGCGTTATCAAGAAGCGCAATCACAAATGACAAGTGCATTATCACGTTTGCTGGCAGTGACTGAGAACTATCCAGATCTTAAAGCAAATGAGCAATTCCGTGATTTGCAGGTACAATTAGAGGGTACAGAAAACCGTATAGCAGTTGCGCGTAATCGCTATATTTCTACCGTCCAAGATTACAACACCTATGTTCGTCAATTCCCACAAGTCATAACTGCAAAAGTCATTGGTATGGATGCAAAAGAAAACTTTAGTGCCGAAGCGAGTGCACAAAAGGCACCGAATGTTTCTTTTGATTAAATCAATGATTAGAAGTTAATGAATATGAGCATGAGAACACAGCATCTTAGACACAATAGTATGAAATTGATTTCATGGCTATTTGTCTTTGTGATGACCTGTACATTGCAAACGGTTCATGCAGAAACTGCAACAGCAGTAGACCATGAGTCTGACGCGATTGTGCTGGGAAAAGTGATTCAACCCAACTCAACAAATCCATCATCAAGTGCTCAGCAAAATAAACCAACACCACTATCTCCTGTTACTGTTTCAAATGATATGCAGGAAGGAGACTCACAACGTCAACTTCCTACATTAAATGAACCTGTGATAGATCAGGCGAATATACTTTCTCCTCAAGAAAAGTCGGAGCTTGATACAATAATTCGCGGTCTATATAGCGAGGGTAAGGCTCAAATTGGGATCGTCATCGTTCCAACAACTGGTCAGGAAGGTATTTTTGACTTTGCAATGCGGACTGCACAGACTTGGGGGTTGGGTTCTGCTCAACAAGATAATGGCTTGTTAATCGCGGTGGCAATCAATGATCGAAGATTACATATCGCAACAGGCTATGGATTGGAAGGTATCATTCCAGATATCGTTGCGAGTCGAATCATTCGTGAACAAATCACGCCTTACTTTAAAGTCAATCAATTTGGACAGGGTTTAATTTCAGGAGTCAGAGAAATTGAACGAATCGTTAACCTTGATCCTGAAATTGCCCAACAAGCCGCTGAAGAACTGAAACTTAGACAAGAACAAGCCTTAAAAGCACAATATGCAAAAGAAAAGACATTTAACACGGTATTATTCATTTTGATTGCTGGTGTGATTGGTTCTTTTATTATTGGTAATCGTTTAAGTGCTTCGGTCGCGGGTGTTACTGCTTTTGCTGCGAGCATGATTTATGGTTCAGGGATTTTAATCAGCTTGATTGTGGGCATTGGAATTTTCTTTTTATTATTTACATCCATCGCACAGTTGATTTTCCAAGCATTTTTATCTGGCGGAGGACGCGGTGGCAGTGGCGGTCGAGGCGGATTTGGCGGTGGTGGATTTAGTGGCGGTGGTGGTGGCTTTGGTGGGGGAGGTGCGTCAGGCTCATGGTAACAAAAACTGAAACGACAGAAATTATCACTGAACCAAGGTTGCAACAAGCATCTCAACCGAGTTTTAAGCGCTGGATTAGGCACTTTTGTTATTTGCCTGCGTCTAAACGTTATTTTTCCAAGATGGACCAAAATGCAATTGCTGAGGCAGTGAAACAAGCGGAGCAAGGTCATGTTGGAGAGATTCAAGTGGTCATAGAGGGATATATTCCATGTGCCTTGGCTTATTCAATGAATACTCGTCAGCGCGCCGAACAACTTTTTGCTGAATTAGGTGTATGGGATACAGAGTTTAATAGTGGTGTACTGATCTATTTAAATCTATGTGAACAGAAAGTTGAAATTGTGATTGATCGTGGCATTCAAAAGGCCACAACGCAACAGGATTGGCAAGCAATCTGTGATCACATGATTCGTGAGCTTAAAAATAAAAATTATAAACAGGGTGTTATGGTTGGCGTGATGGAAGTCGGCGAAATTTTGAATTGTTTTTATGATGATAAAGTGCAAGATTTGGAAAATGAGCTCAGTAATCAGCCAATAATTTTAAATTGATTTAAGAAAAGTGACAAAAAATGTCACTTTTTTACATAAATTAACATTAAAAATAAATTTGAAAATTATTTATTGGCAACCTTGAAGCGTTATCCGAAAATAGCATCAGTTAGTTAGCAACAACAAAATCTATTTTGGGGATAGGTTGTTAACTTTGAACTTAAAAATTAGGAGAGATGTTATGAACGCTCAAAAAGGTTTTACTTTAATCGAGTTAATGATTGTTGTTGCAATTATTGGTATTCTTGCTGCGATTGCGATTCCTGCATACCAAAATTATATTGCTAAATCTCAAGTAAGTGAAGCTCTTACATTGGCTGGTGGTTTGAAGACTGGTATTCAAACTAATTTACAAAATAATTCATGTTTTGCTAATGGAGAATCTACTGCTCAACCGCAAGATTCAATCGAAGGTAAATATGGTACTGCAACCATTACTTCATCTGGAACTGCACCAGCATTAACTTGTGGTATTAAATATGAATTTAAAGATACTGGTGTTTCAAATAAAGTAGCAGGAAAAGATATTGCATTAATTGTAAACGAAAATGGTGTAATGTCTAAAGCAGCAACAGGGACTACAGTAGATGATGAGTTCTTACCACAATCTTTAACGGTTTCTGGTTCATAAGTTAAATTGACTTAAAAAGAGGATTTTAAAATCCTCTTTTTTTATATGAAAATTATTTATATTCTTCTCGCCAACTTTGCCCTTGTTGCACTTGCAAGTTACTTGGGAGTAGAACGGTCATTGGTTAACTATGATTACTTAGTCGTATTACTTATTTTTCTATTTTTAAGAAATAAAATTTTAGCAGTTGTACTATTTTCACTTTGTATTTTCATAGATGGATTGAATATATTCTTTCAAATATTTCCTGTTATTCATCTATCCGATATTATCTACCTACTTCAATTTATACCAGAAATAGATCATACTAAAAAAATAATAATTTCGTTTGGATTAATATTCCTGTTTGTATATCTGTTTTTTTTATGGAAATTTTTAGGAAAATTTTCGGTATCCAAAAAATACTTTTCCTATGCAGTCATTATTGTAATCTTACTTTCAATACTACAGAGTTTTTATATTGCCAATGGTGAGCGAGCATGGCGTATTGGTGAATCTAAATATTTTGATTCACAAATTTATAATTTCATAAAATTTAGAAATATAGATTTTATAAAAAAATTTCAAACTTCAGAAACAGCTTTGGGAGGCAGATATTCTTTTTCAACTGGTTATGATGAAGTATTAAGAATTGAAAATCCTAAAAAAATTTTATTTATTGTAAATGAATCATGGGGAGTCACTTCAGATGAAATTCAAGAAGATTTATTGCATGAAATTTTAAACAATAAACGGTTTAAATTGCTCAAACAGTCTGAAGTCATTACAGATGGGTTTACCGTCAATGCTGAAATTAGAGAGTTATGCGGTCTATATCTGAATAATTTTAATCTCAAAAAACAAAAAAATGGATTTGAGCAGTGTCTACCTCATATTTTGAGTAAAAGGGGATTTCATACACTGGGTGTTCATGGTGCTGCGAGCACCATGTATGAGAGGAAAGACTGGTATCCAAAATTAGGTTTCAAGGAATCTCTATTTTATGAAAATTTTTTAAACTTAAATTCGCGTTGCTATTCATTTCCAGGATTGTGCGATCGAGATTTGATGCAAGTTATTAGAAATAAACTCATGAATCACGATCAAATTTTTCTTTATTGGCTTACGTTGAATACGCATCTTTCATATGACTTGAGAGATCTTAAAAATGATCAATTTGATTGCGAGCGATTTTTAATCGATGGAAAATCCTCTTTATGCCGAAATTTAAAATTACAGAAGCAGTTTTTTTCAAATATAGGTGAATTGCTAATTCAATCACAACTTAGTGGAACAATGATCATAATTGTGGGAGATCATGTGCCACCGTTGCTCGAAAATAATGAAATCAAATTTAAAGATGCTAAAGTTCCAATGATCGTGGGGTATATAGAGTGACGAATTTAAAAACATATAATAATGTCTTTTTGTTTTTTTTATTTTTTATTATAGGGTTTAGTAGTGTTTCTTATAGCCTTATCAATAATTTAGTGATTACTTTTATTTTGGGTGTGGCGTTATTATTTGTTTTATTGAAATATAAACTTGAATATTTTAGCTTCGAAAAGAAAGGATCACTGTTTTATTTTTTTTTATTGTTTCTAGTTTTTGGAGTTTCTCTCTATCTCTCACCTTATCAAAATGAACACATGTTGTATCGTTATTTTGGAGTGGTCTTAAGTATTATTTTTGGAATATTTGGATACTTTAACTACAAAAATAAAGGCTTTGATCTGATTTTTATCAGCCAAATTTTGAGTCTAATCGGTTTCCTTCATTGTGCAGTTTTAATATTTTATTGGTTTACTGTTCCGAGTCCAGCTGATTACGATTGGATATGGGATATGCCATTTTTTTCAAACATCAGACATATCGCGGATTATCTGTCCATTTGTTTTTTGGCTTCATTTATTTTGCTGTTGAATAAAAAACTGAAGCTTGGTTTTATATATTATATTTTTTCAGTTGTTTTACTTTCTGTGATTATTTGGACTGGAGCTCGGGCAGCTTATTTAAGTGTCGCTTTAGCCCTTATATTTTTAGTTTTAAATGATATTAAGACTATAAAAAAATTAATTATGGTTTTAGTTCCATCAGTCATCTTGCCACTGTTTTTTAAAACAAATTTACCTGGTTTAGGTATGGGGCGATCATTTGATGTAGTTGGTAAGTCGGTTAATAGCTATACCTCAGGCCGGGTCGAGTTATATCAAATGATATTAAGCAAGTTTTCTGAAAGTCCGCTATGGGGCTTGGGTCCTGAGGCTGTAAGAAATATTGCGGTTCCTTTTGCAGGTGGCGTGTTTGCCCATGCACATAATCTGATTTTACAAATATTGATTGAATTTGGGTTCATCGGTTTTATTCTTGTTTCAATTATTTTTGTGAAACCATTAATTCGTATTGCTAAATTTGAAAAGAACTATGAATTTATAATTTTGACGAGTTTTGTTATCAACATATTCATCGCTGCTATGTTCAATGGGGGATTCTATTACAT
Organism: Acinetobacter sp. 24-47-67; assembly: GCF_056779735.1. Taxonomy (NCBI): domain Bacteria; kingdom Pseudomonadati; phylum Pseudomonadota; class Gammaproteobacteria; order Moraxellales; family Moraxellaceae; genus Acinetobacter; species Acinetobacter sp. 24-47-67. The sequence continues at coordinate 65,259 of NZ_JBWYIK010000002.1, forward strand.
CGTGACTTTACATATTTTTTGTTTCTTTTACGGCGCACTGTTGGCGAATTTAGATTCGAAAAGTACAATTACGATTTCTTAATTACATATTTGTATGCTGAACATATTTGCATGTTTGCTATTTTTAGCGTTAGCTTGGCTGCTACCATATCATCGTTCTCCTTGGCCAACCTTCGGTTCAGAAGTACTGACGTTTATCGCAGCCTCTTTTTTATTGCTAGGCTTAGCAAAATCTAGAGTAAAAATCGCAAAACCACAGCTTTATTTATTGCCATTTTTAAGTATCCCACTCATTCAATTTATTTTTGGACAGAATATCTATTTCAGCAATGCTTTATTTAGTTTTACATATATTCTATTCTTTGTATTGATGGTGATTGCTGGATATCAACTTTGCCTTGAGCAGAAAAATAGAGAACAAGTATTTAAAATTACCTGTTTAACATTTGTTTCAGTCGGAGTTATCTCAGCTATATTTGCTGTGCTACAGTGGTTGGATATGCATACCTTCTTTTCAGGTATTATTTATTCATTTAACGGCAATCGCCCGTATGCGAATTTGGCTCAGCCGAATAATTTAGCAACATTACTCATTCTAAGTTTATTAAGTAGTATTTATCTGTTTGAAAAGAAAATAATTTCTAGTTTTTTTCTTGTGCCAATGTCTTTAATCACACTGTTTGGCGTGGTGTTAGCACAATCTCGAACAAGCATTATCGTTTGTGCTTTTATCGTGATCTATTGGTTAATCAAACAATTCAAAAAACATAATCGATTTTCATTGACCCATTTAGCTTTTTGGTTAGGTGTATTTGTACTCTTAACACTGAATTTAACGACGATCAACCAGTTGATTTTTTCTATTGGTGATTCAGCTTCAGTCGTGCAAAGTTCCGCAGCAAACCGTGCTGTCCAAGGTATGGGTGATATTCGCCTTGATATGTGGCAACAAATGATAGCTGCGATTCTGCATCAACCATGGTGGGGGTATGGATGGAATCAAACAGGCTTAGCACAATACTATATTACTGATACCTTCCAAGTTTCACTTTGGTATAAAAGTGCACACAACATGATTCTAGATCTATTGGTCTGGAATGGCTTGATTCTAGGTGGGCTTATTCTTCTGTACTTTACATCTTGGCTACTTTGGCTCAATAAAGGGGTGAAGGATAATATCTCGATCATTGCAACATTAATGGTATGTGCGATCCTCATTCATGGCATGTTAGAGTTTCCTTTACATTATGCTTATTTTTTACTTCCGGCAGGTTTCTTACTGGGCATCATTCAAGCGCAATATACAAATTTACCTTCATTAAAAATGAATGGTCGAGTGTTCGCAGTGATTGCTCTTATCACGATTGTTGGGGCTTTAGCTACGACACGGGATTATTTTTTATATAAAGAGCAAAGTGTACTCGCATCAAAGACAGAAGCTTTAACAGTAGATCAGCAACACACCATGCAAAAGAAAATTTGGTTGATTACTCAATTTAAAGAGCGTGTGTGGTGGATCGGATTAGATCCTAAAACTGAAATGACAGAACAACAACTTGCTGATCTAGAGCGAATGGTTGCAAACTTGGCATCAAAATATGATTTACATAAGTATGCACAAGTGTTGGCTTTTAATGGTAAGGAGCAAGAAGCTAAGCATCAATTATGGATTTTAGAAACATTGCATAAGCAGCATATTGAGTATGATGATTTATTGAAATAAAAAAATCCCCGAAAGGGGATTTTTTTTATTTCAATCATTAAATTTGGCTTTGAATATAATTCTCTACACCAACTTGATCGACAAGATCGAGTTGAGTGGTCGCCCAATCTAAATACTCTTCTTCTTTTTCTAAAATCTCTTGTACTAAATCACGTGTAACATAATCGAGTTGTTCTTCTGCTAATTTCACAGCAGTTTGAATCGTTTCAATATTTTCTTTGACTTTCCGAACATCGCATTGCAGCACTTCAATGGTGTGTTGACCAATATAGAGCTTACCCAGATGTTGCAGATTTGGAAGACCTTCTAAAAATAAAATGCGCTCAATGATTTTATCTGCATGCTTCATTTGACGGATAGATTCTTTATATTCCGCTGAACCGAGTTGTTCGATGCCCCAATCATTAAACATACGTGAATGTAAGAAATATTGGTTGATGGCTGTAAGATGGTGGTAAAGCACCTGATTTAACTGATGAATAACGTCACGGTTGCCTTTCATGATCTTAGCTCCAAACTCAAAATTCAGCCTATCATAGAAGGCTATCGATAGAGATTATCTTAACCCAACTTGCTAAAGCCTGACGAGTAATTTATTGAACAGCAAATGAAAATCGCAATCAAATACACTTTTGCAAAAAATAACCCCGCTGAGTCAAAGCGGGGGGAGAAATTGGAAATCTGAATTATAGTTATAGAATGAGTTGTTATTATTTTTTAGCACATTCTGAACTAAGCGGCGATTGAAATTCTGGCAGCTATTTCAGCAAGTTCTTCATTAATAATACTGCGTGCTTCAGGAACACAGCGTCCACAACAAGTGCCTAGGTCAAGCAAGTCACGAATTTCACGATAAGATTCAGCGCCATTTGCCATAGCATCTTTAATATCTTGATCTGTAATTCCACGACATAAACAAACGTACATTTCTGCTCAACCACAAGGATAAATGCGATAGTTGATATTATTGATAATTATTATCGTTTGTCAATGAAATTCATTTAAAAATGCTGTTTAATTCATCGTTTTTCCAGATAAAAAAATACCACCTTATAGGTGGTATTTTCTAAGATATTGAAATTATTTAGAAATAATTACAACGCCATCCATTTCAACCAGTGCGCCTTTAGGTAAACTTGCAACGCCTAATGCCGCTCGTGCAGGGTAAGGCTGAGCGAAATATTCCCCCATAATTTGGTTTACCAGTTGAAAGTGAGATAAATCAGTGAGGAAAATATTCAGTTTAGCAATATCAGCTAAAGAACCACCAGCAGCTTCACAAACTGCTTTTAGATTATCAAATACACGACGAATTTGAGCTTCAATGCCCTCAACCAATTCCATGCTATATGGATCTAATCCAATTTGTCCTGAAAGATAAAGTGTATCGCCGACAAGAATGGCTTGAGAGTAAGTACCAATTGCAGCAGGTGCATTTTCAGTATGAATGACTTGGCGGGACATCTATTTCTCCATTATTCAAATCTAGCTTCATCATAAAGGATGAACACTATAGGTGAAAGCTCTAATCTGTATTTGTTTAGCAGGCTTGTGAGACTTCTTCAACTGCAAGAGGAGCTGACATGCGTGAAATACGCGGAAAACCAAATGGCATGCGGAGTTCACGAATGATTTGCGCAATTTGCTGACGACTATGAACAACAATACTCAGATAGGTTTTTGAATCGTATTTTCGAACGGACTCGATTCCTATTTTTGATTTACGGCAGATATAAATCAGTTCTGAAATTTGCTCATCACTTAATAATAGATCGATACACAAGTAAGCATTGAAGTTGATTTCTGATTCACCTTCATCTTTCCAGTGCAACGGCATAATATTTTCAGGATGTAACTGTTGTTCGTGTAGAAGGTTCTTACAGCGAGCACGGTGAACAATAAGACCACGGCGAGATAAATGCCCTTGTATAGGATCGCCTAACACTGCATTACAACAATGGGCATATTTTACATCTACACCATCAGTACCTAAGATCAGGCGACTTGATGCTTGATCTTGATGATGATCTTGAGCAAAGAGATGGTTCGCCACAAGTTGTGGGAGCAAATCACCTACAGCAATTTGTTCAAAAAGTTGATTCTTGGTTGGAATATGGCGCCATTGTAATAGTTCAGTCCAATTTTGATCGGTTAGATCATGAATAGACGTATTAAATAACTTTAATGCACGATTTAAGGCTTGTTGACCGACAAGGCGCTGTTCATCAATATCTTGGTCTCGCAAAATATTTTGAATAGAGCGTCTGGCTTTTTGAGTGTTGATAAAGCTCAGCCAATCCGGGTTGGGTGAAGCGAGAACATCGGTAATCACCTCAATGACTTGACCACTTGAGAGTGGTGTAGAAAGCGGTTTGATTTCACCATCAATTTTACAGCCGACGGCATGGTTACCTAAGAACAAGCTTGCAGAGTAGGCGAAATCTACTGCTGTAGCTCCTTGTGGTAACTCATGTAAGTGACCTTGAGGAGTATAGACCCATATTTTTTCTTGATGTAAATAATCCAATAGATCATTAAACGTGGTCTTAGCACAATCGCCACCGACTAAGGTATGCAAATTCTGCATAGATGCTTGAATGGCAGATCGGCATGTTTGAGGAGCATTTTCACCTAATACTACCCCAAATCGCGCAGCCTTACGCATAAGTTCAGTTTGTATGGTGAGCGAAAGCGTTGTTTTCTCGCCTTTCAAACGCAGCATCAAGGATTGATTGCCACCAGGGAGAGGGCGGCGGATATGATCTTGGTAATTTAAAACTTGGAAGTTATCTTTTAGTAACTCAACTAAACGATCGCAATCGGCAATGGTCTGGAGTACGATTTCAAACGCATGACTATGTGTGAGTTCTTGAAGGTTAATTTCGTTTTTAACAAAGTGGCGTAGCAATTCAATGTTATTGTTTTTCTTTTTAATCCGCCCAGGAATATTGGAGTTTTCCAAGAGGTCACTCAAATGCTTTTCCCAAATGGCTTGGTACTTACAGCGCTGCGGTTTGGTTTGCGCCAAAGCATCTTGAACATCATTGAACATATCTAAATCAAGATTTTGATAGCAGAGGTGTTCAAGGTTGTCAGCCATTTCATTCATGCCGACCAAACGCGCCATTGGCACGAATATATCAAAAGTTTCTTGCGCAATACGGGCACGTTTATCCGGTCTTAAAGCTTCCAAAGTCGTCATATTGTGGTAACGGTCTGAAAGTTTAATGATGATCACACGAGGATCTTGCAATGTGGCTTGTAGGATTTTTCGGAATGAGGCTGCTTTATTATATTCTTTGTCACTAGAGTGGCTTAATTTCGTAACACCATCGACCAGCTCAGCCACTGTTTTGCCAAATTTTTCAGTAATGTCTTCTTTGCTAAAGTCGGTATCTTCAATGACATCGTGCAGTAGTGCTGCCATCAACGTTTCTGGGTCTAGGCGCATATGTGCCAGAATACAACTTACGGCTATCGGATGCAGAATATAGGGTTCACCGCTTTTGCGTGTAATACCATCATGTGCCATGTCAGCATAATCGCAGGCCACAAGCACTCTGTCGACGTCCTTTTCAGATAAATACGCGTCGATGATGACTTTTAGCTGTTGCTTAGCTTGGCTGACCAATGGGCCTGGCATACTACACCTTTGAATCCGTGGAAGAGAGTAAAAAGTAAAAGACTTTACTAAAAATTCATATTGCTACAATGCTCTATTTTTAAATAGAGAATAGCTCTAATTTTTTTAACAAATTTTTTCAATTTTGTCGAATCATTCTCTAAAAAAATTCAATAAAAAAGCCTAGTCATTGGACTAGGCTCTTTTTAAATGCAGGTCTTAAGCTTATTGGAAAGAAAAACCATCTAAGTTTAAGTTATTTGCAGAAAGTGCTAAATCTAAGCTAGACGTTTGATAATCTTGCTCACGCTGTTTCAAGATATCTTTAGTGACATGACCTTCAGCGATTTCACGTAAAGCAACCACTGTTGGTTTGTCATTGTCCCATTCTACAGTTGGTTCGATACCTTGACGAGCAAGTTGACGCGCGCGTTTGCTTGCCACTAGTACAAGCTCAAAGCGGTTGTCTACATGGTCTAAACAATCTTCAACGGTTACGCGTGCCATAAGAGTTCTCGTATGTATGAAATTTTTTAACAGACTGCGCAGTATAAAATGCTTTGTCTATAGACTCAAGTTTAATCACGAATTCGGTGTGATTAATTTTTGAATTAAATCTTTATGTCGGTGAGCCTGTTGTGATAATGAAAGACGGTTCGCATTAATGACAGACTCAAGATCATGTAAAGCTTTATTAAAATCATCATTCAAGATGATGTAATCGAAGTTTACGTACTGTTGCATATCTTCTACCGCACAACTTAAGCGATGTTCAATCACTTCAACAGAATCTGTACCGCGGTTTGATAGGCGTTGGCGAAGATCAAATTGAGTAGGTGGAAGAATGAAAATTTGTTTTGATTCAGGAAAAAGTTTGCGAACCTGTTCTGCACCTTGCCAATCAATTTCAAGTAAAACATCATGACCTTTTGCAAGTTGTTCTTTTACAGTCGCTTGTGAAGTGCCGTAGTAGTTACCGAAAACTTCCGCGTATTCGATGAAACCACCTTGATTCACTTGCTCAATGAAAGATTCTTTGCTGGTAAAGTGATAATGCACACCATCTAATTCACCAGGACGTTGACCTCGAGTAGTGTGTGAAACAGAAACGTGTAAATTGCTTACGCGCTCAAGTAGGGCTTTAACTAATGATGTTTTGCCAGTTCCAGAAGCAGCTGAAACGACAAACAAGAGACCCGACATGATATTTTTCCTGATATGATAAAATATCTTCTCTATTTTAGAGCAGAGTGCTTTTAAACTAAATAGCAATTCGCATTTGTTTTAAAAAATATTCTGATTCATTGACCAAATTTTAGCGATCGTTTGAGGGTCTTATGGAAATTGTTTTAGCTAATCCACGTGGTTTCTGTGCTGGTGTAGACCGCGCTATTGCGATCGTTAATCGTGCACTTGAAAGCTTTAATCCTCCGATTTACGTTCGTCATGAAGTGGTACATAACAAATTTGTTGTGGACGATTTACGCCAACGTGGTGCAATTTTTGTAGATGAATTAGATGAAGTTCCTGATGACAATATCGTGATTTTTAGTGCACATGGTGTATCAAAAGCTGTGCAGCAAGAAGCTGAGCGCCGTGGACTAAAAGTATTTGATGCCACATGTCCTCTCGTGACAAAAGTGCATATCGAAGTCACAAAATATGCGCGTGAAGGGATAGAAGCCATTCTGATTGGTCATGAAGGGCATCCAGAAGTTGAAGGTACAATGGGGCAATATGATCTAAAAAATGGTGGTGCAATTTATCTGGTTGAAGATGAAGATGATGTCGCTGCTTTACAGGTAAATAATCCTAATAAGTTAGCATTTGTCACTCAAACGACGCTTTCAATTGATGATACGGCAAAAGTCATTGATGCTTTACGTGCTAAATTCCCAGCCATCCAAGGGCCACGTAAAGATGATATCTGTTATGCAACTCAAAACCGTCAAGATGCGGTCCGTGATTTAGCGACTCAATGTGATGTCGTTTTAGTGGTTGGCTCTCCAAACTCCTCGAACTCTAATCGTCTTCGTGAGTTGGCAGAGCGAATGGGTAAGCATGCTTATCTCGTAGATAATGCGGATGAGCTGAAAAAGGAATGGTTTGCTGAAACCACTAAAATTGGTGTTACCGCAGGTGCTTCAGCACCTGAAATTTTGATTAAACAAGTGATTCAGCGTCTACAAGATTGGGGCGCTACGTCACCACAGGAATTAAATGGGCGAGAGGAGAATATAACCTTTAGCTTGCCTAAAGAATTGAGAATTCAAGTTACTCAAGCTTAATAATGAATTATCAATGACATAGCAGGGTAAGTGAGCAGATTGTAAAAGTGTGATCTTATCCTCATTTTAATACCATTTGTCATAACTGTGTTGGCTTTATTATTATAAAATATTACTTTTGTAACATTAATAAATAAATACAAAAGTTTGAATATGAAAGACTTACAACGGGGCTTTACCATTATTGAGCTGTTGATTACCACAATTGTGCTATCAATCACAGCAACCATGGCTATTCCATCTTTTAAAAATCTTGTTGCGCAATATCGCCTAAATTCAGATGTACGTGAATTATCAAGCGTGCTGATGATGGCGCGTAATCAAGCAACATTGTTAAGAAAAGATGTGACTGTAGATCTTCAGTCGAATCAATCAGATAGCAATACAATCTTTCATTGGACACCCAAAGCGCAAAATAAATTGACTTCATCACAAGAAAAAGTCACATTCTGGATGGATGGGGGAATTTCTGACTTTACATCTGACATAAATTTTTCTATTTGTAATAAGGTGTTAGGTGTTTCTAAAACGATAGCAATTACAAGAATGGGAACACAATATTTAAAAGCAGAGGGGACATGCTAATGCGTGCTGCGCAACAGGGGGTAGGAATGATTGAAATTCTAGTTGCCTTATTGGTTTTGGCCATTGGGGTATTGGGGTTTTCATTTTTACAAATGCGCGCAATTGATGCTTCACATGAAGCAATGTCTAAATTACAAGCCATGAATTTAGCGCGTGACTTATCTGAGAAGATACGTGCGAACTCAAATGCTTATACTCAGTATCAAGCCAGAATAAATGCAGAAACACAAACAACTACAGCCAAATCATGTGTGCAAAAAGAAACGACGAATCCATGTGTTCAAGCAGCCGATTTTGCCCATTATGATGCTGCCCAGATAATAAAAAATGCCAATGGTCTTGGTATGAGTATCAAAATGCCGAATTGCCAAGTCAGTAATAATTTGCAATCTCGCCGATGCATTTACGTAGCCTGGGGAAAAACAAAACCTATCGATGATGCTTCTGCAAAAGATGCATGTACCCATGGTGGAAGTTATTTACCAAAAGCGCAATGCATCGTTATGGAGCTTTATTGATGCAGCATCTTAGGTATACACAAAAAGGTTTGACACTAGTCGAGCTTATGATCGCTTTGGTGCTTGGATTATTGATTACCGCTGCTGCGGTACATCTGTTTTTTACAGGGCAGATGGGATTCACGATGCAGAAAGGGATGTCGGAGGTTCAAGATAACGGCAACTTTGGTCTGCGCTTTCTTACTTATGAAATTCGTAAAGCAAATTATGGTCAAGTAAATATCATTAATGATCGTTTGACGCATGGTGGCATTGTTATCACTTCAGCTCAGTCTCCAGTGGTGCCTACATCTGGTGATTTGGCATTTAATGCGACCAATATTCCCGTCAATATTTCACGAAATATTCCAAATACGGAGGTTGTGCCTGTATCGCAATCTGGTATGCCGAGTAATATAGAGTTGGTTTCAGCTGAATCTTCACAACCTGCTCAAGCGGGAATGAGCGACCAATTGGTCATGCAGTTTTATGCTGATACACAAGGTGTGGATTGTGAAGGTAATAATTACGATGCTGGACGATATATTGTTCAACGTTTTTTTCTACGTAAAGATGCAAATGCAAATATTCAAAAAGAACCACACGATGCATTGGTCTTGGCCTGTGAAGCAGGGTGGTACACGCGTAACAGCACTCAAATTTTAAAAAATTTTAATAATAAACAGACTGTCTTTGGAACAACGAATGGTGAAATTTTGATGCATCGTGTTGATCACTTTCACTATCTGTTGGGGATTTCTAATGAGGATAATACGGCACAGCAAAGATATATAAGTATTGAAGATTATAAAAAGCTCAATGTTTATCCACGTCCACGCATCAATTCAATACAGGTCGGTTTATTAGTAAGGTCATCTGAGAATGTAGGTCAAAATCAAGCAATTTCTCCTCATCAAGAATTTGAAGTTCTTGATCAAAAAGTAAAATTAAAAAAAGCACAAAAAACCGTCGCGACTAAATTTATTCGACAAGTCATTACACAAACGATCGCGATTCGAAATGGTATGAGTGTGATGGATTCAGCGGAGGGCTTATGATTCAACATCAACGTGGTGCAACGCTGATTGTGGTACTGATTATGTTAGTTCTGCTCACCATTATTGGTACTTGGGCGATTCGACAAAGTATGGTGAGTTTGAATATCACCACCAACAGCCAAGCGCAACAATTGTTAATGCAATCTTCCGATACTGTTTTTTATCGATTGGGGCATGGCGGCTATGCTGCCTCCAGTGGTAACCCTCTGAGCTTAATTGGTTACTCGATTCAGAATGAAGGTGACGAAGTCGTATTCTGTTTTAGAAACCAATCCAATAGTGCGATGTTTAATGTTTCCAACAGTAGTGTATTGCGTTGGAATGAAGCAATGAGTGATGTCTCAGTCGATGGTGTTTCTGGGTTTTGTTCCTTATCAAACGATGGGGATTATGCCAGTGCTCGTAAGGCGCAATTAACTCAGGTGTCTGTAATCGTAAGCCCTCCATCAGACAGTGATCATGATATCCCACTTTCAAACGCAAACGTTGGAACTGACACTGAAAGTATAGGACAACCTTCTGATACTAAAAAAATAACAGTCTATTCAACATCGCTCTTACCCGCATTGTCTTCGACAGATTTAACGAATGAAATCCATCTTTGTTTGCGCCGACCACATACAGCACCATTGGTGGGTAATGCACAAACCATTTCATCTTGTTTAAAGGATATTGGTGTGCCGTATAACACCCAAATTCAAAGTTACATTTTTGATGCTTATCAGCGCGCTGAATCTTAATGGGGATGTGTTGTGAAAAAAAAGATAAAGAATCATTTTACAAAAAAGATGATTGCGCAAAGTATTGCAGTCGTGATGGCATTGGGTGCGATCCCAATGCAAATGAACGCCAGTGATCTACAAATTTATCAAAATCCTGTAGCAAAAAATAATCCGATTATCATGTTGGCGATTGATAACTCGATGAGTATGAGTGCAGTAGATGCAACTTATAAAGGTCAAAGTGTTAGCCGTTTAAATGCCTTAAAAAACTCATTGGTAGATGCCTTAAATGCAAAGGACTTATCAGGAAATTATCGTATTCCAGATAATGTTTATATTGGGGTGTCGGTGTTTACGTCAACGGGTGAAATAGGGACAACAGAAGATTGGTTAAGCTATGGTGAAAATGCTCGTTCATCTAAAATCTTACTAGAAGCAAAACAACTTACACCTGCTCACCGTACGGATTTAATCAATAATATTAATAGTATTGGAGCCGTAGGTAGTACGCCCACACCACTATTACTCTCAGAAACTTATGCGTATTTACTAGGAAATCGCACCTTTGGGGCTAACCTAAAAGGCATCGATTTACTTCCTTCATCTAAATATTCTAATTATAGCCGTGGTTTATCTGGAGCATCATTTGCGCCAGCGGACATTCGCAAAGCGGATGGTAGTTATAGAGCGCCACTCAACAAGTTGAATAACAGTGATGCCCAATGTAGTACGCAAGGTGTTTTTTTCTTAACAGATGGGGCGCCAGTTGGTTTGAGACCAAAGACGGTACTCCCTGTCATGCAAAATGCGTTGGCAGATGACAGCTTTACTTGTGAAGGCTCGCCCTTAAAAGATGTCTATTACAATTACGGTAATGCCAAAGGTGCCAGTGGTGCCGCGACCTTCAATGGCGAGTTTAAGGAAATGGCGACGCAGCCATATCGTTTTTATGAAGATGATATTGGTAATGCTGTGTCAGCCAATCAAACCACCTGGCAAAACCGTAGTTCATGGGCTTGCGTAGGTAAGATGGTTCAGCGTTTGGCAAATCAAACGCAGATGACCAGCGATGCGAATCAGAAGCGTGTTTATACATCTACTGTAGGTTTTGGTCCCTTATTCCAAAAGCATCCACGAGAAACCTGCCGTGATTATGACAATGACGGGCTATACGATCATTGTACATTTGATAGTAGCTATACAGGTTCTGGAAATGACATTTCCAATAGTATGAATGCTCAAGCATTAAAACAGTTGGGGAATGTGATTGGTAAAGGGGATACTTACGGGACTCGCCAAGAAATTGGGGGGTATACCCAAGCGACTTCTGGTGAAGATATTCAGAATGCATTGAATACCTTCTTGGTTGCCGTCTCTCATGGTAACTTTGAGGCTGCTAGTTTTGGTACTTATGTGGTGCCATTTGACCGTTTATCAACAAGTTCAGCATATCCTTATGTGTTCGCACCGCAGTTTCAACCACAGGTGAGCACAGCAAATTCGGTATTGGCTTCCACACATCAATTATGGTTAGGGAACTTAAAGAAATACAGTATTAACGCTCAAGCTGTGATGATTGATCGTGCGGGGAAAGAGGTACTTGATCGATCAGGTGCAATACGAACCAATACGCAGGATTTTTGGAACAATACTGGAATAGATGATGGTTTGAGTGCAATTCAAGGGGGCGTGTTCTCTCGGATTGCCACACCTTCACCACTAGCAGGTGTTACTGCTACAGACAAAATAAAAACGCGTCCGTTATTCACCAATGCAACGATTGCCACAACGGGTGATCAAGCAAAACGATTGGTAGGTTCTGAGAATGGACAACTGACGAAATTAACGACACAGAATGTGCTAGCCGCGACCTATATTGATTCAACCAAGTCGGGGTGGCGACAAAATGTATATCAACCCTATTTACTGTCGGCTTTGGGTTATCGACTTGATAAAAACTACTTAAGTAGCTTACCTGCTGGATACATTTGGAATGATCTAAATAAGGTTAAAGATCTTAAGGTGATGCAGCAAATGGGAGGCGTTGTTCACTCGGAACCATTGTTGGTGACGCTCGAAGCAAAATATAACGCGGGGTCTGGTACCATTTTAGCGAATACCCGTAATGCGACTCATCGAAAAGATTACGTGGTATTTGGGACGATGCAAGGATTATTGCATGTTGTGGATCAAGAAACTGGTGAAGAGGCATTTAGTTTCTTAGCTCATGAAATGGTTCAAGATCCAAGTCGACGAGACGCGTTACTTGAACAGTCCAATACATTATTGTCATCTGCGCATCCTATTTATGGCATGGATGGATCATGGACTTCAGATGTTCAATATAAGATTGATCAGAACAACAATAAGTTTATTGCTGCGAAAGCCAACATTTATGGTGGTATGCGCATGGGTGGGCGTAGTTATTATGCCTTGGATATGAAAAATCCGAACCAACCTGAATTACTTTTCCATGTTGATCCAAGTTCTGGAACGATAAAGAGTAAATCAACATCAGTGAGTGGCACAAATCAATCAGATGCCTTAAAAGCTATGGGATATAGTTGGTCTAAACCTACCATTGCTAAAATTCGTTTTGACGGCAAAGTTAAAACGGTCATGATTGTGGGTGGTGGCTATGATATGGCCTATGAAACGGATGGTTATCAGCCTCAATCTGCATTAACTGGTCAACGAGCTAATCAAGGGGCGGGCGTCTATATTTTTGATGCTGAAACGGGCGAATTATTGTGGAATGCACGCTATGGCAACCAATCGAATCAAACCAGTGTTGATGTTAAGCATGCTGAGATGAAATATAGTGTGGTCAGTCAAATTAAAGCATTTGACCGCAATACGGATGGTTTGATCGATCACCTATATTTTGGTGATTTAGGTGGGCAAGTGTGGCGCGTCGATCTCAATAATCGTCTTGGAACGAATACAACCGCGTTTGGACGAGTGACACGTCTTGCTGATTTTAGTACGTATCACCAACGTTTTTATGAAATGCCTGCTTTGACCATCCATGATCTGAATGGTGAGCGATTTGGTGCGGTGAGTATTGCGTCAGGAAATCGCAGCTTTCCATTAAATACCAGCAATATTTATGACAATCGAGTCTATGTGTTACATGATTATGACTTGGCACAACCGAATTTGTTTCAAGCGAATTTTGCTAAAACACAAAACCTTACCGAAGCTCATTTAACTGCATGGTCTAATTTATCAGGTACAACAGTGCCACATCTGATGAACCGTAATAAGCGTGGTTGGTTCTATGTGTTGCAACGAACAACGGCTAAAAACGAAACAGCGAATACTGGTACAGTTAAAGCATTAAATGGTTATATTGCGATCGCAAATAGTCCAAGTCATTCAGATTTATATGTGTCTTTATACAATCCAAATGATGCATCGTCACAACAACCGAACCAATGTACTGGGGGCATTAAAGGAGCAAGTCGTACCTTAAAGCTTTGCTTGCCGTATGGTGTTTGTGGAGATGCTGGATCAACGTTTAATCTTCAAAATAAAATTGTGGCAGAAATCTCAGACACTAAGTCTGATGGGATTAGTAAGCTAAACAGCGTACCTATTGTCCAGAATGGTAAAAAGAAAACGACTTTGCTGGGCGGTGGTTATACCAACTACATCACAACCAAAGTGCTGAAAGCTTATAACTGGTTTGAGCGTCAGTAGGTGGTTACCATGAATCAAAAAGGTTTTACGCTGATTGAGTTGATGGTTGTTGTAGTGATAATTGCCATATTGATGACAATCGCAGTGCCATCATACCAAAGTTATTTAAAACGTAATGCTGCTGCACAGGCTCAGCAAGAAGTATCCAAAATTATTGAACAACTTGAACGCTATAAAAGTCGCAGTTTTTCCTATCGAGGTTTTGATGCGAAGTATATTTACGATCAAGATACATCAATGACGAGTATTTCCCTGCCTGATGCGAAGAAACCAAAATATGTGATTAGTATTGCCGATATCAGTGAAAAAACACCTAAAACCTTATTAAGTTCAGATCAGGGCTTGGGACGGGCATGGGGGATTCGAGCTGTACCAACGCAGACAGACTATGATGCGTTTTTGGCGACGAGTCAGGGTATTCGTTGTAAAACAGAATATTTGGTGGAAAATGACTTAAAAGAAGTCAATGCATATACAGGATGTGGTGCAAATGCAAAACAATGGTAATTCAGGATTTACTTTAGTAGAGATCATGATTGCAGTGGTCATCATTGGAATTTTAGCCATGATTGCCTATCCGTCCTACCAAGAATATGTTCGTAAAACTAAACGTGTCGAAGTAAAAACCACATTGGCAGATATTGCAGCTCGACTTCAGCACTATCAGGTTGCGAATTACAGTTATATTAAATCGGATGGCAAAGCAGTCACGTTGGCTGAATTGGGATTTCAGACCAATGCGCAAAATCGAGTTGAAGTTCCGCATTATGATCCTGTCTATACGGTTGGTATATCAGATGTAACCAACAACAGCTGGGTGTTGAGTGCAGTGCCTGTGAGTGGAAAATTGATGCAAACAGATGGTCACTTTGTCATAAATGAAGCCAATGAAAAATGTTGGGTGAAAGCAGCTTCTTGTACACCTTCTTCAAGTACAAACTGGGATGGAAAATAAATTTAAATTCAAAAATGTGGATAAATAATTTTTGAGCTTTCAATCGGATCAAAGTTCACGTAAAATACTGCCCTCTATGAAAGGGGTTTGAAATGTATCGATGGTCGGTGCAGGGATAATCCGTAAAAACTATAAGGTTCTATCATGGTTGTTATTCGTCTTGCACGCGGTGGTGCTAAAAAACGTCCGTTCTATCAAATCATCGTGACTGATAGCCGTAATGCACGTGACGGTCGTTTTATCGAACGTATCGGTTTCTTCAACCCTACAGCTCAAGGTAAAGCAGAAAAACTTCGTTTAGATGCTGATCGTTTCGCTCACTGGGTTGCTCAAGGTGCTCAACCTTCTGAACGTGTTGCTTCATTAGCTGCTCAAGCTAAAAAAGCTGCAGCTGCTGTTTAATACGGTAGAAGCTAGCCCATGACACCAACACAGAATGTTCCCGAAGATCGTATTCAGATTGGACAGCTACGTTCAGCTTATGGATTAAATGGGTGGCTCTGGGTCTATTCCAATACAGAACCTATGAGCAACATATTTGACTATCTGCCTTGGTACATCGAGACCAAAGCAGGTTGGCAAATTGTAGATGTGAAACGTTGGAAGCCACATGGTAAAGGCTTAGTTGTTTCGCTGAAAGGTGTGAGTGATCGTACTGCAGCAGACAATTTAGTTGGCGCAAATATCTGGATTTCTAAATCGCAACTGCCTCAACCAGGCGTGGACGAGTATTATTGGTCTGATCTAAAGGGTCTAACAGTGTTAGGTCTTGATGATGAAGAGCAAGAAGTCAATCTTGGTCAAATCCACGAGTTGTTTGAAACAGGTGCTAACGATGTGATGGTAGTTCGCGCAACTGCTGACAGTGTCGATGGCGAAGAGCGAATGATTCCATGGCATAAAGATGTGGTGCAACGCGTTGATCTCGAAACTGGTCGTATCTATGTCAATTGGGGCGTAGATTACTAATATTTTCGGAAATACGGGAGTCTGCGATGTTTTTTGCAGTCATTACGCTTTTTCCTGAAATGTTTGAAGCGATTACAAGTTTTGGTATTAGCGGTCGCGCAGCGAAACGCGATTTAATGCAAATTCATTGTATTAATCCTCGTGATTTTGCAACAGGGAACTACAAACGAGTGGATGAGCGTCCATTTGGTGGTGGTCCTGGTATGGTGATGATGGCTGAGCCATTGGCAAAAGCAATTCATCGTGCCAAAGAGCTTGCAACGCAAGCAGGTGCTGTTCATGTACCTGTGGTGTATATGTCGCCACAAGGTAAAACCTTAAATGAACCTTCAGTACAAGATTTCGTGCAATATGACGGATTAATTGTATTGTGTGGTCGTTATGAAGGTGTTGATGAGCGTTTGATCCAAAAATATGTTGATCAGGAATGGTCCATAGGGGATTACGTTTTATCTGGGGGAGAACTGCCTGCGATGGTTTTATTGGACAGTATTATTCGGAGACTTCCGGGTGCAATGTCTGATGAACAATCACACGTTCAAGACTCATTTGTAGATGGTTTACTCGACTGTCCGCAATATACAAAGCCTGATCATTTTGAAGGTTTGGATGTGCCTGAGGTACTAAAATCAGGTCATCATGCAAATATTGAAAAATGGCGTTTTTTGCAGCGCTATCAACGAACGCTTGAACGTCGACCTGAATTGGTTGAAAAAGTTGAGTTGACTAAGCAGCAAAAGAAATGGCTCAAAGATTCGCAAAAATAAATCTTTTAGATTTATTTAAGCAAATATGACCTCAAGCATATTGCTTGAAGTATTAAATAGGCTCTTTATGCATTGAAGCGGTCAAGCATAAAGGGAAAGTCAATCGGGTCTATGCGCCTTAGCCTCTAGCCCCAGTGGATATCAGACCTCTTCTGACCCACACATATTGGAGATACCCCATGAGCGGTAAGCATCCTTTAGTACAAGCTGTAGAAAATGCTCAGCTTAAACAAGACATCCCAGCTTTTGCACCAGGTGACACAGTAGTTGTCCAAGTAAAAGTAAAAGAAGGCGACCGTGAACGTTTACAAGCGTTCGAAGGCGTTGTAATCGCTAAGAAAAACCGTGGTTTGAACTCTGCGTTCACAGTACGTAAAATTTCTAGCGGTGTTGGTGTTGAGCGTGTTTTCCAAACTCATTCACCAATCGTAGCTAAAATCGAAGTTAAACGTCGTGGTGACGTTCGTCGTGCTAAACTTTATTACCTACGTGAACTTTCTGGTAAAGCTGCACGTATTCGTGAAAAGTTACCAGCTCGTAAACAAGGTTAATTTTAGCCTTGCTTCGAAGCAAAAAAATGCGCCTTTTGGCGCATTTTTTATGATCAAAACTTACAAACCTTGAATCTTCAAACGATTGGCATGTTGTCTAAAGATTGATACTGGATCAGGAGCAAAGAAGCCTTTAAGCCCAAGTATTTGATTGACTTCATCAAAATGATTTAAGTTGTAATTATCACGAATTACTTTGCCGTATTTAGCACTACAAATAGGCACGAGACCATCGTGATTGCGTTCATTAGGCATAATCGCTGTCCCTAAGACAACAATTGCGGTATCTAAAATATCGAGAACATTGGTCACCTTTGAAGAACCAATCCAAGAATAATGATATACGCCGTTAGCCGTTTGTGATGAACCGTTAGAATTACAGTCTTTCGGGATCGCAGCAGAAGGGAACTTTTGATTAAATTCTAAAGAACCTTTTACAGAAAGATCATACATGGATTGTTCGTAATTAACGCTAAGACTTGGATTACCTTCCATAATTGAAATTGCAGGTGCCAAAATATCACCAATAACTAATTTTGCTACACTATTAAGCACTTTACTATTTACGAAAGTATCTCCTAGGGGAGAGCCCTTAATACTGCCTGCAACAGCAGTTAGAGAAGCAACTTTCTCAGGAGCAATGGCTTCAACGTAACGTACAGTAGGTCCTCCATGACTATGGCCGATCAAATTGACCTTGTCTTTACCCGTAATAGCTAAAGCTGTTTCTACTTGTTGTAACAGTTGCTCACCACGAACCACAGTTGATTAGACAGGAGACATTTGAGCGACAAAAACACGTGCACCATTTCGTGCGAGGTCAGGGGTAATTTGATAGAACTGATCTAAACCGAAATGTTCTGTACCAATGCGGCTAAAACCTAATGCAAAGCCATGGGCCATTACAATAGGGTACTTAGTTTGCGCATAATTGGTATTTACGTATTTAGCTTCGACATCGATCAGGCCGGAAGCATATGTAAGTTGAGATAATCCTACCAGACTTAGCAGAAGTGCTGGGATCATTTTTTTTGTTTTCATTTTTTCTTCCTTAAAAAGACAATATTTATTGTCAAAAAATATTGTAAAGAAAAACTAAACAAAAATAAGATAAATCCGACTAAAATTTGATCATTATTAAACTAAACACAAAGGGTGAAAAATTCACCCTTTGTGTTTAGGTTTTATAGCCCTTGGAGTTTAAGTCGATTTGCATGCTGACGATAAACATCTACAGCACTTGGTGCAAAAATGCTTTTTAAACCAAGTAGATGGTTAATTTCATCTAAATGATTCCATTTATAATTATCACGAATGACCTTGCCAAATCGAGCAGAGCAACGCCCTACAATTCCATCTCCATCTTTTTCAGCCAAAAGAGAAGAAGTTAACATGCCATAATCAGATGGATCTAAAGCGGTATTAAATGGAGAGTTACCCATAAATGAATAATAATGAGTATTGTTGACACGATAAGCCCCTTCACCACATTGGGTTGTAGGTACACCATTTGGAAAATTCTGACTAAATTTGAGTGATTCTTTCGTTCCTAAACTTTGTAGGGCTGCTTTAGCATCATAAGGAAAGACTTTTGGATCAAGACCAGATGCGAATGTAATCACTGGCGATACCATATTGTCAAAAATCGCGCGAGCAGGTGCTTCTAAAATATTACCTACCAGAACACCTTCTAGTATATCAGCCATTCTTGCTCCTTGATTTCCAGAAGCAATTGTCGTAACAGATGCGACATGATCAGGTATAACATCTGCAATATATCGAACAGTCTGACCACCATGACTATGTCCGATTAAATTCACTTTTTGCTTGCCGGTAATGGCAAGTATCTCTTCAACTTGACTCAATGCTTGTTCGCCTCGCACTTCACTTGAGTTCATCGTTGAAACACGTGTTTGCCAGATGTTTGCACCATTTCGAGCAAGATCAGGAGTGATCTGATAAAAGTAGTCAACACCGACCATACTACCAAAGCCAAATAAGCCATGGGCAAGCACAATAGGGTATTGGGTTTGTGCATAATTTGATTTAGGTATTTTGACGGTATGGTTAACGGCTAAATCTTTAATTTGCGTTGAGGCTTGTGCAACAGGAAGAAAACATGAACCTATGCATAGGCTCATGACTATTTTTTTTAGTTTCATTTTCGATACTCATTCAGTGATTCGTTTATTTTTATGATTCAGACGATATCCATCGCCATAATTTAAGATACTAAAATTGTGACTTAAGTCTATAAAAAAGAGATAAAGTGCAAATTTATTGATATAAATTGGATGGGTGACTCATTTATAGGATAGATATGTCATGCTAATGAGGGCTATTTAAACAGTCTGGACCCATCTAGAGATGAGTGCAGACAAAAAAATATATTACAGACCTTGTTGTTTAAGGCGATTTGCATGTTGACGATACATCGAGACTGGATCTGGCGCAAAGACACTTTTTAAACCAAGCACTTGATTGACTTCATCTAGATGATTCCAATTGAGATCATCACGGATGGTTTTACCGAATTTCGCACTACAGCGTGAAACTAGACCATCATTCTCTTGACCACCATCAATTAATAAACTGGTAATTTTTAAAGCTGAGTCTACATCAAGTGGGTTTGTGACCGTTCCGATACCCGTAAAGGAATAGTTATATATTCCTTGTTCACGATATAAACCTTCAGAGCATGAGTTTTGAGGAACGCCTATAGGATATTTTTGATTAAATATTGCTGATCCTGCTAAGCTCAAACTATTGGCTCCCGCAAGTGAGTCATGAGGGAAGGATGCTGGATCAAGTCCCTGTGCCCAGATAATAGCTTTAGACAGTAGATTGACTACAGCCACAATAGGTGTTTCAAGGATTGGTGCTGTATCACGAATTTTTAATATAAAATCAGACACTGGTGAGCCTTGATGTGGCGCCCCAATCGCTGTCATTGATGCGACTAATTCAGGTCTTACACCTGCGACATATCGAATTGTGGGCCCGCCGTGAGAGTGACCGATTAGATTGACCTTAGGCGATCCAGTGAGTGCAATGACTTCTTCGACTTGATGTAAAAGTTGCTCACCCCGAATTTCTGATGAGTTAAATGGCGATACACGGGAAGCCCATACATTTGCACCGTTACGGGCGAGATCAGGTAAAATTTGATACCAATAATCTACACCGAGTGGATCAGTGCCAATACGGATAAAACCAGACATTCCGTGACTAAATACGATTGGATACTGGGTTTTTGCATAAGTAGTTTGAAATTTTGAAGTCACTTGTTCAGGTGCTGTAGCAGCGTAACTCGTGCCAATTAAACATGCGAAAGAGAGGCATGTCCCCAAAATAAATTTTCTCATCTCTATTCCTTAGATGGATTGAAATACTCGACAATTTCCGTTGTCACAATAAGAGTATAGCGAAGCAAGAGGAAAGAAAAGTGGATTTAAATTTTAGGGAACGATTTTTAAGATAAGCCTCCATAATTTCGTGATGAACGTATGGAGGCTTGAGAAGATTATAGTCCTTGAAGTTTCAAACGATTTGCGTGTTGTCGATAAACCGATACTGGATCTGCTGCAAAAATGCTAGTCATCCCCATCATTTGATTGACCTCATCTAAATGATTCCAACGGTAATCATCCCGAATCGTTTGTCCGAAGCGAGCACTGCAAACTGGGACTAAACCATCATTTGCACCTTCCTTAGATACAATGAAAGATGCCGCTTGCATTGCATAATCCGATGGATCAAGGGCATTGGTAAACGGTGTATTACCAGTAAATGAATACATACGCATGCCATTGACTTGATATGCACCCTCACCACATTTTGTGGTTGGTACACCCGCAGGGAAACGTTCTGTAAATGCTAATGAGCCTGCTGTAGATAAACTTTTAGCCGAGGCAAGCGAATCATGTGGCAGGCTTTTCGCATTTAATCCTTGTGCCCAAACAATTGCTCCCGAGACAAAATTCATCGCTGTCGCAAGCACAGTATCAAGTCCTGTTCCTTCTGAACGCAAGATAAAGTCTGCCATAGGTGATCCTTTATTCACACCAGCGACAGTGGTCATGGATGCCACATGTTCAGGAATTGTTCCACCAATATAACGTATTGATGGTCCACCTTGACTATGCCCAATTAAGTTCACTTTTTGTGCACCACTAATGGCTAAAATATCTTCAACTTGTTGAAGCAATTGCTCTCCACGAATTTCGTTGGAGTTGAATGGAGATACTCGTGTAGGCCAGACATTGGCACCATTACGCGCTAGATCTGGCAGGATTTGGTGCCAATAATCTAAACCAAAGCTCTCTGTACCAAGACGGACAAATCCTGTTAGTCCGTGTGCAAATACGATTGGGTATTTAGTTTTTGCGTAGGTATTGTATTTGCCAAGTGTCGAGGTCACAGGTTTCACTTCTAATGCAGAAGCATTAGATAATTGAGTCGTTAAGCAAGCTGCAGACGTAAGTAGGCACGCCATAATTTTGTTGTATTTCATCATCATCCTCAACTTTTTATTATCAAACCCTAATCCTAGAGTTAAATTGATTATAGTGATGTAAATCACATTTTAAATATCGAATAGATGAATGGTAAATTTTTAAGGTTAAAAAAGAGAGGTAGATTTGATCAATGAACTATCTTGATGAAGATTTGAATCTGCTTTCAAATCCAGCTTAATGAATTTGAAAGCAATTGCTCAATTAAAGAGCTAGAGATTTAAAGTCCTTGTAATTTAAGGCGGTTGGCGTGCTGTCTATAAACTGCAACTGGGTCAGGAGCAAAAAGTCCTTTAATTCCGAACAGCAAGTTCACCTCATCTAAATGATTCCACGGAAAGTCATCACGAATAGTTTTACCAAAATGGGCACTACAAACTGGAACGATGCCATCATTTTTTCCTGCTTTATGAACCGACAAACGGTCAAGTAGAACCATGACAGGGTCACCTAGATCCAAGGCATTCGTAAAAGGCTTGTTTCCTGTCATTGAATATAAATGAATTCCTTTTTCTTGATAAGCACCTTCGCCACAGTGGGTTAATGGTAAACCGAGAGGGAATTTTTGATTAAACAAGGCAGTTCCTTCAACAGATGTACTCACACCAGCGGCCATCGCATCATGTGGGAACGTATCAGCAGGAAGACCTTGCGCCCACATAATGACTTTACCAAAAGTGCTGATGAGAACATTCAGTAGCTCTGATGTTCCTGTTTTATCTGCGATTTTTAATACATCTGACGCGATGATTGTGCCTTTGTTGGCACCGGCTACAGTCATCACCGATGCAACATGTTCAGGCATTACACCTGCGGCATAACGAACAGAGTTTACACCATGACTATGACCAATCAGATTGAGTTTGTCAGCACCAGTAATCGCCATGACTTCTTCAAGTTGTTGAACATATTGTTCACCTCGGACTTCAGAAGAATTGAAAGGAGACATTCTAGCCGCCCATGTGTTTGCACCGTTTCTTGCTAGATCAGGTAAAATTTGATACCAGTAATCCATGCCTAGACTTTCAGTGCCCAAACGTATAAATCCAACCATTCCATGAGCGAATACAATAGGATATTTCGTTTTGGCATAATCAGATTTGACACTTGAGACTTTGATCTGTTGAGCTTGAGTAGCATAAGTTGTCGTAGATGTTAGACATAGCGCTGTCACCAGCGAGCCTAGAATGTGTTTTATTTTCATTATTATTCCTAGTTTTTTAGTGAATCTATGATGTTCTTCCAGATGAACATACAGAAGACCTTAAAAGATGTTATTGAATGCAACAAGATACAAAAAATGCCAATTTAGCTTGCCGAATTAACATATAAAAAGCAAAAAAGAATCAAAAGTTTAAATAATTAAAGGATTTAATCATTAGCAAATGTGTTCAAAAAGCATTATTTAAATTTTGTCGAGAGTCGCTGATGGTCGGAAAAGCTATTCTGATGAATAGCTTTCCATTTAACTGCGCTATTTTGTGCGTCTAGAGTCCTGTCAGTTTCAAACGATTGGCATGCTGGCGATAAAGTGAAATAGGATCTGGGGCAAATAAACCTTTGAGACCGAACATCATATTAGCTAAATCGGTATGATTTAGTTTGTAATCATCACGAATTACACTTCCAATATGCGTGCTACAGCGCCCAACCATGCCATCATTATCTTTATTGCCATACGCTAAAGGTCCTAGCTGCATTAAAATGGTATCGATATCTAAGAGGTTGGTGGTTTGTGCAACACCAGTCCAAGAATAATAAAAGATTCCGTTGTCTATTGGGTTGCCTAAACGAGTACAACTTGACGCGAGAGCTTTTGTTGGAAAACGTTCATTAAATGCAGCAGAGCCTGTTTCAGTTAATGATTTCATCGAAGCATCAAAGCTGATCGGCATATCAGGACGACCTTGTGCATAAGCAATTAATGGGGGAATGATGTAATCCCCTAAAATATTAAATATTGTTCGAGTTGCTTCATTATTTTGAATTTTATCTGCGACCATAGAACCTCTGAAAGTCCCTCCTACACCAGTAACAGAAGCAACATAGTCGGGTTTTACTGCTGCAACATAACGCGCAGTCGGTCCGCCGTGCGAATGACCAATCAGGTTGACCTTTTTCTGCCCAGTGATCGCAATTACTTCTTCAACCTGAGAAATTAATTGTTCTCCTCGAAATTCAGTCGTATGAGCAGGTGAGAGTTGTGCTGCAAAAACGCGTGCACCATTGCGCGATAGATCAGGTAAGATTTGATACCAATAGTCAATATTAAATGTTTCATTGCCTATGCGAGACCAGCCTAACCAACCGTGTGTCATCACAATAGGATATTTGGTTTTTGCATAACTACCCATCTTTGTCTCATTTACTTCGAGTAATCCCGGACCTGCGTGGGCAGTGAATGAGCTTGATAAGCATAGCGTTGTGACGAATGCTAACGTCGTAGGTATCAATTTAAGTTTTAAGTTTTTCATCGTTCTTCCCTGTGAATGAATGTGTTCCTTGAAAAGATTAATCGGCAAAAGGAAGTTGACCGCCTTGATCATGAACTTGCTCGAATGTTTCTACCCGAAGTTGCTCTTGTGAATTATTAAAATGTTGAGAACGGAGGCGTTGTACAGCTTCCTGCTTTGCACTAGGGCTCATATTACTTTTTACAATGCTGTCACGTTCAGATAAATATTGATTGACCTTGCTTTTCCAATTTGAGCGCTGTCCATCAAGATTTTCTAGACGTTGTGTTGCTTCAGGACCCACTAAGCTGAGACGCATTTGACGAATTTCTTCTGCACTACCACCACGAGCTTTAATTTCTGCAGTTAATTGACGAAGATCTTCGAGTTGAGAAAGTTGTTTTAAATTTTCTTTCCAATCTTCAGGTAGATCATTGAACAGTTCTTTTAATTTATCGGCTTTTTGTTTTTCAGATAAATTTTTATCTTCCATGACACTCATGCGAGCCAAGGTATAATCATGATATTCATCTTCGATACCAAATAAACCTTCAATTTCATAGTCTGAAAAAAATTGTTTACGTAATGATTTCATCTGATTAAAAATAGCTTTGTAATACTGCGCACTTTCTTTGTCATGGTTTGGTGGTGTTAGGTCTCCCATTTTTTCACGATATTGAACATAACGTGACCATAAATCTGTCAGTTGACCTAGTAATGGTTCTTGATAGGTGCTTTGAGCAAATTTAATAAAATCAGCCTTGATTTGCGGAATCTCTTTTTCACCGTATTGGGTAATAAAAAACTCAAAACAGTTCTTAGTATTTTCATTCACAATCAAACGGTTGGCATTATCGGTTTGGATTTGACAATTGATTTGAATATCTTGCTGACTTTTACTTGCAAAGCTAGAACCATTCACGGTTGTACTTTGTTGTAGCGCCATATTTTCTGATTGAATTTCGGCATCTTGTGCTGCTCGTTGTGAGTTTTCAACAGATTCAGCTGAGTCAGGTTTCAACCATTGAAAGAGAAGAAATAAAACGACCAGACAGGCCACAATCAGCAGAGTAATTTTCAATTTAGCTTTTGAATTCATTTCACATCCTATGAAATCATTTAGTTATTATTAATGGTGTAGAATAATTTGCCACAAATGTCACATTTTATGCATAAAAATTTAATCAATATTCGATAAATGGATTTGATAAAATAGCAGTATTTTACTGATCTGAATATTATCTAATGTCTGCTAAATCTCCAAAAATTACTCGACGTCATATAAGTGGTGTATTTCTACTCAACAAACCTTTGGGGATTAGCTCAAATGCAGCATTGCAAAAAGTGCGTTGGCTCTATCGTGCTGAAAAAGGTGGTCATACTGGCGCTTTAGATCCATTAGCATCAGGCTTACTCCCGATTTGCTTAGGTGAAGCGACCAAGTTTTCACACTTTTTACTGGAATCTACTAAACGTTATCAAACGACGATTCAATTGGGAAATAGTACAACTACAGGTGATGTCGAGGGTGAAGTTTTGCTCGAGGCACAACCGATTGAACTTAACGAAGATAAAATTCAAAGCGTGATTCAGCAATTCGTTGGAGACATTCAACAAGTTCCTCCAATGTATTCTGCTTTAAAGAAAGAAGGTCGTCCTTTGTACGAGCTGGCACGTAAAGGAATTGAAATCGAACGTGAGGCTCGTCCAATTCATATTTTCGCGATTGAACTAATGTCTTTCACTCAAGATTCAATTACTTTGGATGTGACATGCTCAAAAGGAACGTATATCCGAGTATTGGGAGAGGATATTGCTCAAGCTTTAGGAAGTTATGGGCACTTAACATATTTACATCGTATTCAAACTGGACATTTTGGTATTGTGCCAGAGTACACCATTGAATACTTAGAAAGTCTAACTGAACAACAACGTGAAGCATTGTTGTTACCTGCTTATGCGCCTGTCGATCATTTTCCAAAGGTTCAAGTACCAGAAGGTCGTGCAGAATATTTCTGTCGTGGGATGGAAAGTAATATTGATCATCCTGCCGAATCTCAAGTCCTCGTATTTGATGAAAAAAAGTGTTTAGGTTTAGCTGAAATTACTGATAAAAAACGTCTAGTTCCTAAACGTGTATTAAATTTATAAGCGAACTCAATTATGGAATTAGACATCATCCTCAGCCTGATTTTTTTTGCATTTTGCGCAGGCGCGATTGATGCAGCAGTCGGTGGTGGTGGTCTCATTCAGATTCCAGCATTGATGAGTGCTTTTCCTCATATGGCGCCAGCAACATTATTTGGCACCAATAAGCTAGCTGCGGTTGTTGGAACAGCAACATCCGCGTGGACTTTCGCTAAAAAAGTTAAGTTTGAATGGAAGTTATTACTAGTGGTGGCGATATGTGCTGCCATCAGTTCTTTTGCGGGAGCTGCCAGTGTTTCCATGATTCCGAAATCAATCTTGCAGCCCTTTGTCTTGGTGATGCTGATTGTGATGGCAATTTACACATTGTCAAAGAAGGAGTTTGGGCAAGTTCATATTGCACAAACGGTAAACACTAAAATTCTGATCTTGGCTGGAATAGGAAGTTTGGCGATTGGGTTTTATGATGGATTATTCGGTCCGGGAACGGGAAGTTTTTTTATTTTTTATTTTATTCGATATTTACAAGTCGATTTTTTGCATGCAGCAGCTTTGGCCAAGATTGGTAATGTGATGACCAATTTAGCCGCTCTTACATTCTTTATTCCTGCAGGCCACATTTTATTTGCAGTGGGTGCCATGATGGCTGTTGCTAATATGATTGGTTCGATTGTGGGGGTGAAATTGGCGCTTAAATACGGTAGCGGTTTTATTCGTATTCTGTTTTTAATTCTAGTATCTATTTTAATTGTTCGATTAAGTTATCAGATGTTCTTAATGTAAACCATTCTCAACATTAAACTTTTTTATACAAATCGCTTCTTAAACCTATCTCGAAGTTATCGCCTAAGCTCTTATAGTAAGTTGAGTGTTTTGAAGATCATTCAAGTTTTTCTTTTTTCAAATCATATTTATAAGACAGGATAACAAGATGAATATTTTTGAAGCTTTACGTGAAAGTCATGATGTTCAACGTGAACTTGCTGAGAAGCTGGTTCAAACTTCAGGGGATACGCCAGAACGCCGAACATTATTTGAGCAGCTAAAAAATGAATTGTTTGCTCATGCAGTGGCAGAAGACCGATACTTCTATATTCCACTGATGATGACCGATTCAGGTTTGAATATTACGCGTCATGCATTAGCTGAACATCATGAAATGGACGAATTACTTGAGCAACTCACCGAAACTGAATTCAGTAATCCAGGATGGTTAGCCATCGCGAAAAAATTGTCAGAAACCGTTCATCATCATCTTGAAGAAGAAGAGCATGGTTTTTTTCAGCAAGCAGGAAAAATTCTAGAGGATAAACAAAAAGAGAGTTTGGCTAAAAAATATCAAACTGAATATAAGAAATATAAGAAATTAGATAAAGACAGCTTGGTTTAATCCCATGATAAAAAAGATGGCATGTGCCATCTTTTTTTATGTTTCTATACCATGTGATTTCATTCTAGCAGCGCGATAAGTAACACCAATTGATGCAATCATAATACAACCCAAAGCAACGGCTTGTAATAAGGTAATGTGTTCATTCAACAGTAACCAACCTGTCAATGCACCTAATGCTGGTGACAAACTTGATAGCGTTCCATAAGACATTTTACTTAAATTCTTTAATGCCAATAAATCCAATGCATAGGGAATGGCTGTAGCCAAAAGCGCAATGACGATGGCTTGTGACCAATATTCAAATTGAACTAATGCGTATGGATTATGAACCATACTGATCGGTAATAATGTCAACGCTGAGAGGACGATTGCAATGCTGAGAGCATGCATGCCGATATTCTGCCGAACGACTTTCTGTCCAAAATAAATATAGAATGCCCAACAAATGCCTGCACCAATGGCCATAGCAGCACCAAGATATGAAAAGTTAGTCGCATTGGCATCTTGCCAAGGCACCATCAGTGCTACACCGAAAATTGCCAGGATGACCCAAATGTAATCACTTCGTTGTTGAATTGATAGTAAAGCCAAGGTGAGTGGTCCTAAGAACTCAAGTCCTACTGCAATCCCTTGTGGTAGTTTTCCTAATGATGCATAAAACAAGACATTCATCAAAGCGACTGAACCACTATAAAAGAGAAGATCTTTCCATTTTAAGTAAGGAAGGCGACGAAGAATTTTCCATGAACGGAACATCAATACAACCATAATTGATGCAAAGCATAGACGTAAAGTGACCACAGTAAATGGATCTAAAACTTCAAAAAGTTGCTTTGCGAAGGATGCACTAATTTGATAGGCGATCATGGATAAGACCATGAACAGCACGGCAGTGAGTTGAGCATTTGGCATTGGGAAAACGAAGCCGAATTAAAAAGAGTGAGACTGCTCAAATTTTAACATTATTATGATGACCACAGTGCTTAAATCCATCATGGAAAATGTAGTTTAAATTAAGTATGAGATCATTTTTGTTTGGCGTGTTGAGTGGTATAGGTGCAGCCAATTGAGGCACAAATGATGGTAAACAATGCTAGCCATTGATTCCATAACAATTGCTCACCCAAAAATACAAAACCAGATAATGCGGCAACAGCTGGTTCAATACTCATCAGGGTACCGAAACTTAATGCTGTTAGATTTCGTAGTGCAATCATTTCTAAAGTAAAGGGTAAAGCACTGGCGAGTATCGCTAAAGTGATGAATAACATTAGATGATTAATTTCAAATACGCTTGCTGGCAAGCCGATACTGAGGGCGATCGGCATGAGAATGATACTTCCAACAAACATGCCTAAACATACGGTGTGATTACCTGAAACTCCCGAAGGCCGCTGACCAGCAATAATATAAAGTGCCCAACATGCGCCAGCTGCCAACGCAAAAAATACACCAAGTAAATCCAAAGGTTGTTTGGCTTGGTCAAAGGGAAATAAAAGGATCAGTCCAATAATGGCCAAACTAACCCAAATAAAATCAAACTTTTGACGCGCATAATATAAGGCCACACTGAGTGGACCAATAAATTCAAATGAAACTGCTAAACCGAGTGGAAGACGATCAATGGCAAGATAGAACAACATATTCATGCCAGCTAATGCGACACCATAACTGACAATGGCTGTCCATTTAATTTGTTTAAATTGAATTTTCCAAACTTGAAAAATAAGCGCCAAAATCACAGCACTAAATGTCAGACGTAGAGCTGACACAGTAATGATCGGGAATTGTTCAAACAAAACTTTTGCTAATGAACCACTACTTTGTAGACTGATCATGGCGATCAATAACAAACCGAGTGCTTGTAACTGCGGGTTTATTTTTAACAAAGACATGGTTTTAAACGTATGGTGGTTAGATTAGAAAGGGATATCTTTCATCTAAGTTGGCGGAGCCTACGTCAACTCAGATGAAACACCATAAAAAAACCACAGCTCGAAAAAGCTGTGGTTTTCCAAACGTATTAGAGATTAGAACAATACGCGAGCGCGGATTGTACCTTCTACGTTATGAAGTGTATCAAGTGCTTCAGCAGAAGCTGTAGCATCAACGTCCATGACTAAATAACCCACATCACCTTTGGTCATAAGAGACTGACCTGAGATGTTAATGCCGTGTTCAGCAAACAGGTTGTTAATTTTAGACAACACGCCTGGAATGTTTTTGTGAATGTGAAGTAAACGGTGTTTACCTTCAGTCAATGGGAGCGCAATTTCAGGGAAGTTAACTGCTGACAATGTCATACCTTTGTCAGAGTAAGCAACGAATTTCTCTGCAACTTCTAGACCGATGTTTGCTTGAGCTTCCATCGTAGAACCACCCACGTGCGGTGTTAAAATCACGTTCGGGATATTACGTAGTGGAGAGATAAACTCTTCACCGTTCGCTTTAGGCTCTTTCGGGAATACGTCAACAGCAGCACCAGCCAAATGACCTGATTTCAGAGCATCAGCTAAATCTTCAATTACTACACATGTACCACGTGCAGCATTGATGAAGATTGAACCTTGTTTCATCTGAGCAAATTGCTCTTTGGTCATGAAATTACGTGTAGAAGGAACATCTGGCACGTGTAGTGATACAACATCAGCATTGGCAAGAAGTTCGCCCATTGATCCAACTTGGCGAGCATTACCTAAAGGTAATTTTGTTACTGTATCAAAGTAAATCACTTTCATACCCATGCTTTCAGCAAGTACAGAAAGTTGTGAACCAATTGAACCGTAACCCACAATACCTAAAGTTTTACCGCGTGTTTCAAATGAACCTACTGCAGATTTGTTCCAACCACCTGCATGTGTATCTGTAGATTTTTCAGGTACACGACGAAGGAGAAGAATAGCTTCAGCTAATACAAGTTCAGCAACAGAACGAGTATTTGAGTATGGTGCGTTGAACACTGGAATACCACGGCTCATCGCAGCATTCAAGTTCACTTGGTTTGTACCAATACAGAAACAACCGACCGCGATCAATTTATTCGCAGCTTCAAAAACTTCTTCAGTTAATTGTGTGCGCGAACGAATACCGATGAAGTGAGCATCTTTAATCGCTTCTTTCAGCGCTTCACCTTCAAGCGCAGTTTTACGATAGTCGATGTTGGTGTATCCAGCAGCATTCAAAGTGTCGATTGCGTTTTGGTGAACGCCTTCTAACAATAGGAAACGAATTTTATCTTTAGGCAAAGAGAGATGTTGGCTCATTACGGCTCCGCTACAAAGGCCAAATTTAGTGGCAGTATGATAGCATACGTGAGCGTGCTATATACATTTCCTTTATGACTTGAGCTATGGATATTTTTGCAAGATATAGTCCTTATCAGACAAACTGCGGTTGAATTAACTGCATCATATCTAAGTAACATTCGCAAAATGTCTGATTTTATCGGGGTTTCATGGGAAAATGCTTTATAATGCACAATCGTGAAATTGACTCATCCAGTCGTGGTGATATTTTCTTCACATTCGCTTAACAAATACGCTTTTAAAATCTTGATTAAAGGTTTGTTTTTTAAGCAATCTACAACTTGTATCTTTCTTGCTAGGTCTGCAAACGATGAATGCTCCAGTTGCTTTAACCCCAGAGTTATTGACTCAATTAACGTCAATTGTTGGTGAAAACCGTATCAAAACTGATACGGACAGCCTACAAAATTGGGGACGCGATCACACTAAACATTTTGATCCAAATCCATCAGTCATCGTTTTTCCTTCGACGACTGAACAAGTTCAGGCAATTGTGAAACTAGCAAACCAATTTAATGTTGCTGTGACACCGTCAGGTGGTCGTACTGGTCTTTCTGCAGGGGCTGTCGCTGCCAACGGTGAAATCGTGGTCAGCATGGACAAGATGAACCAAATTTTGGAATTCTTCCCAGCAGACCGTATGGTGCGTGTACAAGCAGGTGTGGTGACTGAGCAACTTCAGAACTATGCTGAAGAACAAGGTATGTATTATCCAGTTGATTTCGCTTCAGCTGGTTCATCACAAATCGGCGGTAACATCGGTACTAATGCTGGCGGTATTAAAGTCATTAAATACGGTATGACACGTAACTGGGTACTCGGTCTGACTGTAGTCACTGGTAAAGGTGATGTGCTGCGTTTAAACAAAGGCATGATCAAGAATGCGACAGGTTATGCGTTGCAACACTTATTTATTGGTGGTGAAGGTACGTTAGGCTTAGTGACTGAAGCGGAAATTAAACTTGAGCGTCAACCACAAGATCTGCAAGTAATGGTGCTCGGTGTACCTGACTTTGATGCAGTGATGCCAGTTCTTCACGCGTTCCAAGCGAAAATTGATTTAACTGCGTTCGAGTTCTTCGGTGAACTTGCGATGCAAAAAGTATTGGCAAATGGTCACGTGCAACGTCCATTTGAAACTGAATGCCCATTCTATGTATTGCTTGAGTTTGAAGCGCCATTTGAGCCAATTATGGACAAGGCAATGGAAATCTTTGAGCATTGTATGGAACAAGGTTGGGTACTTGATGGCGTGCTTAGTCAAAGCTTAGACCAAGTAGAAAGCTTGTGGCGTCTGCGTGAAGATATTTCTGAGTCAATCGCACCATTTATCCCATACAAAAATGATATTTCAGTGCTCATCACACACGTACCTGCATTCATTAAAGAAATTGATGCAATTGTTGCTGACAATTATCCTGACTTTGAAATCTGCTGGTTTGGTCATATTGGCGATGGTAACTTGCACTTAAATATCTTAAAGCCTGAAAATTTAACCAAAGATGAATTCTTTGCGAAATGTCAGGTGGTGAACAAGTATGTATTTGATACTGTGAAAAAGTATGATGGTTCAATTTCTGCGGAACATGGTGTAGGTATGACGAAGAAGCCATATCTTGAGTACACACGTTCAGCTGAAGAAATTGAATATATGAAAGCGCTCAAACAAGTATTTGATCCAAATGGGATTATGAATCCAGGTAAATTATTTGATTTGTGAAACAAAATCTATCTATAAATAAGGTCTAAAAAACAGCATGCTTGTCATGCTGTTTTTTTATTTCATGAGAAATTTTAATGTTAAAAAGAATAATTTTTCTAAGTGCAATTGCACTTTCACTTAATGCATGTATAGGTCAAAAACAGTCGAATGAGATCAATACTAAAAATCATAATTCTGTAGCTGGTCAAGTAGAAACGTCGAAACAAAATGCCAATTCTGTTCAAAACTCTCCTTTAGATCAAGTGTATCGGAAAATTCAAAGCTTTGAAGATATGAGAACAGTAGATTTACAACAGGAATTCGATACACCTGAATCTGGAAAATCTCATGCAAAAGTAACTGTCACCTATGGTGGACTAGCGGATGACTCTGTTTCTGCACAACGTGAAACTTACCAATTTGAATATATTAATAGTGAGTGGAAAGAAATATCAAAAGATGAAACTTGGAAATGTGGTCGTGGACCAGATACTACAAACTTTCATAATAAATTATGCCCTTAAAAATTTACTTTCGAAATTTTCCATAAAATTGTTACGAGCGTCATTTGAACTGATTAAATTCAAAAATGTAGCATCAATATGCTGCATTTTTTATTCGTATTTCTCGTTCTATTAATCATTTTTAATGTGCTTTAGAAAAAATAACATACATATCTGTTCTTTTTTGTCACAACAGTTCAGAACATCATATGTAAAAGATCAATGGCAAACTGAGTAAAACAATGATGATGAAAATAATGACCACAGTTGGTCTAGTTAGTATGATGCTCACGGGGTGTGCTACTACGAAAAATGTTATTTCTAAAGTACATGGGAATGACACTCCTTTAGAGCAAGTCTTGAAGCTACATCCTGAATTACGCAATGAGCTTGCGACTGTTGAATTACGTCAGTATTTTAATCGTGCCGAAGCACCGACCGTAGCCGAAGTCAAAGTGACACAAACAGGCTTGATGGATGACTCAATTGCTGCCGAGCGCTTTATCTATAGTTTTAAATTGAACGATGGTAAATGGCAGCAAGTTAATAAGAAAACGGAATACAAATGTGTGCGAGGAAAAAATACAAAATCTTTCCAAACTGCGCTTTGTCCATGACATCAGACCAGAAATTCGGTTTAAAAAGGCATAATGAGTTATGCCTTTTTTATTGCATGCATTATTGAGTCGAATAAGGATGAGTAGACGAGAAGCGCCACTCACGATAGCAAATATAGCCCATCGCTAAAATGGGAAAAATCATACATAAGAAGCCAAACAACATATAAGTAATCGCACCTAATATTGCACCTGAACTGAAGGATAAAATAGTCGGTAAGATTTTTAGAATATTTTGTTTGGCAACTTGTTTGCGTTCTTCTGATACATGAGGCGCCCCATAAGCAATAGTACAATCAATGGTCAGTTGAGCAAGATTGCCCGTCATTAAGGTTGAGGTAGCCATTGTAGATAGTAATGTTCGGATAATGGCATTTCGAATTCCCATTGCAGCAATGCCCAATGTTGCGGTAAGTATTGCGCCAAATTCAGCCAAAGTATTAAAGGGACTGAAATTAAGTCCCGCCAGCATGAAGAGCGTTAACAGTATTGTCTCTGCAATAAAGAACCCCAGTAAGATGTTCGGATATTTGTCCTTCCAACGTTGTTCACACCACGCAGTAATACCAATCGTAACTACGAAAATGCCAATAAAAAGAGCCCACAGTCCTAATCCTCCCAAGATCGTTTCTTTGCCTGCAGTCACGATATAGCCAGTAACATGATTGGTATAAATGCCAAATAATGAAATAAATCCAACGGTATTTAGCCAACCACCGACGAGCGATAGAATCGAAGCTTCATGATGATGTCGCCAGCGATTTTTAATTGGTATGTAGCATTTTGACATAGTTCTAAAAGCTCAAGGTGTACTGAGAGATTACATCGACAAAACAAGTGTTTTATTGAGTCTGCAGATCCTTTGCTTTGTGGAATTAGTCCACATGAACATTAAGTAATTAAAAGTTTCATATTTATCACTGGTGAATGTTCAGATTAGATGATTTCTAACATTTTATATGTTTCAAATTGCATCAAATTTTGATGACAAAAATATTTCAATTGATAAAACACAACTGAAAGCATCATAAAATTAACGTAGAGGGAAATCTAAAACCACATTAAACTAAAGTCATTCAATAAATAAGATAAAAAATGAAAACACTCGCTTTTATCCATCGTAACGACAGTCATTTTTCAGTTGGTGACTTTAATCCGGTTGTGTCTGTTTTTTCACACTATGAACTGGGAAATACAGTATCCCCATTTTTGCTTCTCGATCATATTGGTCCCGGTACGTTGAAACCCTCTCAACTGCGTAAAGGTGTTGAAGAACATCCACATCGTGGATTTGAGACAGTCACGTTCGTGTATGAAGGTGAGTTAGAGCATTGGGATTCGCAAGGTGGTGGAGGTGTTATTCAGAAAGGTGATATACAGTGGATGACTGCTGCATCAGGCATTATTCATAAAGAAAAATTTAGTGAGTCATTTTCCCGAGAAGGTGGACGATTTGAAATGATTCAGCTGTGGGTGAATTTGCCAGCAACTGCAAAAAAATCGAATCCGCGTTATCAAAGCTTACTCAAATCTAATATCCCGGTTGTAGAGTTAGCTCATGATGCGGGTACTGTGCGTGTCATTGCTGGAGCCTTTATGCAAGTGAAAGGACCAGCATTAGTTCATAGTCCTTTGCTGGTTTTGGATTTGGATTTAAAAGCAGGTCACACACTCATATTACCAGCAGGACATTTGGATACCACACTGATGTATATGCGCCGTGGTAAAGTTGAATTTGGTACAGATGATGAATTACTGACTGATCAGGGAATGGCAGTATTTTCAAGTCATGGTGAAAACGTTGAATTCACCACATTGTCTGATAGCAAAATTTTATATCTCATGGGACAGCCACTAAATGAACCTTTAGTCGGGCGTGGTTTTTATGTCATGAATACGCAAGATGAGATTGTTGAAGCGATTGAGGAAATGAAGCATGGTACTTTTTTGAAAAGCCATGCAATTGATGCCAAATGATGTCAATGTTTGGGTGAGAAATTGATTTAAGATAAAGGCTAAATTTTCGTTTAATTTTCAGACTTTCTTTCTCAATTCGGGGTTACAAAAACGCAAAACTTTGTCATGGCATTGTGATGCATTTCACGTAAACTACGCTTCCAAAAAATATTCAAACATGTGAAAAAAAACATGCAAAAGGTGAGTAAAGCAACCTTAAGTCGGGCAACAATTATGTTTCCTTTGGCATTGGTGCTCTTCGAATTTTCAGTCTATATCTGTAATGATCTTGTACAACCTGCGATGCTTACGATTACACGTGAGTTTGGTGTAGGCAGTGAGTGGGCGCCATCATCCATGTCTTTCTTTTTATTGGGTGGAGCATGTTTGGCGTGGTTTTTAGGTCCGTTATCAGATCGCTTAGGTCGTAAAAAAGTACTCCTTGGAGGTGTTTTCTTTTTTATGGTCTGCTGTTTGCTCATTTTATTCACCCAGTCTATAGAGCAATTTCTTGCATTTCGTTTTTTACAAGGGATTGGGCTGACCATTATTTCAGCTGTGGGTTATGCTGCCATTCAAGAAATTTTTGAGGAAAGAGATGCGATTAAAGTCATGGCTTTAATGGCGAATATTTCATTGATCGCACCATTACTTGGTCCTGTGCTAGGCGCATTTATGATAGACCATGTGTCTTGGCATTGGGGTTTCATTGGGATTGCCTTTTTAGCAGCCTTAAGTTGGTTTGGTCTTAAAGCAAAAATGCCTGAGCAGCATTTGAGTATTCCTAAGCAACCATTAAGCTATGTATGGGATGACTTCAAAGCCATTTTTAAAAATAAAAAATTTATGGGCTTGGCTTTGTCAGTACCCATGGTCTCAATTCCACTGATTTTGTGGATCGCTATGTCACCTGTAATTTTGGTCGAACAGCTCGGTCTGACCAATATGCAATATGGCTATGCACAGGTGCCTGTATTGGGTGGTTTAATTATTGGAAATATAGTCTTGATTCGTGTCATTGATCGCTATGCGGTAGGAAAGACCGTGCTAGTTGCATTGCCGTTGATGTTGGTTGGAACGCTTATTGTTTTGGCAGGTGCGATTTGGCAGGATTATTTGTTATGGTGCTTAATTATCGGTATGACCTTAATCAGTTTTGGTGAGGGCTGCAGTTTTTCTGTGCTTTATCGTTTCAGTTTAGATGCATCTGAGGTATCTAAAGGAACTGTTGCTGCCGCAGTAGGCATGATTATGATGATTGCATTCTTTGTTGTGATCGAAATTGTACGCATTATGTATGAATCTTACGGCACGATGGCATATGCATTGGCTTGTTTTATCCTTATTGCACTGTGGTTTAGTGCTCCAAGAAAAATTGTTCATCAGATCATGCAAGAAAGAGCCACTTCAGCATAAAAAAATCCTCCTTGTGGAGGATTTTTTAATCATTGTATTTGTTCGAGATGTTTGAGTTTACGATCAAAAATAAAAGGGGCAAAGGGTAGAACGGAAGCTATCAGCCCAAGAATAAATACATTGATAGACCACTTTTGCTTCTCGCATACCACAAATAATACGACTAAAAACAACACAAATAGAACGCCATGTCCCATGCCAATATATTTCACATAAATAGGCTGATCTAACATATATTTCATTGGCATGGCAAAAAAAAGCAGTAGTAGGAATGTAATCCCTTCAAGTAAACCAATAATACGTAAGGACTTAATATTCATTCTCAAACCCCACAAAAGAAGACATCCTATTTTACCTAATCGTTGTTGTAGCAAAGTTAGAATCTATGTGGACTAGATCGCATTGTTTAAGGGAAATATAATTTATAATAATCGTTTTTTATGATAGTAGATTTAAAAATAAGCTAATATGTCAATCATGTCTATAAAGATGAATATGAAGTGATACTCACAACATTTTATAGATCATCAGCGAAATAAAAAAAGGACTAAGCTAGAGCTTAATCCTTTGATGAGTCTTGGGTGTAGCTTAGCGTATAACACCACATGCTACACGATCACCCCCACCACCTAGTGGTTTAGGTTGGTCTGAATAATTGTCACCACCTGCATGTACCATGATGGATAGACCTTGAATGTCTGCAAGTGTGAGACGTGGTGCAATCACTTGTGTTTTTGCATTACCTGACGCGTCAACATTTAACACTGGTAAGTCACCTAGATGACCATCGTTTGGCGTACCATGCCCAGGCGCTTGATTTGGATTGTAATGTCCACCAGCGGCAAGCGCAGCACCCATTTTGCCATCTTTTTCAGCAGGTTCACATGAGCCTTTTTCATGGATATGGAACCCGTGATATCCAGGTGATAATTTAGTTAAGTCCGTTGTGATCACAAGACCTTTGTCACTATCTTGGAAGCTAATCGTTCCAATTTGATCATGAACTCCTTGAGCACTCACCGCATTTACAGGAATGGTTTGGATTTTAGTGTTGGATTCTTTGGATGCAGATGTATTTTGCGTTGCTGCACATCCCACAAAGCCTAAACTCAGCAATGCACTGAGCATAGAAATTTTGAATGCTGAAACTTTCGATTGCATTTGCATGCTGTTCTATCCTTGTTCCATGTAAGTGATAACGCATTGAAACAAATTTGGCATTTAGCAACAAGAACGATTTAAGTATTTGATTGTATAGATTTCTTATCAGTAAAAATAAAACACCACTTATGAGAGTGGTGTTTCATTGTCTTGATCGTAGGCCATCGTGGCTTTAGGCACGGGTTCTGGTTCCAGTGTTTCATGTAACCATTCACGCCAAATGGCTAAAAGAATGGCGAGAATTACAGGACCAATAAAGAGTCCAACTAAACCAAAGCTCGCTAAACCACCCAATACACCAAACATGATCAATAAGAACGGAATTTGAGTAGCACCTGAAATGACCAAAGGACGAATGATATTGTCGGCTGTACTCACCACACAAACGCCCCAAGCCATTACACCAATTGCCTCAACGGTCTGACCTTGTGAAAATAACCACAGTGAAACAGCACCATATGCCACTGGAGGGCCAAAAGGAATCAGCGCCATGATAAAGGTCATAATGGTTAAAAGCATTGGATTTGGAACACCAGCAACGTAATAACTGATTCCTGCCAATATCGACTGTGCAACGGCAGTCAAACCAACACCATATACTACTGCACGCGTTGTTTCAGAGATCGTGTCGATATAATGTTGGATACGTGGACCAATGACTTTCTCCATCGCTTTACTGACCTGTTGAACAATCGTTTGTCCATCACGGTAAAAGAAAAATAGAGAGAGCATGGCAAAACCAAGTTTGACTAAATTCTTGGTAATTTCGCTAATCACGAATTTACCGTAATTTAGATGTCCTTGAATCCATACACTAATATTACTGAAAAGTGCATTTG
The DNA here is from genome assembly GCF_056779735.1 of Acinetobacter sp. 24-47-67. NCBI lineage: Bacteria > Pseudomonadati > Pseudomonadota > Gammaproteobacteria > Moraxellales > Moraxellaceae > Acinetobacter > Acinetobacter sp. 24-47-67. The sequence goes on from NZ_JBWYIK010000002.1 coordinate 104,705, forward strand.
GGTCGGCATTGATGTCACGTACAATTCGAGAAACTTCTTTACCTACAATGGGTAACTCACGTATCACGTCAGGAACGGTGATATGACCAGAAGCCAGTTGGCGCTGTAAATCAAAGAATAAGTTTCGGCCTTCATGTTGAAGTAAGAAGATAGCAAAGGTGAACGGTAAACCGACAACGAGTGCCAATAAGAACGTCATAACAGACGCACCCAATGTAGGTCGATTACCACACCAAGCGAGAATACGTTTGTATAAAGGCCAAGTCATATAGGCGATAATACAAGCCCATAACACAGGTACGATAAAGTATTTGACAATGTCATATCCCAAATAAAGCAGAATAAAAAACAAGCCAAATAAAAGTACACGCTGTAAAGTTGGATTAAAATCTTGCACTAAAGTCTCTGATCTATATTCTTGATTTTCAAACTTATCTGCCGCACATCTGATTCATTTCGAGTATGCATTTAACATCATATATGAAAATGAAAAAAAAAGTGCGATGACAATCTGTATTCTTTATTTAGAACCAATCACTTGGATCATCAATTAAAACATCTAACAAGGGTTGCCATTGTTGTTGTATTGATAAATAAGTTTTTTGATTTTTATCAAAAATGTTGAGACCCTGCATCGCCAATTGACCATAAGCTGTTCGTTCAGAAATCCAAGCAACAGGTTGTTGATCAATCTTGGCAAAGAACTGTTGAATCTCTTTAGCACTCTGACTATTTGGTTTGACACGATTTGCCACCAAATGAACTTGAACTTTACCTTTCCGAATACGTTTAATGTCATGGATGTGTTTTAAGAAGCGACGCGTGCTGTCGATATCAAAAAAAGAAGGTTGCAGAGGTGTGACCACTGCATGACATTCTGCAATTAATTGTTCAGCGTGTTCACCTGTTAATGCGCCTGGAGCATCAATAATCAGATAATCAAGATTCTTCGGTGCATCACCAATCGATTTTTCATGGCGCCAATCTAAACTTTGAATGTGTGTTGCTGATTCTGGGCGCTGTTTTAACCATTGCAATGCAGATTTTTGATTGTCCGCATCCGCCAATGCGACTTTATAACCTTTCTGTGCGAGTGCTGTCGCCAGCGTAATCGCAGAAATTGTTTTTCCACAGCCACCTTTTTGGTTGGCAATCAGTATCGTTTTCATGAGTTTAAAATTATACATGCTTCAAATAAGGTCTAATCTTAGCTTAGCATTAAAATCAGCCAAAACGCGCATACATGACAAAAGTTTAGTTCTTGTTTAAATTGTCCGCATAACAAGTCATAGAGAACGTCAATGTCCATTTGGATGGCAATGTTAATAGGCGCCTGTATTGGCGTGGTAATCACCACAATGATGTTGAGCTCAACCCGCAATGGCCGTATCAAAGCAGAATATGAACAATATATTGCAGAGCTTGAACTTGAGCATCAACACGCATTAGCTGCTGCTCAAAAACGCAGTGTAAATACCAGTCGTGCGGTACTGAAAGGTAAAATGGCTGAACAATTAGCACCGATTATGCCAGAATTTCAATATTTACCCAGTGATGCTAAATTCTTAGGTGATCCTGTCGACTATGTGGTATTTGATGGATATACAGATTTCCGTGATGGTGATGGCGCGGCAGAAGATATTGAAGTTGTATTGATTGATATTAAAAGTGGTGGAGCACGGCTCACCAAAGGTCAGACGGCAATTGCGAATGCAATTGCCGAAGGGCGTGTGCGTTTTGAGACGATACGTATCGACTTTCAAGACTAGCTTGGATCAATAATCCACTATGTGAAGTGGTCAGTTGGTTTTAGTCGCGCGAGCAAGCATCATGCGACGACCTACTTTGGGCACTTCTTCTGCTTCGAAATAATCGAGTTCAGAAATCTCAAAGCCAGCATCAAGCAGTGCTTGCTCGATATTTCTGTTCAAATGACAACCATCAGCAATCACTTTCTGTACTGGCGTTAAAAGATCTTGAAGACGCTTTAAACTCTTTTGCTGTTGTGCATCGTAAGCGACATGTTCAACCAAATGCAAAGTGCCACCGATGCGTAATACACGTTTAATTTCATGTAGAACTTGTTGAACATGACTCACACTACACAATGTCCATGTGCTGACGACATGTTGAATAGATTGATCTTCAAAAGGTAAATTTTCCGCTTTAGCATGAACATGTTCCACATGGAACGGTGCATCTTGAATACGTTGTTCAGCTAATTTGTATACATCTAGACTCGGTTCAAGCGCATAGAGACTGTCCACAGCTTGATAAAATGGCAGGTTAATTCCTGTACCAAAACCAATTTCTAATACCTCACCTTGAATCGGAAGCAGAAGACGGCGTCTGCTGTCCATCATACTTGGTAACTGCATGACTTGATTCAGAATATGAGGGAATACTCGTTGCTGATAAAATTTATAGATCATTTTTGTTCTTAACATCTTCCATTATTCGATTATTTTACACGTTGATTACACTTTTAACAGTAGACAAAATTGTGACTAAATCACGATAGATTGTTACTGTTCATCAATTTCCTTTTCAGAATGAAGTTCTAAGATAGATCATATAGATTTAGGTTAAATACAATTCAGTCGGATGTTGTCCATAGTAGATGTATGTGCTGCGGTTGAGTTGTTTTTGATACTTAGCAAGAAGGATGGATGTCTGTTGAAAAAGTTAGTTCTCGCATTATGTATCACCCTTGGTGGTGTTTCGGCTTATAGCTCTGCCAGTGTGAAGTCGAGCGACTTTAATATTGCCAATGGTTTGCCGCCAGCTTCGTCAGATCAAAAGATTTCAGTATTGGAACCCTTTGAAGGGGAATTTCGTATTCTTGGTTCAAAAGAATATACCGATGATCCGCAAGCCCAATTTTCACCCATCGACTATGCAGTGACCCGCGGTATTTTCACAGAACCTGAAATTGCACGACAAATTTCGATTAATCAGTATGACCGCTATTTAAATTGGAAAATGGCAAAACCACCGATTCACCCACGCTTAGCAACACAGTTGGTGAGTAACATGCACATTATCCCGGCTAATCCAGAAATTGCGAAAGAGATTAAGAAAGTTCAACGTGGTGATCTGGTGCGCTTAGAAGGGGAATTGGTGCAAATCAATGCCAAAGATTTGGTGTGGAAGTCAGCTTTGGATTGGAATGGTATCGGTGATGGTGCATGCAAATTAATTCGCGTCGAATCAATTGAATGGTTAGAAAAGCGAAATATTTAAATATGATTTGAGATTGATGAGTTTGAAATGATTTTCAGCTCAAAGTTTTGATCATTAGATAAATGAGAGTGTGGGATCATGAGCGTTGGCAAGACATCCTTATGGATAAGTTTATGTATTGGCGTACTCGGGAGTAGTCTTGCCGCATGTCAAAATCCAGTCTCTGAAGTGCAAGCGGAGTCCCATCACTATACTGATCAGCAAAATTGTCCTGCACTATTGGTGATGAAAGTGGGTGAAACCTTAGAATTTAATGCAGCAGAAAATCCAAGTACGGGTTATCAATGGCAAATTATGCAACCGCTTCATCTCTTTAAAGTTGAAGAACAATATTTGGCGACTGAAAAATCAAAAGCGATGGTAGGCGTTGGAGGTGAAAAGACAGTGAAGCTGACTGCGCTAAAGCCTGGTCAGGAACTCATTGAATTGGCATATGTGCGACCTTGGGAAGTTGCTCAAGACCGTACTCAAACAGATGCCCCAACATCGTGGCAATGTCGAGTACGTATTTCTTAAGCAGGCAGAACACCGTTTCTAAAATTGTGCTGTACTTTTACTATGTACGCTATTGTTCTTTCGTGACACTAGTATTTTGACTCCAATGTTGGAGTTGGGCTTTCGCAGTATAATAATCACTCATATTTCGAATTGCATCTTTAGGATTTCGAAGCTCATCTTCGGGAGACTGTTCGAGCTCTTGATAGACCTTAATCTGATTTTCCCAGTATTGATAAAATAAGCCTTGAATATATCTACCTTGTTCAGTCTTAAGATCTAAGTCTTTCAACATATTGAGGGAAGACTGAATGAGATCTCGTTTACGTTGGAACTCCATATCCGCATTTAAATTGCCATCTGCTTTTAATTGCTGAAGTTCTGCGTCTAGCTCATCACTTAATTGCTCAAAACTCTGATCATATTGATTCAGCAAAGCAACGTCATGTGCGTCATTTGGAGTAGGTTCAAACGATTTGATCGGCTGAGCTTCGATCTGTGTTTTCAATTCAACGGATGGATCAACGGATTCTTTTTGTTCGGTCGGAGGGTTTTGTTCTGTTTTTTGGCATCCAATGAGCATGAAAGGCATAATCAAGCAGAGTGCAAATATCGAAAGTCGAATAGGGTGAAGATTTGCCGTCATGAGAGTCAAACCTCTGTTGGTTTTTTAATGAATGATCGAGATTAAGTTTAGTTTATCGCGCACGATAGTGATAGGCATAAGTGATATAAGGAAAGGAAACCTCATCATGGGGCATGAGTCCCGTATGTTCAAATACGATCGATTCAAATACTGTTTTCATTTTTGCTTGGTCTGCTGCTGACATTGCCGCAATAAAACTGGTAGATAAGAGTCGTTTGCTGACGACCTGTTCAACACTGCCGACTTGATGCTGAGTGAAGGTGCTTAAACTTTGGAATTCAAATAATTCTTGCTGCTGAAATACATTTTGCCATTGGTCACTGTGAAAGCGTGGCGTATCGGACTCAAAAGGTTCGATGTAATCCGCCAATGCTTTGACCCAATCCACTGAGATATCTCGTTGGTTCCAGACTAGACCTAAATGTCCTTGAGGTTTAAGAAGGCGATGCATTTCTTGCAATGTTTGGCGTCCAGCAAACCAATGAAATGACTGTGCGCATAAAATAGCATCAACACTATGCGTTGATTGCGCAATTTGATGGCTTGATGCTTGTAGTGTCTTCACCTCAGGATGTACTATTTTCAATTGTTCGAGCATTGCTGGAATCGGTTCAACGGCGATTATGTTCGAGGTGACTTGTTTTAGATAGTGCAGGAATTTTCCTGTCCCTGAACCTAAGTCAATCGCAACTGCATCAGGATGAATATTCAACTCATCTTTCAACCACGTGACGATAGCCTGTGGATAATTTGGTCGGACTTGTTGATAAAGTTCAGCCGCAGAACTAAACCCATTTTCAGCAGCAGGATGAAGTGAATGTGTCATATTTTGCGCTTTTTAATCTGAACAGTATCTATAAAATATGACACCGACAATGTGATGTAAGCAAGTGAACGATTGATTCATTTTGCAAACCAAATGATGAGAACCCTTTTTCGGAATTGCAATGGATAAGCAAATAGTATTTGAAGACGAACACATCAGAGCAATTTATTTAAAAGGAACAACAGAAACATTGGTTCTCTCTTTTGGTGACTTGATCAGTCGTGCCAAAGGCAATGCCATTAATGCTGAAAAATCCTTAGCCAAATATGACTACAATGTCATAGGTATCATGCCAAAACAAAAGTCATGGTTCCCATCACAGAGCATGCACGCTTTAATCGAGCAAATATCACCTTTGTTGAATCAATTTCAGCGTGTCGTGGCTTATGGTGGTTCTATGGGCGGCTACGCAGCGATTAAGTACAGTAAGCGATTAGGCGCAGCACGTGTGGTCTCTATGGTGCCACAATATTCAATTAATCCTGCTGAAATCGAAGACCGCCGTTATACTGATTTTTACGATCCTAACGTCAATGCTGACATGCAAATTGACGCGACAGATATTGCGTCCGATGCAGAATATATCGTGGTTTATGATCCTTACTTTGATCTGGATCGCGAGCACTATGAAAAGATTAAGCCACTTATTCCTCAACTCAATACACTACATTTACCTTATACAGGCCATGATGCGGTTGCTGTATTAGCAAATTCTGCGTTATTGCATGATTTTATTGAACATGAATTTGATGCAACCTACTTTTATCGCCAGATTCGAGCAGTTAAAAAGAACAGTAAATTTTACTATCGAAGCGTGATCGCACATCTGCTTGGCACCCACAATGAAGCATTAGGTAATATTTTAAAAACCATCGATCTACAACTAGACAGTAGCTTTTTTGATGCCAGTCTTAAACAGACGATTACCCGTATTTTGCTGACCAATAAACGAGTTGATGAGCAAGATCTACAAAAGCTCGGTATTTCGATTCATTTGCCGTTTGAAAATAAAACACAACTTCATGACAGCTTTGGCAAAGTGTTGGTCTTTAACGTGATCACCCAAAAACTAGAAAGCTATGAACAACATGTGATTGATATTAATGGTAAATATATTATTCCATTACATGTGGAAAGTACTGGATTGGCCCAGATTGAAATTAAAAAACAGCACTATCTCATTTGTATGAATGATCGCCGTGTCACCAAATTGATCAAAATGGATGATGCGCTCAGTGCGGATATGAGCCCTTTGATTGTGAAAAAGGGCGAAGGTTTCTTTAGCATCAGTTATAAGCATCTCTATATGCACTGCGATGAGTTAGGAAACTGTATTTTTGAATCAGATACTGTTGGTGAAGCAGAAAAATTTTCAGTGGAGTAAGGCTGAATTTTTCATAGTTATTGATCAAAGCGCTTCGGCGCTTTTTTTATCTTTAAGTAAAAAAGATAGAGTGTGTGATAGGTCTCAATCTGTCATAAAAAGTGATATTGTTTAAAATTTACCCGTGTTTATTTTGTAACGAAAGCGACGGAATGACTCTGTTTCGTTGCTAAGATCAGGCAATATATAACGAATTTGAATGATTCAAATGATGATGTATTCATGAATATCGGAATATTCATGCATCTTTCACGTGTCTACTTGAGCACAAAAAAACCCATATAAATGGAATTTAGGTGGGACAAATGAATAAAAAGAAAATTGCAAAAACTGAAACAGGAATGAATCCTCCAAAACAATCGCGTACACATCGTCGTGTTATGCAGGTGATTCAAACCGCTGAAAAACTTTTAGTTAAAATGGGCTTAGAGTCAATTTCAATTCCTGAAATTGCCAATGCTTCAAACATTCCAAGAGCGAGTATTTATCAGTTCTTTCCGACAAAATATGATCTGTTGCATCATATGGCACAGTTGCATTTGCAGAAACTAGTAAGCTTGCTCAAGGAAGCTGGTTTAAACGTCATACGCGAACATCCGCACGAAAGTATGGCGGCTTATGGTCGAATGGTGGCTGCAGCTGTGATTGAAACCACTGCCAAGTTTTATAATGAATCTGCTGTGGCCCGATTATTAATATTGTCAGGTCCACTGAACCGACAAGTGTATTTACGTCATCAAATGGAACTCAAACAGTTCAGTCAAGATTTAAGAGATGCACTTAAAGCAATTCGGGTAGATGATTATTTACCGCAACAACCTGACAGTATGTTGATCATTATTGAAATGATCTTTACTTGTATGAAACATGGTTATTACACAGAAGATCGGATTTCTGAACGTATCTGTGAAGAGGCGTATCGTTTGGCGACTGCATATTTAAATGCACTAAAAGAAGATCAATTTTCCCTAAAAGCACAGCGTGCAGCAACGACGCAATCTGAGACAAAAAACCAGTCAAATCAACTATTGTTGACTTACAATTAAGCTTACAATCAGTTGAATTATCATGAAAATCTTGCAGTCGAAATGCAGATCAATATTGCTGAGGTTCAACGTGAAAGCTGTTTTTTTGGATCAATTCTCTCTCGATCAGAATGATTTAGATTTTTCGGGGTGGTATCAAGTCTTTGATGAGGTAACATTCTTTGAGCGCACTGATCCAGATCAAGTGCTTGAACGCATTGCGGATGTAGATGTGGTGGTGACCAATAAAGTGGTGATTACGGCAGACATGATGCAACAACGACCGCAGCTTAAATTAATTATAATTTCAGCCACAGGCACCAATAATGTCGATTTAATCCAAGCAAAAGCTCAAAACATTGTGGTATGTAACTGTCAGGCATATGGTACTGCCGCTGTAGCTCAACATACCATGATGTTGATGCTCAACTTGGCAACGTCTTTTATTCAATATGATCGTGCAGTTCGTGCGGGTGAATGGAATAAAGCGTCACAATTCTGTTTATTAGATTTCCCCATTGCCGAATTGAATGGTAAGACCTTGGGGATTTTGGGCTATGGTGAACTTGGTCAAGCCGTAGCGAAGTTGGCTGAAGCCTTTGGTATGAAGGTGATTGTGGCTCATTTACCAGGACGACCTGCAGCCGCTGATCGTGTCAGTTTAGAAAGCTTGCTGCGTCAATCAGACTTTATTAGCTTACATTGTCCATTAACTGAAACAACACGCGACTTAATTGATGCAGAAGCATTCAGTCTAATGAAAGAAAGTGCATATTTAATTAATTGTGCCCGTGGTGGCATTGTGAATGAACAAGCATTGGCGGAAGCACTAATAAATCGGAGAATCGCAGGGGCAGCGACTGATGTATTGAGTATAGAACCGCCTCAGCAAGGCAATGTGTTATTGAATTCGGATATCCCTAATCTCATTATTACACCACACAGCGCATGGGGAAGCGTTGAAGCACGTCAACGCATTGTGCAACAAGTACAGGAAAACGCAGCTGCATTTAAAGCGGGTCAACCGATCCGTCAAGTTAACTGAAGTTAAGTAATAAAAAAGGTGCTGTGAGAAGCACCTTTTTTCTTGAAGAGATATAAATAAACTCAACCTAATAAATAAACTCCACTTAGGTTTGAATAAAACGACAGGGTTTAACGTGGGACACCTGCATCACTGTCATCTACAGCTGGACTAGAGGTGGTAGCTCCACTATTAGGTAAAGCAACACTTTGACGCTGAATGGTCGGTTCTGCTTCAGGTGCTTGATTTAGACTTGCTAGCGTGGTGTTGGCTGATTGCGCAGTTTCAAGGTTGACTGAATTTTCTTGAACGGGTAAAGCGACCGATGCAGTAGTTGGAGCAGGGGAGGCTGTGACAGCAGGTGCTGTCGTTGGGTTGGGTTGACTCAAACTGCCTCTTTCGATGGGAACACCACCTGCACCGACGAGGTTCTGTTTAGCATGCTGCACAGATTTGACAGTTGTATCTACGCCTTGACGAGCACCGTCACGTAATGCAACCGCTTTTTCATTGGTGAATTCTTTGGTGTTTTGCCAAGCTGAATCGACGGATGGTTTGATTTTAGCAATACCACGCTTGGTCGCATCATCAACGGTGTTGGCTGTATTTTGCAAAGTCTCTTGTGCTTTGACTGCAAGTACTTTGGCTAAATTTGGATTGTCACCGTAAGCAGGATTGTTGCCTGTTAAAGTAGAGTCTTGAGCAAATGTAGTTGCTGAGCATAGCGTAATGCAACTTACCAGCATCGTTTTCATTATGTTCATGAAGGATCCTCTTCTCAGTTCTGTATGGGTGGCGCTGTGACTCAATCGCCTCATCTGTACAAAACGTTTGAATTTTTTATCAGTTTCCAAGCAAACTACATGAGCGATGGGGCTGTTTCAATGTTGAAATGTATCTGTAACGTTGTGCTTCGGCAGTTTTAATGATTAAAGCTACAATTTTTATTCATCTTGCATCGCTTAAAGGCTTTTAGGATACAACACTACATTGTGTGCATTGGATCGTGGACAATAAAATTAAAAGTAAAGTTTATCCTCCGATTTTAAGACAGGTGTTGATCAAACCAATATATTCAACATAAAAAAAGTCTGAGCATGGATTCATGCTCAGACGCTGTCTATAAGAAATCTAAAAATCAATGCTTCAGATATTGAGTCGGGACTTTTGGTAAAACCACGCTTGATGGGTATTGTGAATTCGAATAGATCGAAATCGATCCCAAAAGCGATGAAGTTAAACTTGGTAGTGGGGCAACGCCTTTCCATACATCACTGGAAACCACCGAAATTTGAATACGATGTCCTTTAGGAATAAGCGCAGCAGTTGCTGGAATCTCAACATTGACCAAGACTGGCTTGTTTTTGTCTAAAGGTTGAATATCCGATGCTTTAAATGTATGCCAAGGTTGAATCATTTGTCCTTTGATATAACGAGAACGTGATTCGTCAACTTTACGCATGGATGCTGTGATAATACCCGTGCTTAATGTTTTAGCATTGCCCGTTCTTGGGTCCACATCGGATACACGTACGACTAAACCACTGTCTTTAGAGCTGGATGAAATCCACAAGTCAGCTTGCATCGGCCCATTTAAATAATAGTCTTCAGTTAAAGGTACTGAGTTAAAGACCGAAGCAGGAATATTCGCTAAGTTGCTATTTTCCAGACATGGGAAAGGTAGGATAGACGTTGCACCAATGAGAACTTGTTCAACAGTACTTGAGCATAAACCGAAAGTTGGGGCTTGTAATAAGTAGTTTTCACCAGAGCTTGACGTTGGTCGATCTTTTGCAAGATTTCCACGTGTATTTAAGAATAAACGATCTGGTTCTAATGCTACATGCGGCCAATCCGTACTGACGACATAATCTTCATAACCATGTACCCATTGTGTGACGTTAGGTAGAGTTTCAGCGCCAGTGTTGATACCTTTTAAATATTGATCAAACCATTGAAGTTGCATTTTGTCTAAACGCGGTACATTACCTTTAGGCAAACTTGGGAAAAGTTGTGCGGCTTGAATGTGTGCCCAAGGTCCAATAAAGGTTTTTACTGTGGTATGACCTTTTAATGCTTCATGCCAAAGCGGTTCACTGCGTTGGAACAAATCACGTGTTCCCCCGACAATAAAAGTCGGAACTTTAATATTATTGGCTTGTTCTAACAGCGATCTTTCTTGCCAAAAGTCATTATCAAATGCATCAGCTTTGCCTTTTAGAGCATTGGCAAAAAGCGGTATTTGGAATTCTGTACTGTTAATAATTTTATCGAGTGCGGTCAGTTTTCCAGTAATCGGGTCTTGCACCAAGGTATCAATCGGTAAAGTACCCAACAGTGTAATTAAACTCATCCAAAGTGGAATGAAGTTAGTGTTTAGCTGCCCGCCATTGAAAAGAATATCGCGGTACGCATCACCCATAGGTACGATTGGGAACGCTGCCTTGATCGCTGGATGTTGTGTCGCTGCACCCAGCATCGCCGTGATTCCTAGATAAGAAACGCCATATAAGCCGACATTTCCATCAGAGAAGCTTTGTTTACTTGACCAGTCAATAATTTCATAAGCATCTTGTTGTTCGACTTTACCGAAAGCTTCCCACTTACCTGTAGAGTTGCCTGTTCCACGAACATCTGCAACGACTGTTGCATAGCCACGTTTCACCATTTCAGGGTCTGCGCCACCTGCTATTGCTGAAACCTTACCTGCAACCCCTGCGCTATAGGCCGTTTGAATAACAATCACAGGGAATTTTGCATTGATAGGACGACCTGACTCATCCGCAGGGAGCGTGACATAAGTGGCGATTCGCGTTCCATCACGCATGGTAATCCACTGTGCTGGCAAGGTCACCGACTTGGGATATTCAGCAGGTCGATCATACAATTGCCATTGAGCATTGGCATTGGAAAGTAATGGGACTTGAGGTTGACTCGGAGATTGTCTAGTTCCGAGTCGGGTGTTTTTTAATGCAACGGGAGTACCTGGGAGCGTGACATCTGGGGAGGTCACTGGGTCGGGTTGAGGACTTAAATAGCTTAAGTCTGGTGTCACATTGGGTGTTGGATTAATTGTTTTATTTGCTATGCCAATGGTAGTCGCAAGTATCGTGACACCGATGCCAACAGCAGCATAGAAAGAATTTAGCAATTTCATTACATAATTCCTTTTTGTTTTTCATTTTTGTAGTCGTGCTTGAGTGAAGAATGAAATATGCATAAAGCCAAATCGTTCCATTCATTTTATTTTTATGTCTCCTAATCTGATCAAAAAAGATAATTCAGATCAGGCTTCAATGTTGTATCACTGTTTAGTTTAACTAACAAGTTTGGGGCTTGCTGTTTGTCGGATTGGCAATGATGTTTTGATTAAGTATTTTATTTTTAATATAAAAAAATGTTTATTAGGTCAGTTTAAAAAATACAACTGTATATAAATTAATCATAATTTAGAAGATATTTCTTCTATCTGATTTCTATAGAAAATTATTGAATGTGAGCACTTATGCCAATCGGGAACTGTGATTAAGAAATCATGAAGTAGCTTCATTCCAATTAAAAAAGCACAGTTGGTTTTAGCCAATTGTGCTGTCGTAGTTTATGAATGATCAGATGAATGATTTTTAGCGTCTTAGAAATGTTCACACTGTTGAAGATTTTTCGCTTTAAAGTGGTTTTTGAGCGCGTTGAAATTGGTTTGTTTTACTGAATCTTGAATATCAAATATGGTCTGTTTGTTCTCGACATCTGCATCTAAATTTGCATGTGCTGAAATCAGTTTTTCCCCTTGGAAGAACCAGTATTCAGTAGCTTTGCCTGTTGCAAAATTGCCTGTGAATTCGATCAGGCAGTTGTCTTTTTGTTTAATGAGTCGTGCCAAATTGTGTTTGGTTTCAGGTTCAACGGCGATGTTCTTGTGTTGTTCTAAAACGCGTGGGGTGTTGGGGTTAGATGGTGTAGTCGAACAGGCTGTAAGGGTTAAACAAGTTAAAGCTGAAATAACTAAAGTTTGGATTTTCATCATCCCTCTTATATTTTGATCTCTATGAGTTTAAGTATATGAATTTGAAATCAGAATTCATATGGGTGTTTGGTTGAATTTTAGTGAAAAAATATAGATTTTTCATTCATTTAGTTCTTGTAGTAGGGTGAATCCTTGTTGTTGTAATTGTATAAATTTAACCTCTAAACCTTCCATATATGCAATAAAAGGTTCTAAAGTTGCAATCATAAGTTTTTTTGATCTGGTTAAATTGGTTGTCATTCTAGGTAACTGTTTAACAGCATTAAGAAAACTATTATTACCTTTAACCATGAGAGGAATAGCTTCAATAGTTTGGGTAAATGCGTTCAACATTGTTGTTAATTCTTTTGCATTATCTTTATTATGAATTTCAGGATATATATTTAGAAATTTATAAAATTTAGTTAGAGCTAATTCAAAATTATTTTCGATGCTTTTAAATTTCTTTTGTACTTTATGGGAGTAATCTGCCATATATTCACTCGATTCGTTAATGATCGATTTTCTTGCTTTAAAATTATCAGGATATTTATCTAATCTACTGGTGTAGTGATTGATCATTTCATTATGGCTATTTGTTAGATCATTGAAGCTTTGCAAATCATCTGTGACACTTTTAAATAAAGAAATCATACCTTCAAATAAGTCATAAAATCCTTCTTCGTCATCTTCTTGTTCTAGTTTAGTTATAGAGATATCTTCAACATGGATAGTATTGGGTCTTACTTGAGTTTGTGGAGAGGTTAACTTTTGACAAATTAATGTGAGGTGCCTTCTTAATGTGTCTTGGAAATTAGAACTTTGAAAATCCCAATGATATCCACCAAGTTCGCCTAAGCTACTCTTAAATTCTTTTACTTTTTTAAATTGGTCTAGATCAATTTTATAAAGATCAACTTCATCGGTTTTAAAATATAAACATATTTCTAAACTTTTATCCTTTTTAAATCTTGTCAAAGCTCTTTCAAATTCTTCCAAAGTTCCAGATAGAGCCCGATTAGTTGGTGTGCCGAATCTAGCCCATAGAATTCCGATGAAAATATCATACTCATCGCCGATTTGGTTGTTAATCACATCTTGAGGATAGTTGCCGAATGCTGGATAAGTGGCATTTTCCCAACCTATCATTTCGAGGTTCAGTTGAAGTGGTTTACAAATGGTTTGATTTAACTCATCGACAACATTTTTTACGATTGTTCTTTCAGCTAATACATCAGATGGTGATGCTACAAAAATAGTTAAAGTTGTAGTTTGTCTTGGCATTGTCTAATTTTGTAGGATTTGAATAAATTAGTTATATAAGTAAATGCTTAAATTGACAACAAAAAACCCGCTTTAAAGCGGGTCTTTTAATATTTAATACTTAGTGTTGTAACACCGAAATATCAGCCACTTTCGTAAACAAGTCACGAAGCTGTGCAAGCATACGCAAACGGTTCGCTTTTAATTCAGCATCATCTGCCATCACCATTACACCGTCAAAGAATGCATCTACAGGTGCACGAAGTGCAGCAAGTGCAGACAACGCAGCAGTGTAGTCTTTCGCAGCAAATAATGGCTCAACCACAGGCGTGATTTTCGCAAGTTCAGCGAACAATGCTTTCTCAGCATCTTCAACCAAGTTTGCTTCAACTACAGCGCCTTCAGGTGCAGCTTCTTTCGCAAGAATGTTTGCAACACGCTTATTCGCAGCAGCAAGCGCAGCCGCTTCAGGTAATGCACGGAAATGATTTACCGCATTTACACGCTTATCAAAATCAAGTGGTGATTTTGGTGACAACGCTTGAACCGCTTGAATCACATCAACAGCAACGCCTTGGTCTTCGTATTTCGCACGGTAACGACCTTCAAGGAATGCAACAGCATCGTTTAGCGTCTTATCATGATCTTTTAATACATCGCCATAAGCCGCTAAAGCAAGTTTGATCAAGTCTTCAATTGACACATCAAGCTCGTTTTCAGTCACAAGACGTAAGATACCAATTGCAGAACGACGTAGTGCAAACGGGTCTTTAGAACCTGTAGGTGCTTGACCAATACCAAAAATACCTGTGAGGGTATCTAAACGGTCAGCAAGGGCAATCGTTGTACCTGTTTTAGTTTTTGGTAAAACGTCACCTGCAAATTTAGGTAAATACTGCTCACCTAAAGACTCAGCAACTTCATCATTTTCGCCTTCAAGACGTGCGTAGTAAGTGCCTGCAATCCCTTGAAGTTCTGGGAATTCACCCACAAGTTCAGAGGTTAAGTCACATTTTGCAAGAAGCGCAGCTTTTTCAGCGTCTTGAGGGTTTGCACCTGTAATTGGCGCTAAAGCAACAGCGAGTTTTGCAATACGTGTCGATTTGTCCCAAAGCGTACCCAATTCTGCTTGGAAGACCATATTGGCAAGTTTCTCTTTACGAGAAGCAAGCGGTTGTTTTTGGTCTTGTAAGAAGAAAAATTCAGCATCAGACAAACGTGGACGAACCACTTTCTCGTTACCTTCAATAATTTGTGTCGGGTCTTTCGACTCAATGTTTGACACAGTAATGAAGTATGGTTGAAGTTTATTGTCGCTGTTTACTAAGCAGAAGTACTTTTGGTTGTCCTGCATTGTTGTGATGAGTGCTTCTTGAGGAACAGCAAGGAAACGTTCTTCAAAGCTAGCACGAAGCGCAACTGGCCATTCAACCAATGCAGTCACTTCGTCACGAAGGTCACTTGGCACAATCGCAATTGCATTCACTTCATCAGCCAAGGCTTTGACTTGACCGTCAATGATTGCTTGACGCTCTTCAAAGTTTGCCACAACGTAAGCCTCTTTTAACTTCGCTAAGTATTCATCAGCGTGCGTTAAAGTAATTGCTTCAGGCGCATGGAAACGATGACCGAAAGTGACGTTACCTGCTTTGTGATCTTGAATTGTTGCATCAATCACGTCGTTGTCTTTTAACAACACAACCCATTTTACAGGACGTACAAATTCAGTACGGCTTGCAGCAGAACGCATACGTTTAGCGATTGGAAGGTTGTCTAAAGCTGCTTGTAAAATTTGCGGTAAAAGTACGTCTAGGCTTTGACCTTTCACATCTTTTAAGTAGCAAACTTTTTCAACTTTACCTGCTTGGAATGTCGATACTTGATCAACCGTGATGCCTTGACCACGCATAAAGCCTTCTAAAGCTTTCGTTGGGTTGCCTTCAGCATCAAACGCTGCTTGTTTCGCAGGGCCATCAAAACGTTTTTGCGTGTCAGCTTGCGCGCCATCAACGTTTACGATTTTAAGGGCAAGACGACGTGGTGCTGCATAGGCTTCGATCGAGTCGAATGCAAGACCTGCATCTTTTAAGCCTTTTACAGTTTCAGCTTGCAGTGCATCACGTAATTTTTTTAAGCTTTTTGGTGGAAGTTCTTCACAACCTAATTCGAACAAAACGGTATGTTTAGACATTATTTGCTCTCCTCAGATTTTGCTTCTGCTTCAACTTGTGCCTTTAACTGTGCCAATACTTCATCACGTAATGCTGGTTCTGCCATTGGGAAACCAAGTTCCGCACGTGCAGCCACATAAGCATTTGCAATTGAACGTGCCAATGTGCGTACACGTAAGATATAACGCTGACGTTCTGTCACAGAAATCGCACCACGCGCATCGAGTAAGTTAAAGCTATGCGACGCTTTAACCACTTGTTCATACGCAGGAAGTGGAAGTTTTGCTTCGATTAAACGTGTTGCTTCAGTTTCATAGAAGTCGAAGAGTTCAAACAGTTTATCAACAGGTGCGTATTCAAAGTTATAAGTCGACTGTTCAACTTCATTTTGATGGAATACATCACCATAAGTCACTGTACCAAACTGACCTTTAGTCCAAACCAAATCGTAAACTGAGTCTACACCTTGCAAGTACATTGCAAGACGCTCTAAACCGTAAGTGATTTCTCCAGTAACAGGGTAGCACTCAACACCACCGACTTGTTGGAAGTAAGTGAACTGAGTCACTTCCATGCCGTTTAACCATACTTCCCAACCTAAGCCCCACGCGCCAAGCGTTGGAGATTCCCAATTGTCTTCTACGAAACGAATGTCGTGTACCAACGGATCAATTCCGATCGCTTTAAGCGAGTCAAGATACAACTGTTGGATGTTGTCTGGGTTTGGCTTAAGTACCACTTGGAATTGGTAGTAATGTTGCAAACGGTTTGGGTTTTCACCATAACGACCATCTTTCGGACGACGTGAAGGTTGAACGTATGCAGCGTTCCAAGTTTCAGGCCCTAATGCGCGTAGGAAAGTTGCAGTGTGGAATGTACCTGCACCCATTTCCATGTCGTAAGGCTGTAACACGACGCAGCCTTGCTCCGCCCAGTAGTTTTGTAAGGCAAGAATTAAGCCTTGGAAAGTATCAATATGCGATATGGCGCGACTCATGGTCTTCCACTTAAAATTAGAGAAAAATTGCGCTCAATTATAAGGACTTTAGCAGGGAGTGGCAAAGGGTTAATACGCTGAAAATATTTTGGAAAAAATTAAAATGGTCTTGATTCATGCCAGATTTTGCGCGGCTTTGCTACAATTTTATGCTAGATCAGCAATGGGGTGAGATCTAAAAATCAGGAATAAATCAGATGTATAGCATCCTGTTCACTGAAGCGCGATAAAGTTAAACTGATCTCATACGATTGCGGTCTTAGAATTAGTTCAATCTTCACACAATATAATAATGCCTAATAATAAGGAACTTCATGACCACTTACCAAATTCAGTGTCATTTGAAATACAAGATTGTGCAACCTACCGAATTTATTTTTATGGTTCAGGTCGCCCATCATCCCGATCAGAATATTCTCGAAGAACAGCTCACCATGAATATGCCGGTCAAATGGCATGAATTTCGGGATGCTCAGCATCAAAACCGTCATATCCGGTTGCAACTCGAGCCTTGTGAGGCATTTGAACTGAATTATAGCGCGACAGTTACCCGTCAGCCGTGCATTCCTGTTGATCTGAGACAAAACCTGAATGAAGTCAAAATTCCAGACCTGCCGGATGAAGTACTACCTTATTTGCTGGCCAGCCGCTATTGCAATTCAGATTTATTACTAGAAATGGCGAAACGCTCATTTGGCTGGATGACACCCGGCTATACGTGTGTAAAAGCCATCGAACAGTGGATTTATAACAATATTTTTTATGTCTCTGGCTGCTCTGACCAGTTTACGACTGCGACGGATGTACTGATCCACCGGGCGGGGGTATGCCGTGACTTTGCCCATTTAGGCATTGCGCTGTGCCGTGCTTTAGGAATTCCGGCACGCATGGTAGTCGGTTATGTGGAAATTGAAAAGTTTTTACCTGATTTTCATGCCATTTTTGAAGTCTATCTGGAAGGAGGATGGGTGCAGTTTGATCCGACCCGTTTAGCTCCAGTCGACGAGCTGATTCGCATTGGCACCGGGGTAGATGCCGGAGATGTGGCATTCTCAACCTATTATGGTCAGGTCGAGCTGCTTAAAATCGAGCCTCTGATTAAACCTGAATGCGATAGCGGCGCTGAGGCTAAAATTACCTGACATGAATGATCTTATTGAAAATCCTATGAGGAGTTGAACCGTAAAAGAGAACTAGATGGATGACTGTTGCCTGGAGAGAGACTTGGCTTTTTAAACAGCATCCATTTAAGTGTAATTAAAAGATATAAAATGAATACATCTTTAAAGCGACTAGTTTTATAATGCGCAAAATCTGTAAACATTAAAATCAGGCGCGCCGTGTTCCATTCCAATCTTGACTGGCTCAATACCTTAAAACCGAATTTTAAAGTTCTTCCACTCAAAGACCGTTTACTCTGCGGTATTGGGGCACTACTGGGTCTCACGGTATCGTCATTACTGAGTTTATGGATTCTGGGTGATTTTGAAGCCTGGTATATTGCGCCGATGGGGGCCTCATCTGTGCTGCTGTTTGCAGTTCCGACCAGTCCCTTGGCACAGCCCTGGAATATTCTGGTAGGTAATACTATTGCTGCGGTAGTGGGTGTGACCTGTGCCTTGTTTATTGCCAGTCCGACTGAAGCTTTTAGTCTGGCGGTGGCCTTGGCCATTATCCTGATGATGACCACAGATTCCCTACATCCACCCAGTGGTGCTGTCGCCATTACGGCGGTACTCGGCGGCAATGCGGTCCATGAACTCGGCTATGCTTTCGTTTTCTATCCGGTGCTGCTGAATTCGATCTTATTGATGGTAATTGCGATCGTCTTTAATCGAATGATTGGCAAGCGTTATCCGCAGCAGGCGCAATTGAATACCCGTTCCAAAGATCCGACCCCGACCCAGAAAGTCACTATTCAGCCGCAAGATATTCAGGAAGTACTAGATCAGCAAACCGAGCTGCTGGACATTAGTGAATATGACCTGCAAAAGATTATTCTGGAAGCGCAGGACCGAGCCAATGCCCGTGCGGTCAACCAGTTTACTTGTCAGGACATTATGACCAAAGACGTGGTGACCTTGCATGCCAATGATGATATTCAGCATGCACTGGACAAGTTTAAGCAGATGAACCTGATGAGCCTGCCGGTGGTTAATGCGGAAGGCAAGCTGGTGGGAACGCTGGCCATGTATCAGGTGGTAGAATGGTTTAAACGTGCTGCAGATGTGCGCAGCAGCTGGGAACATCAGGTCAAACATATTATGACCCGCAAGGTAGTCACAGTGCAGCCATTGCAGCCGATTCAGGATCTGGTGCCCTATTTTGTGGAGCGTTCTTTTAACTATATCCCGGTAGTGAGCGAGCAGCGTCTGGTCGGAATTATTAGCCGTGCAGATATTATCGCTGCCCTGAATCAGGAACTAAACCATTTTAAAATGAGAGCTTAAAACTGTTTTAGATTGTCCTAAAAAAGCACCCAAGGGTGCTTTTTATTTGGAATCTGGATTTATTTAAACTTAGATAAAGAACCAGTAAATAAACAGGGAAACCAAGAAAATACACATGATATTCAGGACAAAGCCGACTTTCATCATTTCACTTTGTTGAATATGGCCAGTACCAAACACAATCGCATTCGGTGGTGTCGCAACAGGAAGCATAAATGCACAAGAAGCACCAATGCCGATCACAATAACTAAAATTTCCTTAGGCATGCCCATTTGATCTGCAATCGCTGCAAATACTGGTACTAACAGTGCAGCTGATGCAGTGTTACTGGTGAATTCAGTCAAGAAGATAATGAAAGTAGCAACGACGAAAATAATGAGGAGTGGGGAGGCATCACCAAAGGCATTGGCAAGCGTTTGACCAAGCACCAATGAACTGCCTGAATCTTTTAAAATTGCACTGAGGGTTAAACCACCGCCAAATAAAAATAAAACGCCCCAATCTGTATTTTCAGCAACTTGTTTCCATGTTGCAGTGCCGATAATCACGACCAAGCATGCTGCCAGAACAGCAATCCAAGTATCAGGTTGTGAAATACCAAAGTTCTCGGTCAGCTTTTTGCTGAAGATCCAAGCAATAGCCGTACAGACAAACAATACCATTGTTGCAATTCGAGTACCTGTCCAAGGGATATCCTCAGTCACAAATTGCACTTTATGATTGAGCTTAGGTCTAAGTACCAGATAAAGACTCAAGAGCATGGCAGGTAAAATAAGAAGCATCATCGGTAAACCGATTTTCATCCAATCTGCAAAATCATAGTCTAAAGCTTTTGCTGCAATTGCATTTGGTGGAGAGCCAACCATGGTCCCTAAGCCACCAATACTTGCAGAATAGGCAATACCTAACAGGATAAAAACAAATGTTTTTCGATCTCGACTGACATCTAAATGTGAAAGTAAACCAAGGGCAAGTGGAAGCATCATTGCTGCAGTCGCCGTATTTGAAATCCACATAGATAAAAGTGCTGTTACAGCAAAAATCGCTATTACAGAGATGCCGAGATGACCACCAGACATAGAGATGATCCACATCGCAATTTTTTTATCGAGCTTTTGAATATGCAGCGCGGTCGCTAATGCGAAGCCACCAAAAAATAAAAAAATCACAGGATCTGCAAATGTAGCTAATGCCGCTTGTGTTGTGATTGGTATAAGCTCATTGCCTTTAGCCATAGGCATCGCGAGAAGAACTGCGAGTACGGGTACCAATAGGGCGGTAATCGTGATGTGGATGGCCTCAGTCAGCCATAAAATGCCGATAAAGCAGAGTAATGCCAAACCTTTATTGGCATTTTCATCATAGGGTAAGACTTGATAGAGTCCATAAGAAATAAAAGCGGCGATCAATATCAACACCCAACCTTTGATGAGCCCTTTAGGCATCATGTTGGTTGGGGTCGCGAGTTGTTCCGTCATATTCGCTCCTTTTGAATGTCGCTATAGGTTTTATAGTTGCATGTATTAAACTTCTTAATTCTGAAGAATGAATATCCTTATCACTTTTCAAAATATACTATTTAAACGATGAAATCGATTGTTCTAATAAATTATAGCTTTGCCACAGGGCTTGAATACCGAGCAAAAGTAATAGGATCAATACTGTATTTTTAAAAAACTGTTGAGAGATGTGTTGCCTGATCAGTCCGCCGATCCATACCCCAAATATTGCAAAAACACAGATCAACATGACTAAAAGTTGTTGATGCTCATCAATATTGACCAAAATTGGGTAAAGTAGAAGGAGTTGTATCAATTTGCTGGCGATAAAGCATAAATTACTCACGATCACAATATCGGTTTTACTCAGCTGACAGCTGAGTAAATACATCATTAGAAATGGTGCCATTGCATTGGTAGCACCACCGATAATGCCTGCTAACAGACCGAATATCAGCATATTGAGCACTGACGGGCTGACGGTGAATGAATGTTGTCGTAATTGATCAATCACATACAGCACCATCACCATGCCAAGTAAAAGCTTTAAATAACCTTCATTGAGCCACAATAAAAGTTTTACCCCAAGCAGACTGCCAACTAAGCTACTTAGAATAAGGGGAAAAAATCTTATGCTGTAGTGTTGAATGCTCTGCCATATTGAATACTGAGGGTGAGCAGTTAGCAGAATTAAATTTAAAATGAGACAGGGAAGAATGACCAAAGTGACAGCGAGGCTGAGCGGGAGTTGAGTAGAGAGTACGGCGGTACTCATCATGGGAAAGCCGAAACCGCTCAGGCCATGTAATAATGCGGCCAGTGCGCATAGCCACAATACCATCCATTCCGACTGTGCCATTGATTGTCCATATTTATTGTTTTGTTCAAGTTAGCGCTATTTTGAGAAAGATGCAAAATGAGAATAAAAAAAACACGATAATTGGGGGAAATTATCGTGTTAAAAAACTCACCCGAGGTTGTGTGGGTGATTGAGGGTAAACTCAAGTTAAAGCGGTGATCTGTCCTGATGTACAGTGCGCATTGGACGATCATAAGCATTTGAATGTTCGTGCTGAACTTTATTTTTTGGCATCACTAACCAAAGAACTAAGTACACTAAAATTCCTGGAAATGCAGCGCTCATCACTGACACTAGAACAAAAATAATTCGTAATAAATTCGCATTCCAACCAAAACGTTCAGCAATACCGCCCATCACACCAGCAATCATGTTAGAGCGGTTTGAGCGATATAAACCAACATTGGCCATTGAGTTCTCCTTTAGAACCAAAAAATAGTCATGAAATAGACTTCGCAATTTCTCTTTAACGTTTGTCTATACATTTTATATGGAGAATAATTTTTAGTTTTAAAGGAGATTATTCACAAAATATCGTAATTTTATGTAATGAAAAAGATAAAACCTTGATGTGGTATAGGTTCTGGATAATTAGACAGAACATGCTAATACTTGTATATCCCTATTTTATAAGGATAATATTTTTATACATCGCAATTTATGAAATGGCTCAAGATATAAAATGATGAATTTAAATTTTAAAGTTCATTCAATCTCAATGTTCAGCATTATCGCCATCATGAATATTGCACTTGCGGCATGTAGCCAGAATGAATCGCCACATATTGAACACATCAACCAAATTCAGGAGTCGCATACGCCTGAGTCTTCTAACTCATTAACGAATGTCGCAGGTAAGGCACGGCCTCCAGTTCAAGAGAATGCGGATACAACACCGCAGTCTGTTGCTAAAGAATGGCAGAAATTTGTAGGTCGTTACCAAACCACCATGCAATGTGATGATGGCTTTGCTCGTTGTGATAAGGGTGAAGCTGAGTTTATTATCAATTTATTGGCTGATGGCACAGCTCATCGTATTTTTATGCATCGTGGTAAGGTTGAATTTACAACGCAACGTCAATATCGCCAAGATCGTTGGTTGTATGATCCGCATCACCATCAAATCATTATTTTGAGAGAGAGTGGGGTTCAGTTTTTTTACGATTTGGATGAGCAGGGTAATATGGTCATGGATCTTGATAAAATTGCCAATGCAACGGAAGTGAACCAAACTTTCTTTAAAGACAATCCGCTTCCGTCACGTGCATATACTTTGCAACGTCAAAAGCTTTGAAGATATAAGAATTGATACTTTATAAGGGTAGCTTGTATTATATTGCAGGCAATAAAAAAGCCTTTCAAGATGAAAGGCTTTTTTAAGAATCTGGTGGGTCGTCCGCGACTCGAACGCGGGACCAACGGATTAAAAGTCCGCTGCTCTACCAACTGAGCTAACGACCCATAGGGTTTCAAAATAAGTGGTGGGTCGTCCGCGACTCGAACGCGGGACCAACGGATTAAAAGTCCGCTGCTCTACCAACTGAGCTAACGACCCATCTCGTTTTGATGTTGCGTATTTTAGCAAGTTATTTGAGTAGCGCAAGTAAAAAATATAAAACTTTGTTACGTTTGGCTAGAAATGACACAATTTCGTGTTTTCTAGCCAAAAAACAATCGATTTTAGCTTAAAAACGATATTTATACTGTTCAATATTTTTCAGAATCTCTTCATTTAAATCGCAATATGCATCTTCATTTGGTAATAAAACCAAAATACGATCTGAAGTTTTGTCTGGAAAATAAGCTTCTTCCTTTAACTTACTCTTTTGATATTTAAATGTTCCTGTAGTTTCGAGTGTTTTCTGTACACGTAAGAACACTGGAACCGCATAGCTTGGCAAAGACTTCTTAAAGAACTGAGCCATATCGGATAAATCTTGCTCATTTAGTTCAGCACCTTCTGCTAAAGTGATGGCTGCCATACCTGCACGACCGTTAGTATTTGGAATCTCAACGCCGTATACCACTGCTTCTGTGATCTTTTCATAATCACTACAAATATTTTCAACTTCAGTTGTAGAGACATTCTCACCTTTCCAGCGGAAGGTATCACCGAGACGGTCAACAAATTGAGCATGGCGGCACCCGATATCTCGCACAAGGTCACCCGTGATGAAATAAGAATCTCCTTTGGTAAAAACATCATGCATGATCGAGGATTTATTCTTTTCTGGATCGGTATAACCATCAAATGGCGAGCGATTGGTAATTTTACCAATCAATAAGCCTGTTTCACCTTTTTTGACTTTAATACAATGACCTTTTGCATCGCGAATAGGAGCTTCTTTTTCCTTGTCATATTGGATGATGGCATAAGGAATAGGAGAGAAACCTACGGTATTGTCGAAGTTTAAAATATTGGAAAAGCCGACATTACCTTCACTTGAAGCATAAAGTTCGAGCACTTCTTCAATACCAAAGCGATTTTTAAATTTATCCCAAATATTTGGACGCATGCCGTTACCAATCATCTTGGTGACGCGATGATTGCGATCTTGGTGTGATTCAGGTGCATCTAGAAGATAGCGACATAGCTCACCAACATAACCAATTGCTGATGCATTAAATTTTTGAACATCTTTCCAAAAAGAAGAGGTTGAGAACTTACGACGAATCGCTAGTGTCGAACTACCAGCAATTACACCACACCAGCACACTACCATGCCTGTAGCATGATAAAGCGGTAAAGTGACATACATAACGTCATCTTTATTTAGATTGAGGACATGACCATATGTGCCATACGCTAACATCCAACGACTATTGGTAAAGACTACGGCTTTTGGTAAACCTGTTGTGCCAGACGTATAGATGTAGAATAAGCCGTCAGCACCAGTCACCTTATGTGTTTCAGCTAGATTATCTTTAGATTCAGATAAAATTTCTTGTGCAAGATTATGATAGCCTTCAGGTGCTTGACCAGCATTTTGGCGTGTATTTTGATCAGCAAACCAATAGAGCTTATCTTTTGCGACAGTCAGTTGTTCGCGTACTTCATCTACAGCTTCACGGCATTCTTCACCGACTATTACGCCGATTGGTTTAACCAAATTAATACTATGGGTAAGTACCTTACCTGTTTGAGACGTATTGACGAGTGCTGAAACAACCCCAATTTTTGCAAGACCAATGACGGTGGCAATAAGTTCACTACGGTTTTCAACAATGACCGCAATCACATCACCTTTTTTTGCACCCTTAGCGATGTAGTAGTGTGCAATTTGGTTTGCCCAATCATTTAGTTGTTGGTAGGTATATTTCTGATCTTCACATAACAGCGCAATACCTTGAGGATTTTTTTGCGCTGCACGCTCAAAAGCGAGGGCAAGACCTGCTGGCGTTTTAGGAGTACGTAAATAAGCCTGTTTGAGCCCGACAAGAATATTTGGCAACTTCGTGACCAAATGTGGGAGTCGTGCTGCTACGTCTTTGATTCCAATGAGATCGTTTTGATAAGTCTGGCTCATACTGGTCCTATTTTTTGTGATATTCCGTTTAGTCTTTAATTTTTCGCAAGTTTTTTTACTTGGTTTTGTCACTGAATATCTTATCCATTTTGAAAAATTGATCAATTCTGAACAGGATTTTTCAGTCAAAACTTTAAAGACCATAACAAAAAAACCTAGCCACCGTAATGACTAGGTTTGTCAAAAGCTAATGTAGTTTAAGCAAATTACTCAGCTGATGGTGTTGCTTTTTTAGGTGGGCGACCACGAGGGCGACGCGGACGAACAGGTTTATCTTCTTCCTGCTGTTCTGCATCATCCTTATCTGCTTCAGCTTGTGCAGATTTATCTTCAGCACTTACGGCAACTTCCGCCACTTCAACTTTCGCAGTTTCTGCTTCTGTAGGCGCTACTTCATTTGATTCTGAAGATTTTTCTTCAGGTTGCTGTTGTGAAGAAGTTTGAACTTTTTCTTCAGTCTTCACTTCAGATTGAGTCACTTCAGCTGTCTGTGTTGCTGTTTCTTGATGTACAACATCAGATGTTGCATCAGTTGCTTGTGGAGCATCCGTAACAGGTGCTTCAACTTTCACGGCTTCTTGTGCTGCAACTTCTTCAAGGCGCGCTTGTTTTGCTTGCTCTGCTGCAAGTTTTGCAAGACGACGACGCTCACGTGGATCGTTTGCAACACGCTTATCAGACACTGGTTTTGGAGGTGTTAAGTCCAACACAGGTGCAGGCTCTTTTTCAGCTGGAGCTTGTTGAACAGCGACATCACGTGTGACTGGTTTTTTCTCAGTAGCAGGTTCAGCAGATTGAGTATTTAAACTCGCTGCATACTGTTCAGTAAACTTTTGCAATGCGCGATTGAAGGTTGGAATTAATCCAAACTGCTCAATCAATACAGAGCAATCCGCACCATAAACATGTTGAATTAAACTTAAAACCGTATGTTGTGCTAAAGCTGGCACTTGTGAAGGGCGAAGCTTCGGCGCATCTGATTTTGCTTTCTGGTCATGTTGATGCTTGTTACGACGACGTTGACGTGGGTCGTTACTTGCACGTTGTGGTGCTTGTTGAGGTTTAACCTCAGCTTCAATGACAGGTTCATCAACCGTAATTTCCACTTGAGGTGTTGACACTTCAGCGTCTGTCACAACAGGTGCTGGAGCAGTTGCTACAGGTGCTGCCACTTCAGGCGTTAATGCAACAATCTCACTTTGTGCTTGATCAACATTAACTACTAACGCTGTTTTAAGCTCATCATTACGAGGTACATCAATTAAATCAACTTTAACTTGAGCTTCTGGAGCAACAGGTGCTGAAGATTGTTCTTGATTTAATACACTTTGATCGCGGTGACGATTTGGGCGTTGTGGACGTTGTGCATTACGGTCACGACGTGGCACAGCTTGTTCAGTTTGTGCTTCGAAAGCCGTCTCGTTTTGTTGAGGGCGCTTTTGATGACGTTTCTGATCACGCTGTTCTTGGCGTTGCTCATGACGGTTTTCATTGCGTGACTCATGACGATTGTCTTGACGTTGTTCATGGCGAGGTGCCTGTACAACTTCTTCAATCACATGTTGATCTGCGTTAACTTCGCGTGTGTCACGTTGCTTATTGCGATTTTTCTTATTATGACGTTGTGGACGCTCGTCTTTTTCAGTTTGGCGTTCTTGGTCACGTGCATCATTTTTCGCAACAGGCGTATGTGAAATATACGCATTTGTTTCGACAGGTGCAGATGCTTCAATTGCCACAGGCGTCACAGGTGAAATTTGACCGAATTGACCACGACTTACGGCACCACCGTTCACCATTTGTTCAATTGCTGCCGCAGCAGAGTTAGCCGTACGCGATTGATCAATCGTACTCGCTTGTTTTTGAACAAAAAGATTTTCTAACCATGCGCATGGGCTAGTTGCTGGAGCAGCTACTGCTGGGGCCGTTTTTTGTGCTACCGCAGGTTGTGTAGCATTTTGGTTGTTTTTATGACGCTTATTGCCTTTTTCCTGTGTGACAGGGGCATGCGTATGTGGAGCTGTATGCTCTTCTTCTAAGTGCCATTCTGAAGACTCATAACCCAACTCTTTTTCACTTGAACGAGTCGCTTCAGTACGTTCATAGCTGGTTGGTGCAAAGCCTTCAGGATTATACGAGATTTCGTAATGTGGCGTTTCTAAATGCGGGTGAGGGAGTACAGTCACACGTACATTTGAAGTTTGCTCCAAATATACGAGGCTATGACGTTTTTCATTGAGAAGGAATGCTGCAATTTCAACAGGAACTTCTACTTGAACTTCACCTTGACGCTCACGAAGTGCAATTTCTTCAACTTTACGCATGATCGAAAGTGAAAGAGAACGCAAGTCACGAACCATACCTGTGCCATGACAACGTGGACATACATAGCCAGTCGCTTCTTCTAAAGAAGGGCGTAAACGTTGGCGACTCATTTCCATTAAGCCGAAACGAGACAATTGACCGAACTGGATACGTGCACGATCACTTTGAGTTGATTC
The DNA here is from genome assembly GCF_056779735.1 of Acinetobacter sp. 24-47-67. NCBI lineage: Bacteria > Pseudomonadati > Pseudomonadota > Gammaproteobacteria > Moraxellales > Moraxellaceae > Acinetobacter > Acinetobacter sp. 24-47-67. Next base: position 132,619 of record NZ_JBWYIK010000002.1, read on the forward strand.
ACGCAGTTTCGCTTCAACCATACGTTGATTGCGTTCTTTGGTCATATCAATGAAGTCAATCACGACCAGACCACCGATATCACGTAAGCGAAGTTGGCGAGCGATCTCTTCTGCTGCTTCTAAGTTAGTACTAAGCGCAGTTTCCTCTACATCGTGACCACGAGTAGATTTTGCAGAGTTAATATCGATCGAAACCAATGCTTCTGTTTGGTCAATGACAATTGAACCACCAGAAGGAAGTTTCACTTCACGCTCGTAAGCTGTTTGAATTTGACTTTCGATACCAAAATGAGCAAATAAAGGCTCATTCAAAGTATATGTTTTTAACTTGTCTAATTGGTTCGGCATCACGGCTTTAACAAAGTTATAGGCTTCGTTATAAGCTTGTTCAGAATCAATTAAAATTTCTGCAACATCATCACGTAAATAGTCGCGAATTGCACGAGTAACTACACCAGCTTCCTGATGAACCAACATTGGAGAAGGTCCAGAATTTGCTGTACTTTGGATGCGTGCCCAAAGATCGAGAAGGTGCTGAAGATCAAGTTGCAGCTCTTCTTGTGAGCGACCAATCCCTGCAGTACGTACAATCACGCTCATCCCACGAGGTACATTTAAAGACGCCAACATTTCTTTCAATTCTTCACGAACTGAACCAGAAATTTGACGACTAATACCACCACCTTTCGGGTTGTTTGGCATTAAGACCAAGTAACGACCAGCAAGGGAAATAAAAGTTGAGAGAGCAGCGCCTTTGTTGCCACGTTCCTCTTTTTCAACTTGAACTAAAAGTTCAGTACCTTCAGTGATTAACTCACGAATGTTTGAAGTTTGACGAGGGTCAGCTTTGTAATATGAGTTTGCGATTTCACGCATTGAAAGGAAGCCTTGACGGCCTGCACCATATTCTACAAACACAGCTTCAAGAGATGGCTCAACGCGAGTCACATGACCTTTGTAGATATTGGCTTTCTTTTGTTCACGAGTACGATTTTCTAAATCGAAATCGTAAAGACGGTGACCAGTGATGAGTGCAACGCGAACTTCTTCGGCATGTGTTGCATTGATCAACATACGTTTCATGGGTGTAACACCTAATAGTGATACACAAGCAAAACATCGCGATTTACGTAGCGAACATCAACCCGCATGGATCAATTCCTAGATCACCATAATTAGATTGATCTAAGTGTATTACCGGCCTTTATTGATGGGCTTCGGTATTTTGATTCACGTATTGATGATGGCAATACGGCTTTAATCCTGTCACTGATTAAAGAAGCCTGAACATTCACTGGCGGACTAACGGTGCATTGGATGTTCGTTACTTTCACTGTCACATTGCTCGAAGATCATCTCTTCAATTTTTTGATAGAGTGTCTTGATACGGAATTATCGTCGTATCTTTACAAATTGTGCAGATCCAATGCATCTAACGTTATAGCCTGAATGAGAAATCAGGTTGCGACCATTCTGATGTGTATCAGTTAACGTTTAAAAACCAACATAATTTGTTGGCGACATATTTTTTTAAACAAACTGATTTATGTGCAAAAGCACAATTAAACGCAACAGTTTGTCTTTTTGCCGATATAATAAGCCTTCGGCGTTGGCATATTCTTTTGGGACCATTCCGAGTTTATGCTAAACAAAAATTTAGTTTGAATTTCAAAATTTTGAAATCTCTAAACAAATGTTCACTTACGGCGGTATCCGTGCGCTGACTATAGCAAACCTTAGATCATCTGCCTATGGGCTACACAGACATTTCTAGTCAATTGGGTAGTCTAAATGATCAGTTTTTAATCGAATTTAGTATTTTTTTAGGTCAACGTAACTGTATGAATTCTACGCAAGAATGGCAAAGCGTCACTTGGTTTGAAGTGGATGAGCACCAATTGGGGCAACGCATCGACAATTTTCTATTCGCTCGTCTTAAAGGAGTACCGAAAAGTCGAATCTATCGTTTAATTCGTGAAGGTCAGGTGCGGGTCAACAAAAAGCGTGTGAAAGCGGAAACTAAATTGAATATTGGCGATCAAATCCGTGTTGCACCGATTCGTTATGAACAAAAAGATGAATCTCAAGCTCCAGTATCAGACAAAGTCGCGCAGGGCTTGTTAAGCCGTGTGATTTATGAAGATGAAGGTCTTTTAGTGGTGAACAAACCTTCTGGGATTGCGGTGCACGGTGGAAGTGGTGTTGCGTATGGCTTAATTGAAGGCTTACGCGCAGCGACAGGGAAAAAATATTTAGAATTGATCCATCGTATTGACCGTGATACTTCAGGCTTGGTGATGATTTCTAAAAAGCGGAGCGTGTTAAAAACACTTCAAGATATGCTTCGTGAACACAAGATTCAAAAAACTTATGCTGCTGTGGTGAAAGGCCAAGTAACACTAGATTCCCAATTAATCGATGCACCATTACATCGCTATGAGCTAGCCAATGGTGAACGTCGAGTGCGTGTATCTAAAGAAGGAAAGCCTTCAAAAACCCAATGGAAGGTAGCAGAACGCTTTATGCATGCATCACTCGTGTATGCATCACCGCTTTCTGGTCGTACACATCAAATTCGCGTACATGGACTCAGTATTGGTCATCCCTTGGTGGGTGATGAAAAGTACGGGCATGAGACGGAATATCGTGGACCTAAACCACGTCGTTTATGTTTACACGCAATGCGCTTAGAGATTCCAGGATATCCAGTAATTGAAGCACCCTTGCCTGAGGATATGCAAAGTTTGGTTGCACAACTTCGCGCACAAAAAGCGGATAAACCTGTAGTGCAGTCTCAACAAGACTGATTGCGTCTCAGTGGTTGTGTAAAGATTGAATCGTTGTGTCATGACGAGGTCATGCAACGATGGGATCTTAATATGTCACGATGATATTTAAGTGGCATCTGCCCGATCAAAATTAGGATACAAAATATGACATCAGCGGTAAAACTCATTATTTTTGATTGGGATGGCACTTTGTTTGATTCAGTGGGTCAAATTGTTGAAAGTTTAAAATTTGCCGCTAAACAATTTAATCAACCTTTGACTGATGAGGATGCTAAAAGCATTATTGGCTTAGGATTACCTGAAGTTGCGCAAGTTTTATTTCCTCAGGTTCCTGATTTACACGAGGCAATTTTACAATCTTATTCAGCGCATTATGTTGAGCACTCGAAACATGATCGTTGGTTTGATGGTGTGGCTGAAATGTTGCATGATCTCAAAGAATCAGGAATTCATTTGGCTGTTGCGACAGGAAAAAGTCGTAAGGGGCTAGATCGAGTACTGGGGCAAACTCAGAGTGTGAGTTTGTTTTCAGCTACACGTGCAGCCAGTGAAACAAAATCAAAACCAGATCCGTTGATGTTGGCTGACATTTTAGCCGAAACTGGTTTTAATGCAGATCAAGCGATAATGGTAGGAGATACTTCATACGATCTTGAAATGGCATTGAATATTCGTATGCCAAGTGTAGGGGTGACGTATGGCGTTCATGTACCTGAGGTATTACAGCAATATCATCCCCTTGCGGTTGTGGATTCCATTGATGAATTACATCAACTTTTAAAAAATTTGATTAATCAGTCAGTTGCTTGCTAAATCACATCGATAAAAAACCCGCTCAATTCAGCGGGTTTTTTATTCACGTTGAACTTTGATTAAAGTCTAAATAAAAGACTTTTGAAAGTAACTCCATAAATTTTTGCACAGCAATACCAGTGGCATTCTTGCGATAACTTACAAAGAGATCCAGAGAAGGTAGCTCTACATCGAGTGGACGAGTCACACTATTTTCCAAGAGAAGTGGCATAATATAGCCAGGAAGAATCGTACACCCTAAGCCAATACCAATAGAGTTAATGTTAAACAAGATATTGTCAGCTTTTTGAACAATTTTAAAAGAAACGCCATTTTGTTCAGCGAAGCCTAAAATGGTGTCATGCAGGGTCTTAGATTGCTCATCTGAAGGAATAACAAAATCAATGCCATCAAGCGCTTTTACAGGAATACGTTCGTACTTTGCCAAAGGGTGGTCTTTAGGCAGAATAAAAACTAAAGGTTCACGCAGTACAAAGCGACTCTCGATCTCTTCAGAATCTAAACGTTGACGAGTAAAAGTAATGTCCAATTCACCTTTCTTTATGCCTTTGAATTGCTCAATATTATTTAAGCTTTGTAATTCAATTTTTAATTCGGGATTTTGAACACGTAAGTTAGGTAATACATAAGGAAAGATTTTCATTTCTGCAACTGGCACAAAACCAATGCGTAGCATTTTTTGTTTTGCTTTAGACACTTGGCGCGCCATATTAATTGCTTTTTCTGCTTGAGCAATGGTGAGTCTCGCCTGTTCCAGAAACACAGCGCCTTCTTCGGTCAATTCAACTTTTCGTTTGGTACGATTTAGTAAACGCACACCAACATCTTCTTCTAAATCTTTGATTTGTTGGCTGAGTGAAGGCTGTGCTGTGTAGAGCTTAAGTGCAGCTTTGCTAAAATTAAGCTCTTCTGCAACTGTAATAAAATAGCGCAAATGCCGTAATTCCATATAGCCTTCCAGAGAATAATCTAAAAAATGTCTTAATGTTGCTAAAGATGAGTATAAGTGAAATTGATCAATAAGTAGATGTATTTTGGTATTTAGTTAGTGAATGAAGCATTTTTTTGTATTTTAAAATTCACATGCATTTAATTTCTTACTTAGATAGAAATTCTACATTTCAAGATCGAACTCTCATCGCGAATGAGTGACTGATTTGTATAGGTTTAGAAAAGATTGTATCTATTAAAGTTGAAACCAATTGTTTCGGCTTTAAGTCTATGAAAAATAATAATGTAGAGAAAAGTACGTTGAAGCTTTGGGAGATCAGTTGTTCAGCGTTAAATCACATCCTAAACAAAATTTAACTTCCTCTATTTAAGATTTCTGTGGGTGATTAAAAAAACATCAAAAATCAGAAAAAAACAACAAAATCATAAACAAAAAGAAAGTCTGAGTTGTATATGATGAATAATAGAGGGATGATTGGTGTTCTATCTCACAATTTATTGATGAAATTATAACCACTTCATGGGAATTGAGATTGATGTTGTCTTAAATGAAACACGAACAGTGTATCTTTTAAAAACATAATTTAAAAATGCGAATAGATGATGAACATAATCTATTTATATAACTGAATAATCAACTATTTCAAAATCGCTTCGGTTTAAGGTGCTTACATTTATTATGTCTAATTTGACTGATATTCCAACGACGACTTCGAGTAATCCAGAGTCTACACTTGTTGTTGGACGGAAGCCGCAAGATTCTAATCTGCACTATCAACTAAAGACTGAAGATTGTATTCGGCATGTGTGGTTTAAACCAAAACTTAAATTGGTTTCACTGGATCACCATAATGGGCAAAGATTCGTTAATCAGGAACCACGTCCTGCACAGCTCAACCAATGGAATTTATATAAATGGTTGATGGCTCGTAAAAGCTTTACCTGGCAAGGTGATTTCGCGAAAGAGCAACAGGACTTTATTCAAACCAAACGTGCTAAGCCTGAGGCTCGTCCGCATGCAGATTTAGAAGATTGGCAAGTATGGTTTGTTGGTCATGCTACGGTTTTAATTCAAATTGGTCCATATAACTTCTTAACCGACCCTGTATGGGCGGATTATGTAAGCCTAAAGCACGGGAGTGGACCGAAACGTGTTATCCCTGCAGGGATTGCACTTGAAGATTTACCACAGATTCACGCAGTATTACTCAGTCATAATCACTATGATCATATGGATTTAGCGAGTTTGAATTGGCTACATCAAAAATTTGCTATGCCGATCTATACAGGTCTAGGAAATGCAGCCTATTTACCGAAAGCATTTCATGTGATTGAGATGGATTGGTGGCAGTCTGCCTTATTCAAAGATTTTAAAATTGTCTACACGCCTGCCCAACATGGTTCTGGTCGAGGGCTTCGTGATCAAAACCTTGCATTATGGGGTGGTTTTTCAATTTTATCTGAGCATGGTCATTGTTACTTTGCTGGTGATACAGGCTATGCACAACATTTTAAAGAGATTCACCAGCGCTTAGGTGCACCAAGGATTGCTTTACTGCCAATCGGTGCATATGAACCAAGAGTATTGATGCAATATCTACATATGAATCCTGCTGATGCATTCCAAGCACATAAAGATTTACACGCAAAACGTTCACTAGCGATTCACTATCGTACTTTTCAGTTGACAGATGAAGATCGGAATCAACCTGAGTTGGATCTGCACCAAGCGATGAAAAATGCATCTAAATTTATCAGTCCGTTTTATTGTATTCGGGAAGGTAAAAAACTAATTGTTTGAATAAAAAAAACCGCTGATAACAGCGGTTTTTTTATGGAGATATTAATTAAAGTAAGCCTGGATTTCCTTGTGCTGGGTCAGTTGCACGTGCAGCCTGTGCATCAGCTACGGTCATGCCTAATGCTTTTGCAACACCCTCGCCATATGCTGGGTCACAAGCATAGCAGTTACGAATATGACGATACTTAATGAAATCTAATGCATCGCCCATTGCTGCGGCTGTATTGTCAAATAAAGCCTGTTTTTGCTGATCATTCATGAGATTGAATAATGCGCGTGGTTGACTGAAATAGTCATTGTCATCTTCGCGGTAATCCCAGAAATCTGCCGCACCAGAAATTTTTAATGGTGGCTCTTTATATTGTGGCTGTTCCTGCCATTGGCTGAAACTATTTGGTTCATAGTGTGGCAAAGCACCATAGTTACCATCAGTACGACCTTGACCATCGCGACGGTTTGAGTGAACAGGGCAACGTGGTGCATTCACTGGAATTTGATAATGGTTAACACCAACACGGTAGCGTGCAGCATCTGCATAGTTGAACAGACGTGCTTGAAGCATACGGTCAGGTGAGAAGCTGATGCCTGGCACTAAGTTACTTGGGGCAAAGGCAGCTTGTTCTACGTCTTGGAAGTAGTTTTCAGGGTTACGATTAAGTTCGAATTCACCGACTTCGATCAAAGGATAGTCCCCTTTAGGCCATACTTTGGTTAAGTCAAATGGGTGATATGGAACTTTCTCTGCATCTAGCTCAGGCATGATTTGGACGTACATTTTCCATTTCGGGAAATCACCACGTTCAATCGCATCAAATAAGTCAGTTTGAGAACTTTCGCGATCTTTCGCAATAATCGCTTCAGCTTCTGCATCAGTTAAATTCTTAATGCCTTGTTGCGTGCGCATATGGAATTTAACCCAGAAGCGTTCGTTGTTGGCATTGATAAAACTGAAGGTATGGCTACCAAAACCATGCATGTGACGGTAACCATCTGGGATACCGCGGTCTGACATGACAATCGTCACTTGATGTAATGCTTCTGGAAGTAAAGTCCAGAAATCCCAGTTGTTGGTTGCACTACGTTTGTTGGTTTTAGGATCGCGTTTTACTGCTTTGTTTAAGTCAGGGAACTTACGCGCATCACGTAAGAAGAAAACTGGAGTGTTATTACCTACTAAATCCCAGTTACCTTCTTCAGTGTAGAATTTTATTGCGAAACCGCGGATATCACGTTCAGCATCTGCTGCACCACGTTCGCCAGCAACTGTAGAGAAGCGCACAAAAATATCGGTTTTTTTACCGATTTCAGAGAATAATTTAGCGCGAGTATATTGCGTAATATCATGGGTAACAGTGAAGGTACCAAATGCCCCAGAACCTTTCGCGTGCATACGACGCTCAGGAATCACTTCACGAACGAAGTTGCCTAATTTTTCATTCAGCCATAAATCTTGTGCAAGTAAAGGACCACGTGCACCTGCTGTCATACTGTTTTGGTTGTCTACTACAGGAGCACCAGCATCAGTTGTTAAGTGGGTGACAGGACATTTTTTTGAGTCATCGCTCATATTCATTCTCCATTTATAATATATGCCTTTCTTGATGGTTGGCTGAGCATTCACTTTTATAAGTTCTAGCGCCTCCAATATCAGAGACATGAACCGTTTTGTTCGATCATTCTAAAGCAACATTGTGACAAGAATGTGTGTTTTATTGAGTTTACAAATTCATCATAAATCATGATGCGTTCAATTGGAGTGTTTAATTTGTAAATAAAATTCCAATTACCCTCATATAAATTAAGGGTTTATTTGAATATTCACCAATAGAATATTTGGTTCAAGTTAAAAGGATTTAACGATGATTTACAGTAAGGTTTTGGTTGTGTAATTTTTGGATATGAATCATAAGTTTGGTTGTTTAAGTGTTTGAATCTTACTGTCATGAAGCATTGCATGATTACTTCATGACGGCGATTAACTTAAGAATCTTTGTTAAACATCAAGCACAATGATTGGTGAGCGAGCTACAGTGTTGCATAGGGTAATGCGATGTTGAATAGTGGATGAGTCAACTTCTAACTGAGTTTGACCTTCCAATTTAGTACATACACAGGCTTTGCATAAACCTTGTTGACAACCGCTTGGCAGTTTCAGTCCAGCTTGACGCGCGGCTTCAAGTAAAGTGACATTCCCTTCAATGTCGATACTTGTATTACTCTTTTTGAAAATCACTCGACGTGTAACACCATCAGACTCAAAACTGAGAGGAGCAGGTTTAAAATTTTCTGTGTGAAATGCTGCTGCTTTAACGCCTGCTTGAATAAGTTGTTGGCGAGCAGAATCGATTAATGCTTGAGGGGCGCAGGCATATACGTGTTGGCATTTAAAATCTCGAATATAAGCTTGGAAAATTTCAAGACTAAAACGTCCTTGTCGTAAATCAGATGCCGACTCGTTCTGAACTTTGGAGCAGATGAAGTGAACATTCAAATTTGAATACTTCACGATTTGACGAATCTCATTTTCAAACAAAATAGAATTTTCATCATGGTTAAAGTAAAACAAATGAGCTTCAGCTTTACTTTCGATACGATGATATTTTCTTAACATACTTAAAATTGGTGTAATACCGACTCCTGCTGCGATAAAGATTAACTTCGGCGGGAGGGTGTCTAAAACAAAATCGGGTGTAGATTGTGGTGGACTTACAATCGTCACCTCTGTATTTACAGGAACATGATCATGAATATAGTGAGAAACGATGCCCGCAGGTGTACGTTTCACTGCTATTTCAAAATAGCCATCTGCGCTTTGGCTTTCATGCAATAAGCTGTATTGACGAATATAAGTTTGCCCATTTATTTCAAAGCTTAATGAAATAAATGCACCTGCCTGCCATTTTAAATGTTCCCAGCCTTGAGGCTTGCTCATTTTAAGTGTTTTGACTTGACCATTAAGCTGTATTTCGACTTGTACAACTTTTGCCGACGCATTATAGAACTGTGGCTTGTGTAAATATGTCATGGTTGAGGGTGGCTGATATTGAATTCCTCGTTTGATACGTTTTAATAATTCTTTTGGTCGAATGAGTAATTTGAAAGGGTTATTTTTTTCTTGATTACCAAAAGGTAGAGTTCTTTTAATGAGGCTGAGCGGTATCGCTGGAATCAGCTTTTCCATGGGTGAATTGTGATAAGGCAAATGATATTTTTCACAAATACTACGTACTACAGCTTTGATTTGTCTTTGACGATTACATGCTAAATCTGGAAATAAATGATGTTCAAGATGTGTATCTAATCCGCCATAAAAGATTTCGAATGGAGGTGGATTTGGATACGGGACCTCTTCATCAAGGATCTTTTTGAGAAACTGATCCAGCGGTGCATATGGGATAAAATTGGTGGTACTTTTAATCTGTCGTATGAAATATTCTTCTTGCGTCTCATCAGGTCCAGGATCTGAATAAAGCTCCAAATTTTCAGCGTGATGTTCTAAGAAGAGGATATGAAGTAAAAAACCATAGCCTATCGTCGTTGTAAGATAATTTCCGATAAAAACTGGTAATTTTTTTGACCATTTTGCAGCAACTGGTGCTTCAATAAATTTTTTTTGAACATGAGCTTTTATGAGACGAAGTGATTGAGTAAAGGTTTCTTTGGACAGGATCTTTCGCCCTTCTGTACGTGCTGCTGATGTGGCTGTATAGAGTGTGAAATAGTAAGATGGTGTTATCATCAGTGCACTGTAAATTAGCAATTGAATACTGTGATGTCCGTACCAGCTTTGACCTGCTAAGCTTCTTAAAAAGGAATATCCTAAATCATGATCTTTGCCAACGATATTGGTAAATGGATGATGATTTTGATGATGCATGACGCGCCATTCACGAGGATCAGTCACAAAGTCCCATACCCAGCGTTCTGAATGAAACTCGGTTGCTTGGGGGAGGTGATCATAACTTCCGTGCATGATGTTATGACCGAGCTCTGAAAATTCGAGTAGGGTGTGTAAACAACCCAGAATAATGCCCCGTCCCCAAGATTCTAAACTTACACATTCACGAATAAGTTGCTCACTGCGTAATTTTATAGCCTTTGAATATGCAGCAACATTTCGAATATGATCAATATCTTGGTCGTTCATCTCGGCTTTGGTTTTTTGATATAACGCCGTGAGTTCATTGACCAGGCTTTGCTGTTCCTCAGCAAGATTGGCATACATGTTCATAAAAATTCCATTTTCTTTTTTTATGAATATAAGAGATTGAATTCACTTGTAGAATGATAATTAAACAGTTAAATTTGACATTAGATGACAAATAAAAACGCGAACAATGATGCTTAATTCATGGAAGTTTTTAAGGGAAGCGAATACAGCTCGGGTACTATGTCATGTTGCTGAAAGCTACGGTATTACTTTTGAGCAATGCCTAGAAAATACACAACTGACGAAACAGGATCTTTATCAAGAAAATTTTGAAATTCAAGAACGAAATGAATTACAGATCATCAGAAATATTCTGAATCTGATCTCTGACGAACATCCCATTGCGATCGAAGCTGGGCTTCGACATCACACCACCACATTAGGGGCTTGGGGATTTGCAATTTTAAGTAGTGCCAATGTCAGAGAAGCGTTGCTGATCGCGATACGATATCTGAAATTAGGCGCAATTTTTTCTGATGTGGCTTTGCAAGAAGATGGTGAATTTACACATTTAAATTTATTTCATCATGACCTAAGTGCTGATATGCAATTATTTATTTTAGAAAGAGATATTGCGACCATCATCACACTTCAAAATGACATTCTTGGTGCTCAATTACCATTTCAGATAGATTTAGCGATGACCAAGCCTTGCTATGCAAATCAGATAGAAGAATTAACTGGTTATCCTATTTTTTATGAGAAACCACAAAGTCGAATCACGATTCAATCTGAATTGTTGCTTACCCCATTGCGTCAAGCTGATGACTTCACTTTTATGCGTTACCAAAAAGAGTGTGAGCATGTATTTCGACGCCGAAAAAGCTTAGGGGACTATAGTAAAAAAATACGCGAGTTTTTATTAAAGAATGCATCACAAATGCCGACGATTGAAGATATATCCAAAGCTTTAGCTGTCAATGTTCGTACCATTCAGCGCAATTTAGCCAATGAAGGGATTACGTTTCACCAATTGGTTAAAAATTTACGTGAGGATTTGGCAGATGATTTATTGCTGGGTACTGATCTCACAATAGATCAAATTTCTGAACGGTTGGGTTATGCAGAAGTATCTGTTTTTTCTAGAGCATTCAAGCGCTGTAAGGGTATGCCACCAGCAAAATATAGAAAGATGATGCAACAATAGCAGAACACAATACTGAGATCATATTAAGACGTTAATAAAAATTTAATGACAATTCAGGTCATCATTTGCACTAGATAATCTACTTTCAAAAGCTATACTCGATAATATAAATAATGAAGTTATAGATAAAAATTCCAAAGAGGGTGCGTTTATGTCGGCATGGATGACACATCAAATACATAATCAATTTGATGAGCTTCAAGATTACAATCTATATACAACAGATCCAATCTTACAAGAAATCTTACAGCGTTATGGCAGTAGAAACTCAGTCCATTTAAGTGAGTTTGGCGCAGTCGTAGGTTGTGAAAGCTTTTATCACCATGCTGATCTTTCCAATAAACATCCTCCTATTTTACATAGTTTTGATGCTCGAGGCAGGCGGGCAGATTTTGTTGAATTTCATCCTTCATGGCACAAATGGATGGCGTTAAATCGTAAATATGCGGTTCATGCACATCCTTTTCTAAATTTTACTCAAGAATCTGGTTGGGTAGATTGGGCAGCAAAATTCTTCCTCAGTGGTCAAGTGGAGTGTGGAAACTTATGTCCAAATTCAATGACCTTGGGCAGCATTCCATTGATTCAAAAAGAACCTGAGCTGTGGAAAAAGCTAGGAGATAAACTTTTATCCACTGAATATGATGAACGTGATTTACCAATTGCTCAGAAAAAATCGATTTGGATTGGAATGGGCATGACTGAAAAGCAGGGTGGTTCTGATGTGCGTGCTAATGAAACGACAGCTGTTCCAGTTGGGCAGTCTGGAAGAGGACAAGCTTATTTACTAACTGGGCATAAATGGTTTTTTTCAGCACCTATGTGCGATGCACATTTGGTTGTTGCTAAAACTGAGCATGATGGCTTGGCATGTTTCTTTGTTCCGCGATGGTTGGAAGATGGCACAAAAAATGCGATTCATATTCAACGACTCAAAGAGAAGGTTGGAAATCGCAGCAACTCTAGCTCTGAGGTCGAATTTAAAGAAGCTTGGGGCATTATGATGGGGGAGGCTGGACGTGGCATTCCGACGATTATTGAAATGGCGAACTATACCCGATTAACGTGTGCGGTAGGTTCAAGTGGCATTATGCGTCAGGCCCTAGTACAAAGCATTGCCTATACTCGTCAACGTCAAGCATTTGGTAAGAGACTTATTGAGCAGCCATTAATGCGGTCGGTGCTCACAGATCTTGCTTTAGAGACTGAAGCGGCAATGCAGTTGAGTTTCCATTTGGCTCATTGTTATGAACATGACAGTGAACTTTGTTTGGCATGGAAACGTATCATGACACCAGCAGCAAAATTTTGGGTCTGTAAAAGAGCAGTAGAGATGACTGGTGAAATGATGGAAGTCTTCGGTGGCAATGGCTACGTCGAACATGGCATCATGGCTCGTCTCTTTAAAGAAGCACCTGTAAACACCATTTGGGAAGGGTCGGGTAATGTCATGTGTCTCGATGTGCTTCGTGCTATTTCTCGTGATCCTGAATCAATCGAGCACTTATTTAAAGATTTAGCATCTACCGCAAGTCACGACAAAATTCTCAATGAAGAGTTGCAGGGACTGTTTAGATTATTTCATCAGGAACCTGATGATTTACAATTTATGGGGAGAAGCTTAGTCAGTCGTTTGGTTGTGCTCTCTCAAGCAGTATTGCTGAAACGTTATGCGCCAGATTTTATTGCCAATGCTTTTATTGCGACGCGTTATCAAAAATTTCATGGTCAAGTGGTGGGAATGCTTAATCCTAAACAAGTAGATGTGACCTCAATTTTAAATCGAGCATTTGCCGCTTAATTATTTTACAAAATCCTTTTCTGATAGACAGCCAACACATAGATGCGGTTGGCTGTTATCGATACATAAAAATAAATAAGTACGACAGTGTGAAAACATAGAATTCACTAGAATCGTGTCATTAAAAATTTTTAAATTTTGATCATATTAAAGTGAATAAAACATGTTGATCAAAAGTTATCTCCTTAATAAAGATTATTCGTCATTATGCATATGCAAAAAAAATCAAAAAAATTAAAGTATTTTTTGGTCTTAGTGGTATTGGTTGCTTTAGCTCTTTCTGTTTATTTCTATATTCAGTCACAAAAAAAGCAGCCAGAACCGCAGACCGTTGAAGTCACTCAAGGTGATCTAACGCAGATTGTTAAAGCCACAGGTGAAATTTATGCATCCGATATTGTCTCCGTGGGTGCGCAAGTCTCAGGTCAAATTCAAAAGCTGTATATCAAGTTAGGACAGGATGTAAAAAAAGGCGAATTAATCGCTGAAATTGACTCGACAACACAGTTGGACAAGCTCAATACCAGCAAAGCCGAACTTGAAGCTGCGAAGGCAGACTTGGCAGCGAAACGTGTCGCTTTACAAACTTTAAAACAAAACTATCAGCGTAAATTAACCTTATACAAAGCTGAAGCAGGCTCTCGTGAAGAGCTCGAACAGGCGAATAATCAGCTTAAACAAGCGATTGCAGATGTTGAGTCAAATGAATATCGGCTGAAACAATTACAGATTAATGTGAATACAGCACAAACTGAATTGGGCTACACACAGATTCGCTCTCCATTGACGGGTACCGTGGTTTCCATGCCTGTTGAAGCTGGTCAAACCATTAACTTTGCACAAACGACACCTTTGATCGCGACGATCGCCAACTTGAATAAGATGGAAATCCGAATGCAGGTCGCAGAAGGTGACTACACTAAATTAAAAGAAAACATGCCAGTTAAATTTAGCACCTTGGCAGACCCCAATGTGAAATTAGATGGTGTGATTCAAAGTATTGATCCTGCTTTAACGACCCTGACCAAAGGAACTTACGACGACAAAAATGAAAATGCGAATGCAGCAGTGTTCTACTATGCAAGAATGTTGGTGGACAACCCTGAGCGTAAGCTCAGTATCGGTATGACAACTCAAAATGACATTATTGTAAATCAAAAAAAGAATGTGCTGAAAATTCCGAAAACAACGGTGATTGGATATGGATCAGATGCCATGGTTTACCTCTATCAATCTGATGCGAAACCTCAACCAAGAAAAGTTGTGACTGGAATTTCTGACTCAAATGATATTGAAATCAAGGCTGGTTTAAAGTTGGGTGAAAAAATTTTGGCAGAGGCACCTGACGATAGTGCGAATACATCAGGCGATACTCAATGAGTTTGATTGAATTAAAAAAAATAAATAAATTTGTAGGTCCAGAAAATAATCAGCAACACATCCTAAAAGATGTCAGTCTCAGTATTGAACAGGGTGAGTTTATTTCGATTATTGGGCAATCAGGTTCAGGTAAGTCTACTTTAATGAATTTACTTGGATGTTTGGATCAAGCCTCTTCAGGACAGTTTCTGTTTCGTGGACAAGATATTTCCTTATTGAGTAATGATGAGCTGTCATCGTTACGTTTAAAAAGTTTTGGGTTTGTGTTCCAACGCTATAATTTATTGAATGCTTTATCTGCTTTAGAGAATGTCGCCTTGCCCGCGATTTATTCAAATTTGAATGCACAAAATCGTTCAGATCGAGCACTGCAACTTTTAGCTCAGCTCGGTTTAGCTGATAAGAGTGACAATAAACCCAATGAAATGTCGGGTGGACAGCAGCAACGAGTCAGTATTGCCCGTGCGCTTATGAATGGTGGTGAGGTTATTTTAGCCGATGAACCCACAGGTGCTTTGGATTCTGAAAGTGGTGAAATGGTCTTGCAAATTTTGGAAGATCTACACCGTCAAGGGCATACGATTATTTTAGTCACTCATGATAAAAGTATTGCAGAACGTGCAGATCGTGTCATTGAAATTAAAGATGGACGCATTCTTTCGGATACGCAGCGTAAATCTTTAGGGCAAGTTTCTCCATCAAAAGTTTTTCATGCGGACATGAAATTCAGCTTTGTTTCCCAAGTGTATGAAGCGATGAAAATGTCTTTGCACTCAATTTTCGCCAATCGTTTAAGGTCATTTTTGACCATGCTAGGGATTATTATTGGCATTTGCTCAGTCACCATTGTCATTGCCATTGGTAATGGCGCAAAAGAAAAGTTTTTGAATGATTGGGGAGGCTTGAAAACAGCAACACTTGAGATTTATCCGGGGGGAACAGCTTTAGCTGCATCTGCCAGCCGTTTAAATATGGATGATTTAAATGCTCTCAATGAGATGAAAGAAATTACCCATGTTTCTCCACATGTCAGTTTAAGCGGGAACATGATTTATCAAAATCGTAATATTGATGTGAGTGCAACAGGTGCAGATGGTTTTTATTTAAAAATTAGAAACATGAAAGTTCAACATGGTCGCTTTTTTACACAGAGCGATGTTGAACAGCGTTCCCAAATCGTAGTGATTGATAAGCAAGCTGCTGAAAAGTTATTTGGACAGCAAAAATTAGCTTTAGGTAAAACAGTGTTATTTAATAAGCGTTCTTATGAAGTTGTTGGAATCGCTGAACCTCAATATAGCTCAGGTTCTTCACAAATTTGGATGCCTTATAATGTATTGATGTCACAAATTTCAAGTAGTGATAATGTCAATCTGCTGACTGCGGTACTACATCAAAATACTGACTCAGTGAAAGCCGAAAAGAAAGTGAGGCAACTATTGATTGCTCGTCATGGTGTGGAGGATTTTGATATATATAACAGCGATGAGTCTATGAAGTCCTTTGAAAAATATTTAGGAACGATGACTTTCTTTATTTCTGCAGTAGCCTTTATTTCATTGGTCGTAGGTGGCGTTGGTGTGATGAATATCATGCTCGTTTCTGTGACCGAGCGAATTAAGGAAATTGGCTTACGAATAGCAGTTGGTGCTCGCCAAAGTGATGTGCAGGCTCAGTTTTTGATTGAATCTGCAGTTTTATGTTTAATTGGTGGCGTAATTGGTGTTGCGATCGCCTTGATCGCCAGTTTTATTTTTAATGCGATTAGCTCAGATTATAAGATGGTATTTTCATGGTCAGTTGCTATTATCGCACTGCTATTTTCAACGCTGGTTGGTTTGATCTTTGGTTATATGCCCGCTAAACGTGCTGCAAACTTAAAACCAATTGAAGCCTTAGCCCATGAATAAGAAAAAATTAGAGATGGCTGTTCAGTGAGTATTGTCTGTATTAACAGGAATTCAAAGTTAGAGATACTAAAGTTAACATTTTTTATCGTGGAATTTATTGTTGCAAATCAGTCTAATATTTTAACTGAAAATTCGATTTTTTTACTTACTAAACCGTAAGTACTTCTCATCCTTCTTCTGCCTCAATAAGCTGTTAATTCGCCTTATTACACTGCCACATCCGCAGTATGACGAGGGGAAATATGGCACTTTTGCTTTAAAGCTTATTTAAAAAATAAAGATCAATAAGAACCATAGATAAATTTATCTCATGAGGCTGATATGACAAAACTCCTAACCACTAGTTTATTTGTGACCACCATTGCTTTAAGTGGCTGTAATGATTCTGATGATAAAAGTCCAAAAGATTCATCAAATCCATCTCCACTCACTTTGCAGACTTATACTCCTGGAGAGGATGCTGTTTTTGCCGTTGCATCAACTTTAATTTCAGGAAAAAAAGATGCTATTTTGGTCGATGCTCAATTTCAGAATCAATACGCTAAAGACGTAGTCAATCTGATTAAGAAATCAGGTAAAAATTTAAAATATATTTATATTTCGCATAGTGACCCTGACTATTATTTTGGAACCAATGAAATTTTAAAAGCATTTCCAAATGCTAAGGTTGTTTCAACCGCGCAGACAGCCTATTTAATACAAGCCTCTAAAGAAGATAAGTTATCAGTTTGGCAGCCACAATTAGCAAAAAGCGATGCCCCTAAAAAGATTATTATTCCTGAAGCCTTAAATTCAGGATATATGGAATTAGATGGGCAAAAGATTCAAGTCCAACTTGATCCAGAAGATTCCGCACATAGTTTCCTATGGATTCCAAGTTTAAAAACGGCATTGGGTGGTATTTCGGTCGCTTATGGTGAGCATTTGTGGATGGCCGATACCAATGGTGTGCAAGGGATCGATCTTTGGAAGAAGCAACTTGATAAAATACTGAGTTTAAATCCTAAAAAAGTGATCCCAGGTCATTATGTAAAAAGTGACTTTTCACCTAAGCCATTGGATTGGATTAAAGGGTATTTAACGAACTTTAAAACAGCAGTTACTGAAAATCAAAGCTCGGAAGGGATTTTTGGATATATGAAAGCAAAGTATCCAGATCTTGAGTCGAGTGAAGAAGTGCTAAAAATGTCTGCACAAGTATTTGCCAAAGAAACCGATTGGAAAGTTGCATCTCCTTATCCGCCAATAGGACAAAAAATTCAAGTCGATTTTATGAGTTTGAAATTTGATCTTGATGTCAAAGACCATCAAAACCTAACTTTTACAGGTGCCGGTGGCGCAGTTGGGCCAGATCTTTCTGAAGCGGTAAAATACACACCTGTTGAGATTGCTAAAAATATTTTTATGGTTTATTGGCATGAGGATAAATCAGGAGATAAGGTCGTTCATATTCAAGATTATAATCGAGATATCGTTTACACCAACATTGCTGGGAATGATGGAACAATTCATCTTAAAGGCAAAATACTAGGCGTCAAAGGTGTAATCAAGGACATCGGTTTACAACAAGCATTGAACAAACCATTCTTCGCTATTGGACAGACTTTGGCGTTAAACATCAATGGTCAAACGCAGCGTCTTGAATTCAAAGACCAAAGTCTTTTAAATATCACATCAGGACAAAATACATCTGCCAATATTGAATATTTAGCCACACAGGTTGGACCTGAGCAGTTTATGGTGTATTGGACAGATGATGCGACTAAAGAAAATGTTGTACTGATCATCGATCAAAAGCAAAAGATCATTTACCAAAATATCGCAATGCCAGATGGAAAATTTAATCATCATCGAGGTACATTTAGTCTTCTACCGAAATAATGAAGATTTAGTCCTTTCTATGCTGAGTAAGAGTACCTTCGGGTGCTCGAGTTTTTGATCAATTTAACATAGAAAAATGGCAGAGCTAATCTTAAACATTGTATGCATTCGATGAATGTCATTGAAAAAACCATTATGAATTTGCTTGTATAATGTACAAAAAAGCGTAATATCGCTTTCCCATCATGAAGGATGGATAAACTGAAGGTGATTAAAAAATGGCAAAGAAAAAAGCGTTGCCAGAAGTTGTGATTCACAACTTTGTGGCAAAACATATGCATGAAGTCAACAAAAGCCAAGTTTTTGTAGATCGTAAGAAAAATGCAAAACGTGGCTATAGCAAGCACAAAAAAGGGAGATATTCGAATGATTATCTCCCTTTTTTTATATGCCTAAACACGTGAAGGTTAGTCTGCTCCACCACTACTTCCACCATAATCTATATCTACATATGATGATTCGCTCATTTGGTGTTCAGAATTCATCGTTCAACCATGATCTAGCGTATAATTTGAAATAGGTTTATTGGGTCTTGAACTACTTTTTAATTTACTAACATATAAATGAAATAGAATTACCGAGATCGCTACGATCAACATGAAGATTAAAAAAAAAAGCCAATTGATTATGTTGTTACTCAGCTCTTTCTCTGCTTAAACCGAGATTCATATTAGGCATTTACAATACGATTCGATTTCACCATATCCGCTAAACCATGATGACGGAAATAATACTCCATCCAACTTTTCACAATGAGTGGATTACTCATTTTCACCACTTCATCCAAAAGTGTTTGCGCATCGACCATTGGAACATGACAAATTGCTTTACGGACTCTGAGAATATTGCTCGAACTCATTGAAAGCGTATTAAAGCCCATTGCCATCAGTAAAATTGCTGAGAGTGGATCGCCAGCCATTTCACCACAAATACTGACAGGTTTGTCATATTTATGACACTCTTGAACTAAGCGTTGCAATGCTCGAAGCACTGAGGGATGGAAGTGAGAATAAACACTCGATACACGTGGGTTATTACGGTCGACTGCCAACAAATATTGGATTAAATCATTCGAACCCACAGAGAAGAAATCAACTAATTCTGCAAACTCACCAATTTGGAGTAAAACACTAGGTACTTCCACCATGATGCCAATCTTAGGACGATTAATTTTAACTTGTTCTTCTTCCTGAACCGCAGCTAAGTCACGCTCAATAATATAAAGCGCTTCTTCTACTTCACTGACGCTGGTGATCATTGGCAGCAAAATATGCAAATTATTCAAGCCGACACTGGCTTTTAACATCGCACGAATTTGTGAAGAGAAAATCTCAGGATGATCCAAGGTAAAACGAATCCCTCTCCATCCTAATGCTGAGTTTTCTTCTTCTATTTCGAAATAAGGTAAATCTTTATCTGCACCAATATCCAAAGTACGCATCACGACTGGTTTATTGGCAAAGTGACTAAGTTGTTGACGGTAAATCGCCCGTTGCTCTTCTTCACCCGGGAAACGATCACGCAACATAAATGGAATTTCTGAACGATAGAGTCCGACACCTTTGGCACCGCGTTGTACACCACGCACGACATCAATCATTAAACCTGTATTCACAAATAAGCGTACTGCAACACCATCAGGAGTGATGGCATCTTTGGTTTCATACTGTTTAAGATCTTTGGCGATTTGTTCTTCTTCTTTTTGGATGTCACGGTAACGTTGACGTAAACGACGTGGTGGATTGATAAATACACGTCCTTGATAGGCATCAACAATCATTTCCACATCATCAAGGGTAGTCACCGGAAGTTCGGTGACACCAACAACTGTGGGGATACCCAAAGCACGTGCCACAATCACCATATGTGAATTGGCAGCCCCTTCAGACGTCACAATCGCTGCAATCTTATCTACAGGAAGTTCAACCAATGCTGCCGTACTGATTTCTTCACCCACGATGATACTGTCATTGCTCAGTTCACGATGACTCAGATCATCTTCTTGAAGTGCTGCTAAAATACGTCGCCCAAGGTCTTTTAGGTCTGCAACACGTTCTCGTAAATAATCGTCTTCCATTTGTGCAAAGATTGCCACATGACGATCAATAACGTGTTTAACTGCACCTTGAGCCCAGTGACCATCACGGATTAACTCTTTGATTTCAGCAGGCAGGGCATTCTCATCTAACATTCTCAAGAATACGCTAAATAATGCACGTTCCTCAGACATCAAAGAATCTTGCATTTTATCATCAAGTGATTGAATTTCTTGGCGAACTGAATCAACTGCATGATCAAGTAATTCAAGCTCTTCACTGATATCTTCAGCTTCGCGGTCAGGTACTGAACCTAAATCTGCGGGTGGATAAAGAATAAGTGCACGACCTAATGCAATACCACCTGCACCTGATGATCCTTGAAATGTTTTATAGGTTGGAGAATTATTTGGCTTACGGAAAACATCAATATTTCCAACTGCATGCGCATGGGCGATAACGCCAGAAAGTTGCGCACAAAGTGTGACTAAAAACGATTCAGCAGCTTCGCTAAAGTCTTGTGGTTCAGTATTTTGAACCACGAGAACACCCATGACTTTTCGACGATACATAACAGGAACGCCAAGGAAAGAGTTATAAATCTCTTCACCCGTTTCTGGGAAATATGCGAAACGCTCATGCTTAAACGCATTCTCGATATTGACGATTTCCTCGCGTTGCCCAACGAGTCCGACCAAACCCTCACCCAGCTGCAGTGAGACATTGCCAATAGATTCAGCATTTAAGCCTTTGGAAGCCATCAGAACGTAACGTTGGTTACGTTCATCAAGTAAATAAATAGAGCACACATCTACATGCATTGCTTCAGAAATTTGGTTGACCATAATTTCTAACGAATCATGCAAACTGACAGACGCATTGATTTCTTGGACAATGCGCCGTAAAGAGTCTAATTGCATGTTCGACATGTAGCGGTGCTCCTCTTAAAGGGATGTAATTATGGTGATTATTCAAATAGTCGAAATAAAAATCAAACATTTAAATTCAATGTTTAATATAAATCATGCTATGGCAGATGCATACACAATTCCAACATGGCACGACGGTAAACATCTTTTTTGAAGTTCACCACTTGGCCTAGTGGATACCAATAGCTGACCCATTGCCATTGATCAAACTCTGGCGGATCATTTAAGTTCAACTGAATATGATTCGTTGACGCGACTAATTTCAATAAAAACCATTTTTGCTTTTGTCCGATACACACAGGATCAGAATCTGATCTGATGTAGCGAAGTGGCAAACGATAATGTAACCAACCTTCGGTCTGAGCAATTATTTGGACGTGCTCCGGCAATAACCCGACTTCTTCACGGAGTTCCCTGAAAAGTGCCTGTTCTGGAGTTTCACCAAATTGGATGCCTCCTTGAGGAAATTGCCAAGCATTGTGACCAATGCGTTTTGCCCATAAAACTTGTCCAATATCATTTGCCAAAATGATCCCGACATTCGGTCGGAAACCTTCTGAGTCGATCATTTGGCACCTAAAATTTATTAAATTCGTTGACTTTGGGTTCGGGGGCATCCACTCTCTATGCCCAACTCGAAAAGTTCAAAGTAATAATGTTTTAAAATTGCTATGATCTTAACGAATTTCTATCGACTAGCGGAGATAGATTTACATTTTTTTTCTTAAATTTCAGTTTGAACGAGTAATTTCATGAAATTGGCGTTGTTTGATTTAGATCACACCTTGTTAAATACCGACTCTGACCATTCTTGGGGTGAGTTTTTAGTCAATGAAGGCTTGGTTGATCCAGTTCGACATCGCGCCATGAATGACAAATTTTATGAAGACTACAAAGCAGGACAACTTGATCCAATTGCCTACAACGAATTTGTATTTGAATTTTTAACGCAACATGACAATGAGTATTTGACCGACTTACATCAGCTTTTTATGCAAAAAGTGATTCGACCTCAAATGCGTCCTGAAGGTTATAAAGCGATTCAACGTCATCAAGATGCTGGGCATCAATTAGTAGGGATTACCGCAACATCAGATTTTATTACTGCACCTATTTTTCGTGAATTTGGTATTACAGAAATTATTGCAACCAATGCAGAAGTGGTTGATGGTAAATATACGGGTAAAGTAATTAATATTCCGTGTTATCAAAAAGGTAAATTGGCACGATTAGATCAATGGCTCGAGGGACGAGACGTTACTGAATCATGGGCATATTCAGACTCCATTAACGATCGATTCTTATTGGAATATGCGGATCATGCGATTGCAGTCAATCCAGATGAGCGTCTTGAAGCATTGGCTAAAGAGCAGGGTTGGGATATCCAAGACTGGTCCATTTAAGACAGTTTTATTCTCAAAATTAAATCATTGCTAAAGCCATTGTATCAATGGCTTTTTTTCATTGATCAGCATTGAAATAACTTGAGATGAAATTCAGCATAAATTTACAGACGCTTTCATCGCTTGGTGATACCTTATGCGCAAACAACTAACTTAAAATTAATCAAAATCATAAGGAATACACGATGCTAAATGCAGAGCCAAGAATGACCAACTTATTTGAGCAATTAGGATTGGATTCTAGCGAGCAAGCTATTGCAGAATTTATTGAAACACATCAGTTAGAAGCTGAAACCTTTTTGACTGAAGCAAGTTTTTGGTCTGAAGGTCAACGTCAATTTTTGAAAGAAAAATTATGTTCAGATGGTTCATGGGCATTAATTATCGATCAGCTCAATGAGTCTTTACATGAAGATTCATTGAAGAAAAAAGCTTAAGTAGCTCACTTGTCTTAATAAAGTAAAAAGTCATCTTATTAGATGACTTTTTAAATATCGAGTGCCGAAATTATTTCATTAAATCAACCAGTGCCTTGGCAGCCTTAGATTGGGTGCGTCCCGGATGCCAAACCATACCCAATTGACGCTGCATTTCTAAATTAATATCCAGTCTGACCAAGTCTTGATTGACTAAAGTACTTGGCAGGACAGACCAACCTAACCCAATAGAAGCCAACATGCGAATGGATTCAAGCGGATTATTGCTCATGGACACTTTAGGTTTTAATCCATTTTTTTCAAATTCTGCAAGGGTGATCTGCGCTGTATATGTTTGAGCTGCAGGTAATAAACTTGGGTACTGCATGAGATCTTCAAGGCTTAAATTTTTCATATTTGCCAATGGATGAAAAACTGCAGCAACGAAAACCAAAGGGTCACTCCATAAAGGAACATATTTTAAACGTTCATCTAGGACAGGGGGTAAGGTTAAGAATGCCAGTTCAAGGTCACCGGCTAACACTTTTTCATGCGCTTGTTCTGAATCTACAAAATGCACATCTAATGTCACATCAGGATATTGCTGAACATAGCTTTTTAAATGTTGCGGTAAATGATGTAATCCAATGTGATGGCTGGTACCAACTTTAAGCTTTCCTTTAATCTGATTTTGGTCGTGGCTTAAGGTGTGATGAATATCACCTAGTTCATTTAACCAATTTTTAACTTTAGGAAGCAGGGAATGAGCCGCATGGGTGGCTTGTACACCTCGGCCAGCAGATTCAAATAATTTGACACCAAAATAATCTTCTAAACTATGAATACGTTTGGTGACAGCGGGCTGAGTGATAAATAGTTGATCAGCTGCCATAGAAATCGAACCCGTTTCCATGACTTTTATAAAAGCTTCAAAGGCAGCAAGATTCATAATTTAAACTCGGTTATGAAAATATTATTTAATTATAAAATAAATTTATATCTATTGCGAAGTAATTCTTCATAAACTGTTGCAAAAAAAGCCGCATAGTGCGGCTTAGATGAGGAGGATCACAGGTGAAACTATGCGACGATATTTTCTTCCTGTTGTATCGTTTTTTTCTCCCACACGCGTTCGTGAATGAAATAAGCCACGGCTTGTACAGTAGGCTCAAGTAAACTTAAAGTAATTGCCATCCAAATGCTGCCTGTGACAAGGTAGCCTACAATCATGGCTACCGTAATGTGCATAATGTAGTAGCTTAATGTTTTTTTGAACATGCGTTGATTATCTTCAACAAATTTTTGAATATGTGCCATGTGAACATCCTCAGTTGGTGGTGATCTTGGAGATGTTAAAATGATAAGCATTCTTATTTAATCTGTAAAAGCGAATATTATTTTTAAATTAATCGTTTTTATAGATGGTTTTTGTGTTTAAATTGATTCTAAAAAGTTTTTAAACTAATAAAAATGATAAATTAGATTTATGTGAATAGGCCGTTATAATCGTAATTAATGACAGAATTACCCAGTCCAGTGGAGCAAATCGACATGGCAGGCGAAACCCAAAAAGCAGAAACTCAAACAAAAAAAACGTTGTACGATAAATTGTGGGACGATCATTTAGTTAAACAACGCGATGATGGATCTTCTTTACTTTATATCGATCGTCACTTGTTGCATGAAGTGACTTCTCCACAAGCTTTTGAAGGCTTACAACTTGCAGGACGTAAACCTTGGCGTTTAAGTGCAAACGTGGCAACTCCTGACCATAACGTACCAACGTCTACGAAAGAGCGTTCTGAAGGGATTGCGGGGATCGAAGATGATACTTCACGTATCCAAGTGCAAACTTTAGATGATAACTGTAAAACATTTAATGTTGCACAGTTTGATATCAACGATGTCCGTCAAGGGATCGCACACGTTGTTGGACCTGAGCAAGGTTTAACTTTACCGGGTATGACGGTTGTTTGTGGTGACTCTCATACAGCGACGCATGGTGCGTTTGGTTGCTTGGCACACGGTATTGGGACATCAGAAGTTGAACATGTATTGGCAACGCAATGCTTAGTTCAAAAGAAAATGAAAAACATGTTGGTACGTGTTGACGGTAAATTAGGTCAAGGCGTAACACCAAAAGACGTGGTTTTAGCGATTATCGGTAAAATCGGTACAGCTGGTGGTACAGGTCATGCCATCGAATTTGGTGGTCAAGTATTCCGTGATATGTCGATCGAAGGTCGTATGACGGTGTGTAACATGGCAATCGAAGGCGGTGCCCGTGTAGGTATGGTTGCCGTTGATGAAAAAACCATTGAATACGTAAAAGGTCGTCCATACGCACCTAAAGGAGAGCAGTGGGATCAAGCTGTAGCTTATTGGAATACTTTACATTCTGATGAGGGTGCACACTTTGATACAGTTGTTGTATTACAAGGTGAAGAGATTGAGCCACAAGTGTCTTGGGGTACATCTCCTGAGATGGTGATTCCTGTATCTCAAGCAGTACCGACATTAGAACAAGCAAAAGATGATGTACAACGTAACGATTGGACACGTGCTTATCAATATATGGGCTTAACCGCGGGTCAAGCATTGTCTGATATTAAATTGGATCGCGTATTTATCGGTTCTTGCACCAACTCTCGTATTGAAGATATCCGTGCGGCAGCTGAAGTTGCAAAAGGCAAAAAAGTTGCAAGCACGATTAAGCAAGCGATGGTTGTTCCGGGTTCTGGCTTAGTCAAAGCACAAGCAGAAGCTGAAGGTTTGGATAAAATCTTAATTGAAGCTGGTTTTGAATGGCGTGAGCCGGGTTGCTCAATGTGTTTAGCAATGAACGCAGACAAATTACAACCGGGTGAGCACTGTGCATCAACATCAAACCGTAACTTCGAAGGTCGTCAAGGTAATGGTGGTCGTACGCATTTAGTGAGTCCAGCGATGGCAGCAGCAGCGGCAATTGCAGGTCACTTTGTAGATGTGCGTACGTTCTAAGCAAACCTAGAAATGAGTTATGTAACTGAAGTGAAATGCTCACTGACTAGAGACTCAGTTTGCATGGGGGATGATGTAAATGCTCCTCATTTGTTACAGACTCACATTGTAAAATATGAACAGAGTGAACAGTTTTTCAATGAAATTTTAAAACACTATTCATTTCCAGCTATGGCATGTTGGTCTTGTTATTTAAATGATGAACTGTTTGCACTCATTAAATTTGATCATAAAGAAAATGGAGTCCATGTGGAGTACAAATATTTAAAAGATAAAGTTGAACTGTTAAAAGTTAATTTTATACATTTTAGATATGATAGTTCTTGTGAAACATGGTCTTGATTCCATTAGGTAGTAATCATGAAAAAATATACCGTTGAACAAGGTATCGTTGCACCTTTAGACCGTGCCAATGTCGATACAGATTTAATTATTCCAAAACAGTTCTTGAAATCAATTAAGCGTACAGGTTTCGGCGCGAATTTGTTTGATGAGTTACGTTATTTAGATGAAGGCTATTTGGGGCAAGACAACTCAAAACGTCCTTTGAATCCAGATTTTGAGTTGAACAAACCACGTTATCAAGGTGCTTCAATCTTGATTTCACGTGCCAACTTTGGTTGTGGTTCAAGCCGAGAACATGCGCCATGGGCTTTAGAAGAATATGGTTTTCGTACCGTAATCGCACCAAGCTATGCAGACATTTTCTACAACAACAGCTTTAAAAATGGCATGTTACCAGTGATCTTGTCTGAAGAGATTGTGGATCAATTATTCAAAGAGTGTGCAGCTCAAGAAGGTTATCAGTTAACGATTGATCTTGAAGCACAAGAAGTACGTACACCTACAGGCGAAGCATTTAAATTTGAAGTTGATCCATTCAGAAAGCACTGTTTGTTGAATGGTTTAGATGATATTGGTTTAACGTTACAAGCGGCAGAAGACATTCGTGCTTATGAGGAAAGAACTAAAGCTGTTCGCCCATGGGTATTCCAAGAAATCAAAGCGTAACTGATACTTAAAGCTATAGTGCTCTGATTCAAGTCTTGCTAATATCGGTGCAAAATTATTCTTTTAGTTTTGCGCCGTTTGGTGAGGTTGGGCACAAATGAAGGCAAAAGTTTTATTACGCTATGCGTTTTTCGGATTGTCTGTCGCCGTTTTATCCGCTTGTCAGACCGTAGACCGATTACAACTGAAAAAGATTAAAGAAACGCCTGAAACCAGAAATCATGCTTTGATTTATTGCTCAGGAACGTTGAATTGTGAGTTTGAAAGATTCGATGAGCATCCCATTGTTGATGCTCAATCTCGAAGATTAGATCAGCGTGCGATCAAGCAAGGTATGGTGCGATTAAATGCTGACTCTTTGAAAGATCCGCAAGCCTTATATCTTTCAGTTCCTGCTGGACTGCATGAGGTGGTGGTTCGCTTTTATCCGATTTCAGAGGAAAAAGCAGAAACTATTAATGTCATCCATCGCTTCGAAGCAAAAAAAGATTACCGATTTGTAATGTTTAGAGATCGAAGCAGTGGGAAAAAAAGTTTACTTGATGCTTCTGCACCAGAGCCATTATGTGTTGACTTGTTGCAAGAGCAACAAACCATTCGCCGTTTCTGCAAACCCTATAATGTTCTCAATGGACTAGGTGAGTTTGTGGAACAAAAAAATTTAAAAACACGTTAGTTCATACTAACTTTACAAATGGAAAATCTCATGTCTAAACAAATCTTGATTTTAGCTGGTGACGGCATTGGTCCTGAAATTGTAAAAGCAGCTGAACAGGTCCTCACCCGTGTCAATGAAAAATTCAATCTAGATTTAACATGGGAACAAGGTTTATTGGGTGGCGCTGCAATTGATGCGCATGGTTCACCTTATCCAGAAGTTACCTCTGAACAAGCAAAAAAAGCAGATGCGATTTTGTTAGGTGCTGTTGGTGGTCCGAAGTGGGATACAATTGAGCGCTCAATTCGTCCTGAGCGTGGTTTATTGAAATTACGTAGCGAACTTAACCTTTTCGCTAACTTGCGCCCAGCGATCTTGTATCCTCAATTGGCAGATGCTTCAAGTTTGAAACCTGAAATTGTTTCAGGCTTAGATATTTTAATTGTCCGTGAATTAACTGGTGGTATTTACTTCGGTCAACCACGTGGTATTCGTGAATTAGAGAATGGTGAGAAGCAAGGCTTTAACACCGACGTATATGCAGAGTCAGAAATCAAACGTATTGCTAAAGTGGCGTTTGAAATGGCGAAACTACGCGGTGGTAAAGTGTGTTCAGTTGATAAGGCGAATGTTCTTGAAGTCACTGAGCTTTGGAAACAAACAGTAACTCAGTTGCATGCTGAACAGTATGCTGACATTAACTTGTCACATATGTATGTCGACAATGCAGCAATGCAATTGGTTCGTGCACCTAAACAATTTGATGTGATCGTAACAGGTAACTTGTTCGGTGATATCTTGTCTGATGAGGCTGCGATGTTGACTGGTTCAATCGGTATGTTGCCATCAGCTTCTTTAGATGAAAATGGTAAAGGGATGTATGAGCCTTGTCATGGTTCAGCACCAGATATCGCAGGTCAAAATATCGCAAACCCATTGGCAACAATTTTATCTGTTGCAATGATGCTTCGATATACGTTCCGTCAAGAAGCTGCAGCAAAATCGATTGAAGATGCAGTAGGGAATGTTTTAGACCAAGGTTTACGTACAGCTGACATTATGTCTGAAGGCATGAAGAAGGTTGGGACAATTGAAATGGGTGAAGCAGTTGTTGCAGCGCTTAACTAATTTCAGTTGATTCATTCAAAACGCAGCCTATGAGCTGCGTTTTTTATTGCCGAGCTTTTGAAAGCGATATTGTTTTTTTAAGCTAAAAACACTTGAGCAAGTCATTACGTTACCGTATGACTGACTTGCTGAAGCTGTCCATACAGGAATCATAAAACTATTTTCATCTCTCATCGAATTTCCCATTGGAATCGAGGTGTTGACTATACGTTCAAAGGTGAAAATGGATCGATCATCTCGAATCTCAAGATTGGGCTTCAGCTTAATGTTAAAAGAATTCAACTCGGTAGTTTCTCGGATATGTTGGATATCTTGTCCTACAAATTGTGAAACATAAGTATTCATATTTTTTTGTTCTGAAAATTTGCTGTTTGGCATGCCGTAAACAGGAAAAGTGTAAATATGCAGATGGGCAAAAAACACAATTTATTTAGTGCACGAAATAGTGGGGCAGTACGACGATTTTTTAGATTGAATGTGCAAATGGGCTTTGTTGGTATATATGATTGGATAGTAAATGAATAAATAGTGAGTTTAATTATTCTATATATCTGAATTTGTCTCTTATCACAAAGACAGGCGATTGATTTAGCTGAATGAACTTTCTATGCGATTCATAAAATAAAAGTACAAAAACAAAAAAAGCCACTCAATGTGGCTTTTCGCTTACTAACACTTAGCGTGCACGGTAAGTAATGCGACCCTTAGATAAGTCATAAGGTGTCATTTCAACTTTAACACTGTCGCCAGTCAAAATACGAATATAGTGTTTACGCATTTTACCAGAAATGTGTGCAATTACTTCGTGACCGTTTTCTAAACGTACACGGAACATAGTATTAGGAAGCGTTTCGGTGACAACGCCTTCGAACTCGATAAGTTCCTCTTTATTGGCCATAGCCTACCTGATGATCAAATTGGAAAGGCGCAAATTATAGGCAAAATTTTAGAAAAAAACAAGGTTAAACCAAGTTCAGTCGGCGTTTCTATGGTCAAACTTGTCGAACAAACAAATAAAATTTTTAAACAAAAAAATGCTTAACTATGTTGTCAGTTTGGTCAATCGACTGTAATCTAATTCATAAGTTTTAAGTAAATATTAATAACATACAAGGAAGGGCACTGCGTGAGTCAGCTAACTGATGCTTCGGTTGTTCTACGATTAGGTTATCAAGCAATTCGTCGTGCTGGATTGCCCACAGAAGAAATTTTAACAAAAGCGGGTGTAGCCTTAAATCAAGTAGATCAAAATGCGCGTACGCCTTTAAGCGCGCAGTACGCTTTCTGGGTTGCTGCCGAAGAAGTCAGTAAAGATCCAGACATTGGTCTACATTTAGGTGAGCATTTACCACTTTATCGTGGTCAAGTGATTGAACATCTTTTTATTTCATCTGAAAATTTTGGCGAAGGCCTGAAAAGGGCTTTAGCGTATCAACGTCTAATCAGTGATGCATTTCATGCCAAATTAGTTATTGAAGATGATCGTTGCTACCTAACCAATGGTGAACAACCTTTCTCTGAAAACCTAGTCAATCGTCATTTTTCTGAGTGCGCGATTTCAGGCATTTTAAGATTCTTCAAATTTATTACTGAAGGTCGATTTCAACCTATATATATCGATTTTAACTTTAGCGAGGGTGCTTCAGACGATGAGTATTTCCGTGTATATGAGTGCCCGGTAAGTTTAGGCCAAAAAGAAACGCGACTTTATTTTGATCCTGCAATTTTAGATTATGTGCTTTGGCAAGCCGAGCCAGAATTACTTCAACTGCATGAGCAGTTGGCGATTGAAAAATTACAGGAGTTGGCTCGATACGATTTAGTGGGTGAGGTGCGCCGTGCCATTGGTTCTACACTTGAGAGTGGAGAAACAACGCTAGAAACTGTGGCAGCTCAGTTGAATATCACCCCACGTCGTTTGAGAACACAGCTCAGTGAAGCCAATACAAGCTTCCAGCAAATTTTATCTGACTATCGTTGTCGTTTAGCTAAAAAACTTTTGGCAAACACCAATGAAAGCGTAGAGAGAATTGTCTATCTGACGGGTTTCTCAGAACCAAGTACGTTCTATCGTGCCTTTAAACGATGGACCAATGAGACACCTGTTGAATATCGTAAGCGTAAACAGCGCTAAAAAATCCCTTCTTATGAAGGGATTTTTTTCAATTCAAAATAAAAAATTATTCAGGCATGTTTAACCAATGAGGGCCTAGCGGCACTTTAGGCAAGTTAAACTCTTCAGGATAGTGTGCTTGGATAAAGTAAAGGCCGTCAGGTGGTGCTGTGATTCCTGCTGCTTTACGGTCTTCTGCTGCGAATATTTCATCGATATGGTCAATGTCGTACATCCCCTGACCAATTTCTAGTAAACAGCCCATAATATTGCGAACCATGTGGTGTAAAAAACCATCTGCTTGGATGTCTAGAACGAGGTAAGCACCGTGTTTGATGAGTTTGCAATGGCTCACATGGCGTACAGGCTGGTTGGATTGACACGCAGCAGCTCTAAAGCTTTCAAAGTTATGAGTACCCTCAAATTTTGAGGCTGCAGCAATCATTTTATCCACATCAAGTGGGTAATAAGCATGCGTTACTTGTTTGTGGAGTAAGGCAGGACGCATGGGTCTGTTATAAACGACATAACGATAACGGCGAGCCTGCGCTTTAAAGCGTGCATGAAAATCACTGCCCATTTCTTGAATCCACTGGATGGCAATATCTTTCGGGAGTGTACTGTTAGCTCCCATAAGCCAGCCACGAATTGGACGTATTGCATTTGTGTCAAAGTGAGCCACCATATTTGTGGCATGAACACCTGCATCTGTTCGACCCGCACCATGCAAAATGATGGGTTCATCAGCAATTTTGCTCAACACTTTTTCCATGGTTTCTTGTACGCTCGGCACGCCTGGTTGCTGTGTTTGCCAACCTCGATAACGAACGCCACTAAACTCAATTCCGATTGCAAAACGTGGCATTTGAACCTCTAATTTGATGAATCATACCAATGCTGTAACCATTGATCTGTGGAGGGGTATTGTAAATACATTTTTAGAATTTTGGCATAAAGATCGGCATCACTGAGTGTATCGTCGATCAAAATATCAGATGCTTTAATCCAACTGCTAATTGCATAGCGTTGATCTAATTCTCCAAACATGACCTGACTACTTAATACAATATGGCAGCCTAAGGCACGAAGCTGCTTCAAAATATCTGTGGTATCCGCATTAATTGCTAAATTACCGGTTCCATATGCTTGAAGTATGAGTACATGAGGCGAGTTGTCGATAAAACGCGTTAAATGCTGATTGAATAATTTGATTTCAATGGGGCGAAGACTCAGATTCGCAATATTGAGTTGTGTCGAGCGTTCAATATGTTGCTCAGTAATGTCGACAAAAGAACTTGATATGGGCTTGATGACATTTGTAAATGCTTCACCACAAAATGCATTTAGTGCCGTGCGATGAGTCTTGACTGCAGTTCTGGCATGAAAAATTTGATGGTTAAAGCATAAGTAAACACCATCAGACACATTTTCCATATATTGGATGGCATGATTCAGATTATCTAAAGCATCGCTCGATGGATGCAAAGATGTCGCTGCATGATTGAGCAGAGGAAATTGGCTACCTGTGATAATGACTCGACACGTATCATGGAGAAATCGAGAAAGAATAGCCGCAGCATAACTCATGGTATCGGTACCATGAATGACAATAAAATTTTGAAATTGTTTAGCTTGTAATTGTTGAATTTGTTGGATTAACAGCAACCAATCACGCGCCATACATGCACTACTGTCTTTAATCTCATGAGCCTGGACAAGCTCGATTTGATTTTGAACGGGCAAAATTTCTTTTAATTGCGGAAAAAAATCGGCAGCAGGCATAGGCGCTAAAGGTTCACCAACGCAACCAAATGTACCACCCATATAGATTAAAGCTATTTTTGAACTCATAAAAAAGCAGCCTAATTAGACTGCTTCATATTAAGATTAATTGGAATCAGATTCCATGCTCTCTCGGAGTTTTGCTGCACGTATTTTTTGTTCATCATTGTAATGCGATTCATATTCCGTAATTAATTTTTCTGCTTCATCAAACGCGCCAAATTTAATGTATTGATCCGCTAAATCTAAGTTAAGTTGAATTTCATCAACGTTGAGTAATTCAGGAAAACGTTGTACAAGAGGATCATCAGGACGATTCGGATTCATTTTTATCGCAGATGTTTCATGCGAATGATTCTGTTGCACTTCTACATTTTCATCTGATGAATTGAGGTCAAAATTAAACTCGTTTATCGGTTCAATTGAGCTTTCTATTGTAGATTTTGAATCAAGATTTTCCTCAAAGTCGAAAGTTACAAAATCTAAATTTTGATCATTCACGCTTTGTTCTGGAACTTTTGCTGAGCTAGATATTTCAGCATCAAAGTTAAAATCATCTGAAAGATCAAAAGTGAGTTCATCCTTAGATGTTGTTTGAGAATGAGGCTGTTCCGACTGATCTGAAAAGCTAAATTCCAATGGATCTATTTCAATATTCAGTTCTTGTGGATTTTTTTCTAATGGAGAAGAGCTCAGTGCTGAATGAGAGAGATCTGTTTTTTCAACCCATTCTTGACTTAAATCAAGTGTGAAGTCGAGATTTTGGATGGACTCATTTTCTGAAGCAAGGTTCTCAGCATCAGTTGAGTGCACTGATGCTGTTTGTGATTTATTTTCAGACTGAAAACTGGAGAAATCTAAATCAAACTCTAAGGGTGCGCGATCTTCAGTCGATTGATTGGTTGTTTCAGATTCAGTCTGTGTTTGAGCATTTGGCTCGAAAGTTAAATCTGTCGTTATAAATTCTAAAGGTGTTTGCTCTTTTGATGCAGGAGTCTTCTCATCATCTTGCTCGAATGGGTGTTGTGAGGTTGGTTGCGGTGTATCTTCCATAAAAAAATCGAGTTCAAAATGCTCGTTTTGCGATGGAGTCTGTTGTTCAGTTGCCTGCTGATTTTCAGCCTGATCAGAAGGGAGCTGGTCAATGATTTCTTCATTGGTTTTATTGAGCGTAAACTCTTCTGCTAAATCCAGCTGTTCTGAGCTAAATACAAAATGAGCAGTAGGTTCAGCAGAGACATGCTCAGTTTCTTCCTCAGGAGTGCTTTTCTTCTCTTTGGCTTGTAAGGGATGTGGGTATTGTTCTGTTTCAAACACAAATGTTGAGCTTTGAGAAGGAAGAGAAGATTGCTCTGTGGTCTCATTTGTTTCAGTGGGTGTGCTTTCCTGAGTGCTATGTTGTTCATCCTGTGATTTGATGAGATGATCAAAGGCTTGTTCTGATTGCACTGCAGGGATTTCAGTTATAAAACTGGTGCTATGAAACTGTGCAGCATGACGAGGCTGATTCTCGGTGTTCGATATATCCCGTGATTCTTTCGCAATTTCTTTATTCTGTTCCGCTTCTTTTGCAG
This sequence comes from Acinetobacter sp. 24-47-67, assembly GCF_056779735.1. Taxonomy (NCBI): domain Bacteria; kingdom Pseudomonadati; phylum Pseudomonadota; class Gammaproteobacteria; order Moraxellales; family Moraxellaceae; genus Acinetobacter; species Acinetobacter sp. 24-47-67. The sequence goes on from NZ_JBWYIK010000002.1 coordinate 167,352, forward strand.
CTTTAAGTTTGTCTTCAGCTTCATCCGCAATGTAATGTAATCCAGTGGAGCGTAAATAATTACTCAATTGTTTTAAAGCAAATTCATCATTCTGTAAGATGTGAATATCAATCAAATACGAGTAAAGCTCATGTTGTCTAGGATCGCGATTCAATGCTTGATTGATTTTTGCTTCGGCTGACATATAGCTTTCTGATTGAATTAAGTATTCAATACTGGCTTTAAGTTCATCAGCCACTGGTTCGGCACTTAAGTCTTGTGGTGCGCCATGACCATGCTGTGAATAGGCTTGTTGTGGGGTGGAACGAGTTTTGGGGCTTTTCTTAGCGCGTTTTACACTCACATTTTTTTTAGATTTTGTTGATCCTGTGTCACCATTTTTTTGTTTATCCTCACGTTTTTTGAGCACCAGTGCGATTAACAGCAAGACGACAAATGGAATGACATACAACATAATTTTTCCCCTTCATTGAATTCAATGAATTTATTGCAAATCTAATACCTGAGTGCTCGAAATATTGGACTGTTTTTAATCTCGATTTTTTATATTCTCAGTTCATCATTATGTATCGATCAAGATGTTCGAAATAAGAAGTGATGAGATTGTAATTTAACTGTTTTTTGTATCGATGTCATAATATTTCCTTTCAAATAGCACTCCAAGCTCTAATCAATTCAAATTGCATAAAAAAAGCCGATCTAATCAGACCGGCTTTTTATTGAAGTAACTATTAAAAATTAAGCATTTTTATAGTCAATCAAGATGCGTAGCATACGGCGTAAAGGTTCAGCAGCACCCCAAAGTAATTGGTCACCAACAGTGAACGCGCCTAAATACTCTTTACCCATATTAAGTTTACGTAAACGACCTACTGGAACAGTAAGCGTGCCTGTTACTGCAACAGGTGTAAGATCAGTCATTGATGCTTCACGTGTGTTCGGCACAACTTTAGACCAGTCATTTGCACTTGCAATGATGTCTTCAATTTCATTTAAAGGAACATCTTTACGAAGTTTTAAAGTCAATGCTTGTGAGTGACAGCGCATTGCACCAATACGTACACAGTGACCATCAATAGGTACAATTTGTGAATTACCAAGAATCTTATTGGTTTCAACTTGACCTTTCCATTCCTCTTTCGATTGACCGCTTTCAAGCTGTTTGTCGATATAAGGAATTAAAGAACCTGCTAAAGGTACACCGAAGTTTGCTGAAGGGAATCCTTCACCACGCTGTAATTCAGCAATTTTAGAGTCGATATCTAAAATTGGAGAACGTGGATCGTCTAATAGATCTTTTGTATTGTTGTACAAATAGCCCATACCTGTGATGAGTTCACGCATGTTTTGCGCACCCGCACCAGAAGCAGCTTGGTAAGTCATTGAAGTCGCCCATTCAACAAGATTGTTTTGGAACAGACCACCAAGACCCATTAACATCAATGAAACAGTACAGTTACCGCCTACAAATGTTTTCGTACCTTTTACCAAACCGTCTTTGATCACATTCATGTTGACTGGATCTAATACGATGATTGCTTCATCGTCCATACGCAATGTAGATGCAGCATCAATCCAGTAACCATTCCAACCATCAGCTTTCAACTTAGGGAAAACTTCAGTGGTATAATCACCACCTTGACAGGTAATAATGACATCCATTTGCTTCAGACTATTAATGTCTGTCGCATCCATAAGTGCTGGGGCAGTTTTACCACCAAACGCAGGGGCTTCACCACCTGCATTACTGGTAGAGAAGTAGAATGGCTCAAAATGAGCGAAATCATTCTCTTCAACCATACGTTGCATAAGGACGGAACCAACCATCCCGCGCCAACCGACCAGACCTACTTTCATGTCACTTTGCCTCGGTGCGTTAAAATAAAAAAGGGGGTTCGAGTGTATCAAAAGAGTGTATAACTGCAAGTGGTACACAATCAAAACAGCAAATATATTGTGCAATATATCTTGTTTATGTTACATGCAAAACTAATATAAATTTATGAATCATCGAAAAATTAAGAATATATAAAGAGAAGCGCTATGCTATGGATTGAGATACTGGCTGTTGTTGTGATTTGGTTAAGTTTTTGGTCTTTGATTCCGCGTGATGAGTGGTGGTTTCGAGGTGCCGATTTTCCAAGACTACAAATTTTAGCCCTAGGCTTTATCGCATTTATCCTCCTGTTGATTTGGGATGGGGAATGGGATTTAAGACGCCAAGTCATATTTGTTGGATTAATTGCTGCATTAGCATATCAATTGAAGATGGTTTTGCCTTATACCTTAATTTGGAAAAAACAGGTGAAACAGGTCCAACCAGATCAACTTGATCCATCAAAGCAAATCTCTTTAATTGTGTCGAATGTTTTAACACCAAATACAGAATATCATCGTTTGATTGAACAGATTCATCAGCATCAACCCGATATCGTATTGACGCTTGAAACAGACCAAACCTGGCAGAATGAACTTTCAGTCATCGAAGCGGATTATCCTTATCGTGTTCCAGTACCTTTAGATAATCTCTATGGAATGCATCTCTACAGTAAGTTGGAATTGAGTGATACCGAAGTCAAATTCATACTGAGTAATGAGATTCCTTCTATTCATACCACAGTGAAATTACGTTCTGGACAGCCAGTTCAATTATATTGTTTACATCCCAAACCGCCGAGTCCAACTGAAGCCAAAGACTCTACATTACGTGATGCTGAATTGTTGATTGTGGGTGATCAAATTAAAGACTTAGATGAAAGTTGCATTGTCATGGGAGATCTAAACGATGTGGCATGGTCTCGTACCACACGACTATTTCAACGTATCAGTGGTTTATTAGATCCGCGTGTTGGACGTCATTATGTCAATACCTTCCATGCTGACTATCCGCTATTACGATGGTCACTCGATCATGTATTCCACAGCACTGATTTTGCTTTGGTGAAAATGGAGCGATTACCGCATATTGGTTCGGATCACTTTCCTGTGTACGTTGTTTTACAAACTGGACGACAATTTGAGCAAGTACAGCAAGAATTAGAACAGACGGATGCTGATGAGCAAGAGGCTCAGGAGGCGATTCAAGAAGGTATTGCGAAAGCTGAGAAAGAAGAGAAACAAGTGACAGATGAAATTGCGCAAGATTATAAAGATGGCAAACAAGTGTGAATGGATGCGTGTAAGAAATTGCTTACAATGAATGTGTCTGTTGACCCATAGTCACGAAGCGAGCTTAAGCGTAATCTAAGCTTATCGGCACAGGGAGTGGGAATGGAATGATCCCAATATGGAAGACGACGCCGACGGAAAATCATCATGGAGATGATGTAGGAAAGGAAAGCCAATAAAACAATAATATGATTTTTGAAAAGCACAACCTCATCGACCCGAGTTTTACAGGATGTAGAACTCGGGTTTAGTTTATGGTGGATTTAAACGTTTATATGCATACAGGTCGAATGAATTAAATCTCGTTATTCAGCTCTAATCTTTTATTAATGCTATGATTTGCCAAAATGAAAATATTGAGCAGATGGGGTATGACTTTGTTTCTTAAAAATATGAAAGACATAACTACAAGCAAATCCTTCGCTTCAATCGTTGTGTTAAATGTACTAATGAACACCAGCGTATTTGCACAAGAAGCTGATGAAAAAATGATGGATGCGGTTGCATCTCAAGAACAGGTCGCGAACACTGAAGCTAAAGAAGCTAAAGAAGCTAAAGAAGCTAAAGAAGCTAAAGAAGCTAAAGAAGCTAAAGAAGCTAAAGAAGCTAAAGAAGCTAAAGAAGCTAAAGAAGCTAAAGAAGCTAAAGCACAGTCTTTTGCTCAAAAATTAACGCCTGAACCAACAGCCTATCAATGTTTTGCTGAGCAATGTCCAAGGGTGGATTTAAAAGAGATTCAAATTGATCTCAACGGAAAAGTACCAAAATTTATAACCCCTGTTGCTGTCGGGGAAATTCATGCAAATCAATGGACTCGTTTAGGTACGGAGTTCAATGTAAATTGGACAGATCAGAATCAAAATAAAACTTCAGAAAAGCTGATATTAAATGTCTTGGACATGCAGCATATCACTTTAAAAGATGAGTTAGGCCGTATCAACCGCTATAAGATGGTAGAGGCGAAAAAGCCTGATACTGATAAAAATTCAGATGTATTAAAAACACAATAAAAAAGCGGCTCAGCCACTTTTTTTAATAAATTTTTTCAAAACCTTCCGGACGTGTTTTAAATCTACGGTGGAACCACATATATTGGGTTGGTGCTAAACGAAGTTGATTTTCAATAATCAAATTTGTTCGTGTCGCGTCTGCAATTTCATCTTCACTTGGCATATTGTCTAACGCAGGTTCAATCAAAATATGATATTTCGGATTTGCAATATCACCTTTACGGTAGAAGTAAAGTGGAATCGCAGCAGCTTTGGTCATTTTTAATATACGGCGATGTGCAGTTACAGTGGCTGCGGGTACACCAAAAAAGGGCGCCATAACACCTTGTTTAAGACCAAAATCTTGGTCGGGACTATACCAAATAGGTCGTCCTTCTTTTAAATGACGGATTAATCCACGCATATCATCATGGTCGATTTGATGGGTATAAATCGTGGCACGACAACGGTAAATCAGCATGTCTAGCAAAGGATTATTTTGCGGACGATATACGACATCTGGATCAAAATACTGGGCACAGACATATCCACCTGCATCGAGTAGGGTAGAGTGTGTACCAAGTAGTAAAGCCCCACGCCCTTCAGCTTGCGCTTGTTGAATATGTTCTAAACCTTCAATCGTTACACGATCTTTAAACCATTTGGGACAATACCAAGCATTCAGTGTTTCAAAAACACCGACCATTTGATCAATAAAGACTTGGCGAGAATTTTCATAACGAAGTTCGGGCATCCATTCAGGAAAGCAGACTTCCAAATTTCTTAAAGTTGTTTCACGACGTGAACGCAAGTATTTGAAAGCTACATTTCCCATCAGATAAGCTAAACGATGCTGAATTGCCCAAGGTAATATCGCAAGGAGCATCAGAAATATAATACCAATCCAAATGCCCCAATATTTTGGCATTAAGAAAGACCACTGGAACTCTCCCGGTTGGTAGTTTTTCTGTTTACTCATATTCAAACTTGATAACAATTTAAGGTAATTCACTATATTAGCACGAACTGTTTTTTTTCGGCGAAGGCAACAATCGGATTCTTTAGAAAAACGTTCTTAGATTTTTCACATGAATTACTCATCAATAACAACATTAAGTGCCTAAAAACCTTTAACCAAAATTAGCTTGAGCAAACTTGGTGCAATTTTTGCAGAACATTTACTGAAAATGATATGAATACGAAGATGACCGTGAATGAATCAAGTATTGTTCAATGAGCCAGTCAAAAATGCACAGTATTGGTTTGCTAAATTAGAGTTAGGTTTTACCAAAGATTCAAATCGCACAATTTTGGCGCATCGTAAGCACTTTGGACCTGTTCGCGTGCAAAAGATGCTGTGGCCTGAAAAAACAGGAGTATGTCATGCCATTATTGTTCATCCACCTGCTGGAATTGCTGGTGGAGATCATCTCACCTTTGAAATGAAAATAGATCAGGATTCGCATGCTTTGGTTACCACACCTGGCGCAGGGAAGTGGTACAAAACCAATCTTAAACAAGCATTTCAACATATTCATATTCATGTACAAGATGAGGCGATTTTCGAATGGCTTCCTCAAGAGACGATGCTCTTTAATGGTGCGAATGCAAATTCAGAGACGATCGTACGTTTGGACGCTGCTGCCAGTTTTATCGGTTGGGATATGTTGGTAATTGGACGGCAAGCACGACATGAAACCTTCTCGCAGGGTGCTTACCAAAATAAATTTCAGCTTTATCAAAATCAGAAAATATTGGTTGCAGACTGTTTAAATTTTAAAGGCAATGATCGTTGGTTAAAGTCTTGTTTAGGGATGAACGGTCATGCAGTGATGGCCAGTTTTTGGGCAGTGCCTCCAGAACAATACCGGTCAAATTTCTATCTTGATCAACATATTGATCAAATTCGTGAATTAATCATGCGTATGAATATTAACGTCACATTGACGTTACTCGGTTACGTCGTGACCGCACGTTATCTCGGACATGATGTACGTGAGTGTCATGATGCATTTGCTGCAATTCGTGCAAAGCTTCGTCGTTATTGGTTTGATCTTGATGAAGAGTTCCCAAGAATTTGGCGCACATAAATTTATTCTTGTCATAGCAACCTAGTTAAGTTGTTTTAACACAAACATTTGAGCACACATCTTGCATCAATATTTAAAGATAGTGAGGAAAGCATTATGGAACTAACACCTACAGAAAAAGACAAAATGCTGATTTTTACTGCGGGGCTTGTAGCGGAAAGACGCAAGGCCCGTGGTTTAAAGCTGAATTATCCAGAAGCAGTGGCTTACATTTCTGCCGCACTATTAGAAGGTGCACGTGATGGAATGAGTGTGAGTGACCTCATGCATTTTGGAACAACATTGCTAAAACGGGATGAAGTAATGGAAGGCGTAGCTGAAATGATCGCAGAGGTCCAAGTGGAAGCGACATTTCCTGATGGTTCAAAACTGGTCACTGTACATCAACCGATTGTGTGATGTCTGAGAGGAAAAATTAAATATGATTCCAGGTGAAATCATTACGTCCGATACAGACATTGAAATGAATGTCGGACGGGCAACGCTCAAAATGACGGTAGCAAATGCAGGGGATCGACCGATTCAGGTTGGGTCACATTATCACTTTGCTGAAGCGAATGATGCGTTGCAGTTTGATCGTGAGTTAGCACGAGGATATCGACTGAATATTGCGGCAGGTACAGCGGTGCGTTTTGAGCCAGGACAGAGTCGAGATATTGAACTTGTTGCACTCGCAGGTAAGCGTGAGGTGTATGGGTTTGCGGGTCGTGTTATGGGTAAGTTGGATTAAGGGAAAATAATAATGAAAATGTCACGCCGTGCTTATGCGGAAATGTTTGGTCCAACGGTAGGTGATCGAGTTCGTCTCGCGGATACTGAGCTGTTTATTGAAGTTGAACAAGACCTCACTACCTATGGTGAGGAAGTGAAGTTTGGCGGTGGTAAAGTCATTCGTGATGGCATGGGACAATCACAACTGTTGGCAGACGATGTTGCCGATACGGTCATTACCAATGCACTCATTGTCGACTGGTGGGGCATAGTTAAAGCTGACGTGGGGCTGAAGAACGGTCGTATTTGGAAAATTGGGAAAGCAGGCAATCCTGATATTCAACCAGATATCACCATTCCACTTGGTGCAGCGACGGAAGTGATCGCTGGTGAAGGACAGATTCTCACCGCAGGCGGTGTCGATACGCATATTCATTGGATTTGCCCGCAGCAAGTTGAAACCGCACTGATGTCCGGTGTGACCACCATGATTGGTGGTGGTACAGGCCCTGCGGCAGGAACCTCTGCAACCACTGTCACACCGGGTCCGTGGCATATTTCAACCATGCTGCAAGCCATTGATGATTTACCGATGAATATTGGTTTATTGGGTAAAGGCAATTTGAGTCAGCCTGAGCCGATTCGTGAGCAAATTCGAGCAGGTGTGGTCGGTTTAAAATTGCATGAAGATTGGGGTTCAACCCCGGCAGCGATTGATAATTGCCTGAGTGTTGCCGATGAATTTGATGTGCAAGTGGCGATTCATACCGATACCTTAAATGAAAGTGGCTTCTTGGAAGAAACCTTGGCGGCATTTAAAAATCGTACCATTCACACGTACCATACCGAAGGTGCAGGCGGTGGACATGCGCCTGATATTTTAAAAGCCATTGGTCAGCCGAATGTGTTGCCATCTTCCACCAATCCAACTCGTCCGTATACCATCAACACGATTGATGAGCATTTGGATATGCTGATGGTTTGTCACCATTTAGACCCTGCGATTTCTGAAGATGTGGCATTTGCAGAAAGTCGTATTCGCCGTGAAACCATTGCTGCGGAAGATATTTTGCAGGACTTAGGTGCCATTGCCATGATGTCATCAGACTCGCAAGCGATGGGGCGTGTCGGTGAAGTGGTGATTCGTACGTGGCAAACCGCGCATAAAATGAAAGTGCAGCGTGGACCTTTAGAGGGTGATAATGCGACACATGACAATAATCGGGTCAAACGTTATATCGCCAAATATACAATTAACCCTGCCATTACGCATGGTTTAAGCCATGAAATTGGCTCGGTTGAAGTGGGGAAACTTGCCGATTTAGTGTTGTGGAAGCCTGCATTTTTTGGGGTGAAGCCTTCGATGATTATTAAAGGTGGCATGATTGCAGCTGCGCCGATGGGAGATATTAACGCTTCGATTCCAACACCACAGCCTGTGCATTATCGTCCGATGTTTGGGGCAAATGCGCGCGGTGTGCATAACACCTGTATCACCTTTTTATCCCAAGTCGCCATTGAGGCAGGTGTACATGAAAAATTGGGTCTGAAAAAGTTGATCAGTCCATGTAAAGGTACACGCGATATTCAGAAGAAAGATATGAAACTAAATACCTATTGTCCTGTGATGGAGGTTGATCCTGAAATTTATGAAGTGCGAGCCGATGGGAAATTGCTAACCTGTGAGCCTGCGGAAGTATTGCCGATGGCACAGCGGTATTTCTTGTTTTAAAGTTGTCTCTAGAAAAGATAATTACTGTGATAGGTGATAAAGTCTTATGTAATTAATAAGACTTTATCATTAGATAGAATTCATCGATTTATTTTAAATACATAAAAATTTCAGCGGAATAAACGCGTTTGCTAAAAGAAATTAAACACTGAATTAAAATATATAAATTTTAAATTTAATCGATATTAGAAGTTTTCCAAGCACAAGAAATATTAAATTTAATAGATTCATAGAGGTACTCTAATGATTGAAACTGAGAGACTAATATTAAGACAATGGAAGGAAGCAGATTACTCATCTTTTATAAAAATGGGTTTAGATCCAGATGTTATGAAATATTTTCATGAAGTTTTGACCCCACAACAGAATATTGAGATGGCGGAAAAAATTTATGAGTTAATTGAACGAAACGGGTGGGGCTTTTGGGCTGTAGAGTTGAAAGATACTAGTGAGTTTATTGGTTTTATTGGATTGCACAATCAACCAGTGTTATTCGAATTTTCTCCATGTGTTGAAATTGGATGGCGGTTATTAAAAAGATATTGGGGAATGGGGTACGCAACAGAAGGTGCAAGAGCTGCATTGATATATGCTTTTGAAGAGCTTAATTTAAATAAAGTAGTTGCATTTACAGCTTTGACAAATAAGCCTTCAGAAGCAGTTATGAAAAGGCTAGGTATGACCGAAGTTAAGCAATTCAAGCATCCAGAATTACCTACAGGGCATATTCTTGAAAATCATATTTTATATGAAATAAATAAAGATACCTTTATAAAATAATTTTGAAATTAATTTATTAAAACTAATCTTTCTTAGACAAGGAATATACAGACCATTTTTTATCTTGAAATTGTTTGAGCCAATGTCTAATCATGACTTCAGTTTCAGAAAAAAGTGGTTGTGGAAGCTCATCAATGCTAAACCATTCCCAACGCTCAAAAATCTCAGATTCTGTCACGCAAATTTGAGTTTTTAAACGTTCATCTAAAAGTTGATAAATCGTTCCGAACGTAATCTTCACCGCCTCAGCATTTTGATCAATGATCGTATTTAAGGGTTGAATAGACTCAATATATTGACTCAGATCTAAAGCAGTTTCCTCTAACAATTCGCGTACTGCAGCATCTTCAATTGATTCATGGGCATCCATTTTTCCACCCGGGAAACACCATGAGGCAGGTTCATCATTTTTGTTTCTATAACCCAATAGAACTTTTTGACGTTGATCAATCAACATGATGCCCACGCCGATGATGGAGTTGCTTTTAATATTCATGATTGTGCACATCTAGCTGCTCTGTGTTCTACAAAGTACAACAGCGATATGACAACGCTAACTTTCAAATGTTTCAAAACATGTAATTTAAATAAAAAATCATTCACATTTATAGGGGATTTTACCTATCACTATAGTGAAGAAAACCTATTTTATTTCTCTAAAACCTCTATACCAGTGAGAATAAATCAATATTTCTACAAGATAATCCCTTAATTCAACATAGATTCATCCTTATATTTCCCAGCCTCCTTTCAAGACTAGATTAAGACATGCGCTAGACGATTTAGAACATCGCCAGCAAGGAATTTAGCAACGAGGGGGATGCGGTAAATGGTAAGGAAATATCTAACTTCTGTGGCATTGACCACATGTCTTTTCAGTAGCGCAAGTTTAGCGCTTGCCGCTGAAAATGGCGGAAGTGCTTATCCAGATGGGACAGAGAGTTTTTTTGGTGGCGCAATGCCGCCACCTGGGATGTATCTCGTCAGTTATAACCAATACTACAACGCAGATAAATTTAAAAATGATCATCCAGTATTTGATGATTTTAAAATTGATACTTTTGCCACAGTTGCTCGTGGTGTCTATGTCAGTGACAAAACATTTTTAGGCGCGACATGGGGCATGCATGCATTCCTTGTATATGCCCATGCAGATCTTACATTAGGTGGTCGTCAAGATGATCACATGGCAATGGGTGATCTCATTATCGATCCATTCTTATTGGGTTGGCATAAAGGGGATTGGCATGTGGCGACAGGTGTCGACTTTTATATTCCAGTTGGCTCTTACAACAAAAATAGACTCGCAAATATTGGACGTAATTATTACACCATTCAACCGATTATCTCGACCACATACTTAAATAAACAAGGTATCGAAGTCAGTACCAAGTGGATGTATGACATCAATTTCGAGAATAAAGATACCAAATACGAGTCGGGTAATGCTTTGCATGTCGATTACTTAGTCGCGAAACACATGGGACCTTTGGCGGTTGGTGTTGGTGGTTACGTACATCGTCAGCTTGAAGGTGACTCAGGTGAAGGTGCTGTTTTAGGTGATTTTAAAGCTAAAGCAGCCAGCGTAGGACCACAGGTTCGCTATCAATTCCCTAAAGGGTATGCAATCGCAGCGAAATATCAAAAAGAATTTGATGTTGAAAACCGACCAGAAGGTCAGAAGTTCGCAATTGATATCACCATTCCATTTTAAAACATTGTTACCCAAACATTAGAGCAAGCATATAGAGGTAAGGCCATGAAAATTGAGAATCAAGAATATGCAGCAGGCAGTGCTGGAGCTGTCGATTATTTAGTGGTGAATGAGTTTTCAGGCGGTATCGTCGGACCGAGCCAACGTATGCTTGGCCCTTTAAAAAATGGTGGGACACTTAAAACTGGTACACCTCCAGGATGCTGGGGTCCCATGATTACACCTGCATTCCAAGGTGGGCATGAAGTAACACTGCCTGTCTTTATTGAAGGTGCAGAGGTGGGCGATGCTGTCGCTTTAAAGATAAAACACATGCATGTGACCTCTACGGCGACCTCATCTGGTGTGATGCAATTTGTTGAGGGGCGTTATAAAGGCGATCCGTTTGTTGCGAAATATTGTGAGGCATGTGGTACTGAACAGCCTGCAAGTTATGTAGAAGGGATTGGCGACGACGCGATTCACTGTAAAAACTGTGGTGCAGAAGTCAGTGCTTTTCGCTTTTCACATGGTTATGTGATCGTGTTGGACGAAGAAAATAAAGTGAGTTTGACGGTCAATCAAGAGATTGCCAACAAGTTAGCTGGTAATGCCAATGAGCTTTCTGCATTACCTGAACATGCTGCACAGCATTCTATTCTATCACTAGCGCGTGCTGACATGCCGGGTGTTGCTGCACACATGCGTCCATTCCTCGGAAATATTGGTACGACACCTTCACGTGATTTACCAGACTCTCATAACTGTCACGACTTCGGTCAGTACTTGATTAATGCACCGCATAAATTCGGGATGACTGAAGAAGAGCTTATCGCAGCCAAAACTGACGGTCACATGGATACCAATTCGATTCGTCCAGGCTGTATTTTGATTTGCCCTGTGAAAGTACCAGGTGCAGGTGTCTACATGGGAGATATGCATGCGCAACAAGGCAATGGTGAAATTGCAGGGCATGCCACGGACGTTTCAGGCGAAACAGAATTACAAGTGGAAGTGATTAAAGGCTTAACTATTGATGGTCCAATTTTACTTCAAGCACCAGATGACTTACCACCAATGGCACGTCCATTTACCAAGGAAGAGCGTGAAAAAGTGAAAGCTTTAGGTGCGCGTTGGGGACAAACTGAAATTGAGGAAAGTGGTCCAATCACATTTATGGGAACAGGTAAGAACCTCAATGATGCAACGGACAATGCTTTAAATCGAGCGGCAAAAGTCACAGGTTTAAGTGTGGATGAGGTTATGAACCGTTGCACAATTACAGGCTCTATCGAAATCAGCCGTTTACCAGGAATGGTACGTGCAACCTTCTTATGCCCAATGCCAATTTTAGAAAAATTGGGGATCGCAAACTTAGTTCGCGAACATTACCAACTTTAATTCATCACGTGAACGGCGGTTGATTCGGGTGATTCAAACGCTGTTCGAAAAAAGCATGAAATTTACTGAACTTAAAACTTAGAAACGAGAACTTGAACAGGAATGTCATATGAACAGTAATGCAAAACTCCGTTGGGGCGATTTATATCCAGAACTTGGTATTGAGCCTATTCCAACCGAACCATGTATTTCGCCAGAGATCTATCAGGAAGAAATTGAAAAAGTTTTCTCAAAAGTTTGGTTGAAAGTGGGGCGTGTAGAAGAAATACCAAAGAAAGGCGACTATAAAGTTAAACGCTTAGATTTTGCTAAAACCTCAGTCATTTTAATGCATGGTAAAGATGGTGAAATCCGTGGATTCCACAATATTTGTTCACACCGTGGTAACAAAGTTGTGGTGGAAACCGGCAATGAAACCTTTGGTTCAAACAAAGCCGCAGTCGTGACGTGTCGTTTCCACGGTTGGGTTTACGATGCTAAAGGTGATTTGGTCAGCGTACCTGAAGAAGAAAAATTCACATCTTGCTTTGACAAAGGTCATAACGGTTTAGCACCAATACGCACCGAAGTGTGGGAAGGTTTTATCTTCATCAATTTGGATAATGACGGCACTCAATCGGTAGAAGAATTCTTAGGCGGTATGGGACAGCATTTAGGCGGTTATCCATTCCATGAAATGGAAGAATGCTTTGCCTATAACACAGTTCTGAACTGTAACTGGAAAGTCGCTCATGACGCATTTGCTGAAGCGTATCACGTGGCGACCATTCATGCAGGCTCTTTCCCGAATGTATTCGCATCAGGTTTACAAGAAGTGCAATTGTTTGGTGATCATCGTACTTGCGCTGTGTGCTTAACCAAAAACGCCAATCCAAAACCAGCGGCTGCATTGTCAGGTGAGATCACTGGCGCATCATTGGTGAATCACTATGAACGTGTTCAGCTACCTAAATCAGTCAATCCAAATGATCGTGATGACTTCTCGTTTGAATTATCTGTCATTTTCCCGAATATCTTGGTGCATGTGACTGAAGGAGTATGGTTCACCCATCAGTTCTGGCCGGTCGGCCATAACCAAACCCGTTGGGAGGGTCGCTATTACCTGCCTAAAGCGAAAACCTATTCAGAGCGTTGGGCGCAAGAGTTTGCACAAGTATTACAACGTAATGCGTGGTTAGAAGATACTGCCACCATGGAAGATACCCAAGAAGCACTTGAGTCTCGAGCGAAAAAAGTGATGCATCTACAAGACGAAGAAATCCTGATTCGTCACGGTTACCACGTTCTTGAACAATACCTGAATCGCGCATAAGGAGAATGCACATGTCAAACATCATTTCACAATTGCCAGCTGACTTTGCAAGCTTAGAACCTTTTGTTGCGAAATGGGCTTTAGGAACGGGTAAGCAACGCCATGAAGCGCGTTTGAACTCAACCAAAGAAGAATTGCAAGCATTTTACGATGCTATTTTGCCCGAAATGCGCAAGCTACTTGCCGCACTCGATCAATATGTCCTAGGGACCTTACCTGAAGAGCTTCATAAGTTGTATTGGTTAAGTCTCAGCTTTGCTGAAGTTGCACCACACATCGAGCTTTATAAGGGTTCAGTTGGCGTACCGTATGCATTTGCGGAGAACCGTTTCATTTATGAAACTGGTGACATGGTCAACGTTTAAGAGGAATACAGGATGAGCCAGCACAATCTAGAACAGCGTTTGCATTATCTGGAGGCCTGCGAGGCGATTCGTGGCCTGATCGGTCGCTATGCAACAGCGGCTGATCAGCGCAACAATCCAGCCATTTTACAGCATGTATTTCACCAAAATGCCGTTTGGTGTGCTAAGGGTTTTGGGGAGTATCAAGGACGTCAAAATATTTTAGAGGCATTGTCCAATATTGCAGAGGCTCAAGTGTTATGGAGCTTACATATTATGGCCATGCCCGATATACAGCTCCTAGATCAAGACCATGCAAAGGCAACTTGGATGTTATGGGAAGTCTGTAATTTAGCCGAGGAATCAACAACAGCCGCAACAGATCAAGTTAAACCTGCAACGACCTGTTGCTTAGGTGGATTTTATAAAACAGAAGTAAGTCGGAATGAGCAGGGTGAATGGAAATTTGAACGCGTCGAATTGAATTTGACCTTCAATCAACCCTATCCGAACACAGTTAAATAGGCACTGAATCAATACGGCCTAAGGGGAATTTAAGATGAGAAAAATTGCAATTATCGGTGGTGGACAAGCAGGCTTATTACTCGCGTTCTCGCTACTCGAAAATAAATATGATGTCACTTTATATGTAGATCGCCCTGCGGATGAATTGTTACACGGTCGTATGGTCAGTACCACGATGTTCTTCGCCAATACATTAGAGTTTGAACGCAAACTTGGTTTGAATTTCTGGGATGGGAAAGCGCATCGTGGTCAAGCATTGCATGTCGATTTTCGTGCACCAAACGGCGATATCATGTTACCTGTGACTGGTTTTTTACATGATAATGACGGTATTGCCATGGACCAACGAACCAAATATCACCGTTGGTTAGAGGAATATCCGCGCCGTGGTGGCAAGCTCATCATTCAAAATGTCAGTCCAGAAGATTTGGAAGTAATCACTGCTGAAAATGATTTGACGATTTTGGCGGCAGGTAAGGGCAATATCACGAGTTTATTCAAACGCAATGAAACACGTTCAGTGCATCAAACGCCGCCACGTAAATTGGCTGCTGCACTCGTCGTAGGTGATGATTTGTGTGGTCCAAATAGTTGGCAAGGTCAACCATCTCAGACTTTGCATTTTAATTTTGTTGCAGGTGCAGGTGAATACTTCAGTATGCCGTTCTATAGTCACACGCATGGTCCATGTCGTAGTTTCTTATTTGAATGTGTACCGAATGGTCCAATGGATATCTTCGATGATGTGACGTCTGGCGAAGAAATGGTCCAACGCATGAAAGAAGCGGTTGCCAAAGTAACACCAGATCAAAGCTTCCGTATGGTCGATAATATGGAATTAAGTGATCCAAATGCATGGCTCAAAGGTGCATTCCGCCCTGAAGTTCGAGATCCTGTTGCAACCTTAGATAACGGTGCAAAAATTTGGGGGATTGGAGACACTGTCATTGTAAATGATCCAATCGCAGGACAAGGCGCAAACAATGCAACTCGTATGGTGGAGCATTATTTAGCTGCGATTTTAGCACGAGGTGATGAAGACTTTAGTGCAGATTGGATGACAGAAGTATTCGAGCAATTCTGGGAAAAGTCAGGTCGTTATACCACAGAATTTACCAACTTGCTGTTAAACCCACCAAGTGAAAGCTTATTGCAAGTGTTAGGCGCAGCATCGCAAAACCAAGCGATTGCAGATGATTTTATGGGGCATTTCAACAATCCATGTGGTTTCTGGCCAGCGGTAGATGGTGAAGCTGGGGCAAAAGAATACTTGTCACGAAAGGAGTTTCAACATGCAGCTGCCTGAATTACTTTGGCAGGATGTTGATCTGGCGGAAGCGAAATCGCTCCGTCAGGCATTTGGTGGCTTTGCGACAGGAGTGGCGATCGTCACTTGCCTAGACCAAGATCAACAACCTGTAGGGTTGACGATTAATTCCTTTAGTTCAGTGTCTTTAGATCCTGCATTGGTGTTATGGAGTTTAGTCAATCATTCTCCAAGCCGATCTATTTTTGAAAATGCTGAATACTTCGCCATTAATATTTTAGGTGCACATCAGCAGGAAGTAGGCTTAAACTTCGCTAAGCCGATTGCGGACAAATTTCAGTATGGTACGTGGAAAATTCAAGGTTCGAAAGCACCTGTTTTAGAAGGATGTGTCGTGCAATTTATTTGCAAAAGAGCTCAACAAATTGAAGCGGGTGATCATCAAATCTTCCTCGGTAAAATTGAGCAATGTCGCCACAGTAATCAACGACCTCTGCTGTTTTGCAAGGGACAATTTAATGAATGGCCTGAGTACAAGGAGGTTTCATGACAGACTTAGATGGAAAAGTCGTCTTGGTGACAGGTGGTGCGACACATATTGGTCAAGCCGTAGTCCAAGAGTTGAAAGGCTTAGGTGCACAGGTCATTGTTGCTGATATTAATCAAACTCAAGGACAGCAAGTGGCAGACGCAACCCAAGCGCAATATGAATTTTTAGATCTCGCTAATGATGACAGTATTCGCACATTAAGTGGAAAACTCACTCAGTTAGATGTCTTGGTTAACCTAGCGTGTTTGTATGAAGATCATGGATCTGAATCTACACGTCAAGATTGGCAAAACACGTTCAATGTCACGGTATTTGGTCACGCAGCGTTAGTACAAGCATGTCGACCACTTTTGAAAAAAAGTACTGATGGTGCCGTAATTAATATCAGCAGTGTCAGTGCACGTATTGCACAAAAAGAACGCTGGGTCTATCCAGCATCTAAAGCAACTTTAGAGCAACTCACACAAAGCATGGCACTGGATCTAGCACAAGATGGTATTCGTGTACATGCACTCTCATTAGGTTGGACTTGGTCCGTCCCAATGCAAATGATTTCCGGCGGAGACCGCGCCAAAACTGATCGAGTGGCAGGACGTTTCCATGTGTTAGGACGTATTGCGGATGCAGAGGAAGTCGCACAAGCATTAAGTTTATTGTGTAGCCCGAAAGCAAAATTACTTACAGGCAGTGTGATTCATGCCGATGGTGGTTATCACATTCTAGGTCCTGAAGCCACAGATTCACCGATAGAGGAGTTAACTCAATGAACATTAAAATGACCAATGTTGCTGAGAAATTTTTGTGTTCAACCTCTGATGTGGAACAGGGTGAGGGACTACAAATCATTATTGACGGTTATCCTCCATTGGCAGTGTTTCACTTAGAAGATGGCGAGTTCTATGTCACCGATGATACGTGTACACATGGTGATGCATCATTGGCAGATGGTGAGATTGATGGCTGTGAAGTGGAGTGCCCATTTCATGCGGGTGCATTTAATATCAAAACCGGTGAACCATGTGGTGCACCTTGTACGATTCCACTGAAAACCTATCAATCGATTGTACGTGACAATAATGTTTATTTGGTGGAGTGATGCCGATGTATAAAATCCAAATAGACGGTCAAGCCGAATTTTATTGTTCAGCTAATGATGTATTGCTACGCGGTGGCTTACGTGAAGGACTAGGCATTCCTTACGAATGTAATGCGGGTGGTTGCGGGACGTGTAAAATCGAAGTCCTGTCAGGTGAAGTAGAAAATTTATGGGCAGATGCACCTGGATTAAGCGATCGTGATAAACGTAAAGGTCGGTTACTGGCGTGTCAGTGTCGCCCCAAATCGGATTGCGTGATTAAGCTTCGTTTAGACGAACAATGTGTTCCTAAAATTATTCCAAAACAAAAAAAAGTAACATTGAAGCATGCTCATTTGGTGACACATGATATTTTGGAAGTACATTTTCAATCAGATGAGCCAGCACAATTTATTCCTGGACAATACGCTTTAATTTGGGTGAATCAAGAGTTACTTCGTGCGTACTCAATGTCTAACCTACCGAATGAAGAGGGGGTATGGATCTTTCAAATTCGACGTGTTCCTGATGGTAAAATGACCAATCTGTTATTTGATGAACAGTTACGTGAAAAGGCTGATATTCAAATTGATGGTCCATATGGGTTAGCGCATTTACAAGAGAAGCCTCGCCCTATTGTGTGTGTGGCTGGTGGTTCTGGACTTGCTCCCATGTTAGCGATTGCTCGAGGCGTTGCAGTTAACTCACATTTGCAACATCAAAAAGTCTGGTTTTTCCATGGTGGTCGTGAGCAACGTGATTTGTTTACTGAAAATCAATTACGTGACTGGACAGAATTAGGGGAACGCCTCAATTATGTGCCTGCAACCTCCTCTGAACTCATTGAAGGTATCCGTTCGGGGTTTATTCATGAAGTGATTCAAGATGTATTAGGCGAACAGTTGCTTGAGCATGAAATTTATTGTGCAGGTCCGCCACCGATGGTGAAATCTATTGAACAAATGGCCCATCAAGCAGGTATTCCACAACAACAAATTCATTTTGATCGTTTCTTTTAATCGAAGATATCATTTTTCTCCCGCTCAGGCGATGGTTAACCCATCGCCGGTATTGAGCGATCACGACACATCAAGACCATATTGACGATCTGTGCGATAGATTCAGTTCCTAATTTCTGACGAATATGAGTGCGGTGAATTTCTACTGTTTTATGGCTGATATTCAACATTTGTGCGATATGTTTACTCGAAAGTCCATCGACCAATAAATTGATAATCTCACTTTCTCTTGGTGATAAAGATTTCAATTTAATCATCTGTTCTTGACGTTTTTCTTCTTCAATAAAGTCTTGTTCAGCAAGTTGCAGACAGACTTGGATTTGATTAAGCATATGCTGTGGATTAAAAGGTTTTTCTAAAAAATCAAATGCCCCAGCTTTCATCGCATTGACCGACATTGGAATGTCGCCGTGACCAGTCATGAAAATGATTGGCATACGGATTTTTTGTTGATTCAATTGTTGTTGTAGTTGCAAGCCACTCATCCCTCGCATACGAATATCAAGGATTAAACATGCAGGCGTTTGCGGGCGCTGATAATTCAGGAATTCAGTAGCACTATTGAATGTTTTAGTTTCGAGTTGCACGGAATCGAGCAACCATGTGAGTGAATTACAAATGTCTTGATCATCATCTATCACATACACAATGGGCTCGGGAACATGAGAATTAGTTAAATACATTTTGCACGCTCCTGTGCTGCTAAAGAAATATTAAAAATGGCACCAGACTCACCTTCACAGACCCATAAATAACCATGATGATTTTCAATGATGCTCCGAGACAGGGTTAAGCCAATGCCCATACTGTTGTTTTTACTTGAATAGAAAGATTCAAAAATTTGTTCTGGATTTTGCCCTTCGAGTCCAGGACCATTATCTGCAATTGCAACCCGAGCATGTTGGTTATGTTGCCAAGTGCGGATATAAATGTCCCTTTCACCTTCGGGATTATTTTGTAGAGCATCGACCGCATTAAAGACGAGATTGATAATGACTTGGCTAAAGAGCGTTTCATCTGCTGATATAAAAATAGGTGAAACACTTAATTCATAATGGATGGTACATCCACCTTGATCAGCTTTAAGGTTAATCAAAGGATGTAACTCTTGAATAAGATGATTCACAGAATGAATCTGAAAATTCGCCTCACCTTTACGCAAAAAACTTCGCATGCTGTGAATAATACCATTGACGCGATGTGTTTGATTTAACGCAGCATTGAGGGCATCAAGTGTCTCTTGTGAGTTGGCTAAACCGTTTTGAATGCGAATAATACTGCCTCCGACATAATTATTGAGTGCAGCCAGTGGTTGATTTAATTCATGTGCAAGTGCGGTAGCTAACTCACCCATAGTTTTGCAACGTGACATATGACCAAGTTGCTTTTCTCGAGCACGTGCTTTTTCTTCAGCCTCAATACGTTCAGTGATATCACGATAATTTACCAATATACCTTGAATATCAGGGTGATCTAATAAGTTACGATAGGTTGCCTCATGGTGTCGCCATTTTCCATTGTGGTGCAAGATTTTGTAATGAATCACACCAACTGCATGTTGTTCTGTTTTTTTAAATAAAAGCTGTCTGACTTTAATACGATCGTCGGGATGAATAGCGGTTAACACATTCTTATTAAGTACAAAGCGATCCCGATAACCAAGAATACCTTGTAGAGACGGGCTGGCATACAGCAACTTGCCTTGTAAGTCGAGAATAGCAATTCCATCTCCTGAATGTTCAAGCAGTATTTTGAAATACTGATCTTTAGACTGTAAGGCATATTGATATTTTTTGATTTCGCTGATGTTGCGTACTAGAGCAAGAAGCTTTGGTTCATTTTCGATTTCAACTTTTTTAAGACATACTTCAACGGGTATATGACGTTGGTCATGAGACTCTATTAACCATTCAAATGTGATTGCTTCATCTGTTGTTGTGGCGGCCTGTTGAACTTTTCTGAGCGCATGATGTAAATCAAAACCATGTTGAAAAGCACTGATCTTTTCAACAGTCATCTGTGTCAATTCAGATTTACTATATCCTGTAAGTTCCACAGCGGCTTCATTGACATCCATAAATTGGACGCTGCCAATATCATGTACAAAAATTGCATCGCCCGCTTTATCAAAAATAGTTTGATAATATTGTAAGCTGGTCATTGTAGGTCCTTACCTGAGATGGCTTCCGGCTATCGGGTATAGGGAGAAATATCGTCACTGATAAATCATTTTTTTTATAAGTAAATACTGCATTAAGGGGCAGCATCTTGCAATTAGACTTAGGGTCTAATTACATACTTTTAACATATAAAAATATTCATGTGAAAAATTTATCAGTGATCTCAATGTTATGCAATTTAGATACCATATTACTTCAACTGATTTAGGTGACAGTTACACGAGGAATGTTAGCTCAAAAAATATCATCTTTTTATCTAACGAATAAAATCAAACTTTATGCTATCTACATACAATCCTTTTTTGATTAGTCATTACACTGGATGAGGCATAGAATAAAACCCGTCAGTCCTACTCATTAAAGTGATATTTTTATGGCGTTCAGTTGGATTCTCTTTACCCTCATGGCTGCTTTTATGCAGGCTTGGCGCAATGCCTTTCAAAAACAATTGAGTACCACTGTCGATGTATGGGGCGTCACCCTTGCACGCTTTATCTTCGCCTTGCCTTTTGCATTGATTTATTTGAGTAGCCTTTATCACTTCTCACCGGTAACAGCGACTGTTCAATTTACGACAAAATATTGGGTTTATATTTTTATCGCAGGCATTAGCCAAATTTTAGCCACTGCATTGATGGTGCAGTTATTTAAACAAAAAAACTATGCCATTGGCGTGGGACTGGCTAAAAGTGAAGCGATCTTAGCTGCAATCATTGGCGTTGCTTTTCTCTCTGATCATTTGTCATGGTTGGCATGGTTTGGGGTGTTACTGGGTGGTTTTGCTGTGTTTCTGTTGAGTCGGGGACATGGTTTTACTGGATTTTCACCCAAAACACTGATGATTGGCATCGGGAGTGGTTTGTGTTTTGCTATCACTTCACTATTGGTTAGAGAGGCCAGTCTTGAACTAACAATGTTGCCAACAATTCATCGCGCTGCATGGGTATTACTGTCGGTGATTGGCTTTCAATGCTTGAGTATGCTTTTGTATCTGAGCTTATTCCGTCGTCAAACGCTGCTGGCGATGTGGCAATGTCTAGGACTGACCTTTAAAGTCAGTGTATGTAGTTTTATGGCATCACTGGGATGGTTTACTGCCATGAGTATGATGAGTGTCCCAGTGGTCAAAACGCTCGGTCAGATTGAGATTTTGTTTAGCTTATTGATCTCCGCTTATTTCTTTAAAGAAAAGTTAGCGAAAGCCGAACATTGGGGATTAGCTTTAGTTGTGATTGCAGCAATCTTGGTGATTTGGGCTTAAACATTTTTATAGATCATTGAATATTCTTTAATAAGAAGAAGGGGATGCACCAATAGATTTCATGTTGGCATGAATAATGCTTAATTTTGATGCGTAAATGGATTGATGTTGAACAAGACATTTCGCGAGTTGAAATTAAAGCAAAGTATTCAAGCGACAATAGGAAAGGCATGAAAATCTATACTCAAAGAATAGAAGCAGTGACAGAAGATCAAGCTTTCGAAACTGTGCAACTCAACTTTGATACACGACAAAAGAGCCGTTTTCGTGCAACTTTAGTTTCAGGGTGCGATATTGGTGCAGATTTACCGCGCACAGGTATTCTTCGCGGCGGATCATTTATTGCAACTGAATCAGGTGACTTACTGCGGGTGGACGCATTGCCCGAACGCCTGATGTGTGTTCAAGCTTCTTCTGAATTTGAGCTTTTGAAAGCAGCCTATCATTTAGGGAATCGTCATGTCCCTCTTATGCTCACGCCTAGTGCACTATATTTTGAACCTGATCATGTCTTAGTCGAAATGGTCGAAGGATTGGGTTTAATGGTCACGGAAGTGGATCATCCATTTGAGCCAGAAAGTGGTGCTTATGCTCAGCATGCACATGATCATCGTCTAAGCCCAATCAAAGCGATTCATGCTCATGCGCATCACTAATGCAGCTCACTTACTCAAACTGTTAACTTTGTCCTCTACAGCTTTGCCTGTAGGCGCTTATTGCTATTCGCAAGGTGTTGAAAGTGCGATCGATCAAGGTTTGATCCATGATGAGCAATCCAGTATTGCGTACTTCGAAGAAGTTCTGGAAATGCTTTTGGTTCGTTTTGAGCTACCTGTATTGAAGCGTTTGATGCAGGCCCATGATAATGAACAGCAGTTTAATCATTGGGCGCAGTTGTATCGAGCCAGTCGTGAAAGTCGTGAGTTATTGGCTGAATCGCAACAGTTGGCATTTTCCTTGAACGCATGGATTAAAGATGTATTGAAAATGCCCGTTACGGTCAAAAAACAACTTGGATTTGTACCCGTATATGCTCAGTTATGTGGGCGATTGGATCTGAATATCGAAGATGTTTTAACGGCGTATACGTTTACTGTTTTAGAAAACCAAGTACTTGGCGCAGTCAAAACTGTGCCGCTCGGTCAGATGAGTGGTCAACGAATTTTGTGGCATTTACATGGCTTAGTCCCAGACGCCATAACGCATGCAATGTGTATAGAAGACCATCAACTCAGCAGTGCCTTACCTCAATATGCCATGCTCAGCATGTCGCATGAAACACAATATTCACGCTTATTTAGATCTTAAGAAAAACATAAGGAATAAATGATGTCAGAACGTTCTCCTTTACGTGTCGGAATTGGTGGACCAGTCGGCTCTGGTAAAACAGCACTGACTTTAAATTTATGCCGTGCATTGCGTAATAAATACAATATGGCGGTGGTGACCAATGATATTTACACCAAAGAAGATTCCAACTTCTTAACTCGTCATGAAGCCATGTCACCCGATCGTATTGTGGGGGTGGAAACTGGCGGTTGCCCTCATACGGCTATTCGTGAAGATGCCTCAATCAATTTGGCAGCGATTGATGACTTATGTGAAAAGTTTGATGGTCTAGAGTTAATTATCATTGAAAGTGGTGGTGATAATTTGGCAGCAACGTTTAGCCCTGAACTGTCTGATCTGACGCTATATGTGATTGATGTTGCTGGTGGTGAAAAAATTCCACGTAAAGGCGGTCCAGGCATTACCAAGTCTGACTTACTGATTATCAATAAAACAGATCTGGCGCCAATGGTTGGAGCGAATTTGCAGGTGATGGATCAAGATGCCAAGCGTATGCGAGGAGATAAACCGTTCTTGTTTTCAAACATGAAAACTGAAGATGGTTTAAACGAGATTATCAGTTTTATTGAAAAACAAGGTTTATTCAAAGCTTAAACAAGAGGGCTTAAAGGATGAAACAATGCAATAAATTCGGTCTATTCATTCTGGCAAGTGTTCCGAGCCTTGTAATGGCACATCCAGGCCATCATCACCATGACGCTAATTTTTGGACGGGCTTCATTCATCCGTTTACAGGATTGGATCATTTGATGATGGCACTCAGTTTCGGCGTTTTGATGTGGAGCATGTCTAAAATTTGGAAGATGATTGGGGCATGGGGCTTGCTTACAGCGCTCGTTGCTGGATTCAGTTTAGGTGCGCATGGAATTATTCCGAATGGCGTTGCAGAAATTGGAATTGTAGGTTCATTGTTCATCTTAGCTGTAAGTTTATGGACCAAATCGAACATAATTTTTCCAGTTGCAGCAGTGTTTCTATCAGTTTTTCATGGTTCAGCACACGGAGCTGAATTAGCGATGAATGGAAATGTTAGCATTCAGATTTTAGGCATGATTACTGCCATGGCAATGATTTATGCTCTTGGACTGGGTTTAGGGGCATTGATGGTGAAATTTGTTCCACAAGGTAAAAAGATTGTAGGTGCGCTAGCAGCATTGGTTGCAGTAATTGGTTTAGCGTGATCAATCTTGACAAAAAAAACTCCGCAAGCGCGGAGTTTTTTATTTACTAGGGTAATCAGCTACCATTCGCAAGACTTTCAAGCGCTTCCCAGCGTTCTAATTTCTCTAAAAGTAGCTCATCAATTTCAGTAAGTCGAATTGAAAGTTGAGTTGCTTTGTCACTATCTGACACAAATAAAGAACCATCTGCTAAAAGTGCATTAATCTCGGCTTGTTCCTTTTCCAAAGCTTCCATTTCAGCAGGAAGTTGTTCTAAAGCACGCTGATCTTTATAGCTTAGTTTAACTTTTTTAACTGCGGGTGCAGGGGCTGCTGCCGCTTCAGCCTTTGCGGCTGCTTTTTTCACCGCAGATTTTTGATCGACTACAGTTTGATCAGGACGTTGCATGAGGTAGTCTTGATAACCACCGACATATTCATCGATATTACCTTTGCCATCGAATACCCAAGTTGAAGTCACAACATTGTCCATGAAGGCACGGTCATGCGAAATAAGAAGCAATGTTCCTTTGTAGTCGCTGAGCATCTCCTCAAGTAGTTCAAGCGTGACCATATCCAAGTCATTGGTTGGCTCATCCATCACGATGAGGTTCGATGGTTTAAGCAGTAATTTCGCCAATAAAATGCGGTTACGTTCACCACCAGAAAGGGCTTTTACAGGCGTACGAGAACGTTCAGGTGAGAACAAGAAGTCTTGTAAATAGCTATAGATATGACGACGCCCGCCATTGATATCGACAAAGTCTGACCCTTCAGCCACATTATCTTTTACTGATTTTTCAAGATCGAGTACATTACGGAGCTGGTCAAAATAAGCCACTTCGAGTTGAGTACCTGTTTTGACCGTGCCTGAATGTTCTTGTTGACCCAAAATTGCTTTGATCAGCGTGGTTTTACCGACACCGTTGTCACCGACTAGACCAATACGGTCACCGCGTAGCACCAATGCGTTAAAGTTTTTGATAATTGGAGGATTGTCGCCAAATTGCACACTGAGGTTTTCAATTTCGAAGACCACTTTGCCTGAACGTTGAGCATCTTGGGTGGCCATGCTCACTTTGCCTTGCTGCGAACGGCGGGCTTTAGATTCTTCTCGTAATGCTTTTAAGGCACGCACACGACCTTCGTTACGGGTACGACGTGCTTTAATACCTTGACGAATCCAAACTTCTTCTTCTGCTAACTTTTTATCGAACAGCGCATTTTGTTTTTCTTCTGCTTCCATCTGTGCAGCTTTGAGTTCGAGGTAACGTGAATAGTTCCCTTCATAACTGCGTAAGATGCCACGATCCAGTTCCACAATACGTGTAGCAATACTGTCTACAAATGAACGGTCATGCGAAATGAAGAGTAATGTTAGATTATTTTGATCGAGTAAGAATTTTTCTAACCACTCGATACTTTCAACATCTAAATGGTTCGTTGGTTCGTCGAGTAACAAAACATCAGGTTGGGTGAGTAGTGCGCGTGCAAGAAGCACACGACGTTTACGACCACCTGAAAGATCAGCTAAATCAGCATCAGGATCAAGTCCCATTTTACTGAGGATTGAATTCACTTTAGTTTCAAGTGCCCAACCATCTAATTGATCCATTTTATGTTGCAAGTTACCCATGCGATCGCAAGCTTCCATATCGCCGAGTACACAAGCTTCGCTTGCTTCGTGATAAGCTCTAAGAACAGAAGCTGCTTCACCTGCGCCATCTGCCACAATATCTGCAACACGTCCCGAGTCCATTGGCACGTCTTGAGCCAGCATAGAAATGGTAATACCATTTTGCAGGGAAACTTCACCAGCATCAGGCAATAAACTTCCATCAATGAGTTTAAGTAAAGTAGACTTACCCTCACCATTACGGCCAATCAAACACACTCGTTCGCCGCGCTCTAAACTAAAATTCGCGCCGTCGAGTAAGTACGGTCCACCAAATGCGAGTTGGACGTCCCTTAAGGTAATATAGGCCATAATGTTTCCTGAAATCCCCTGATGAGGACTTATAATGTCGAATCAAAAAAATCTAAATGAGCAGGCGTCATTTTCCGCACCCATAGAAGATTTGCAAGTCCGAATTGCATTTTTAGATGAATTAGTTGATCAGTTAAATATTCAAATTGCATTACAAAGCCGTGAAATCAGCGATTTAAAGAAACAAATGCAAATTTTGTATCAACGTGTTGAAGCTACTCATGCTGACGATGGTGTTGCTCCATTTGATCCAATTTTGGATAAACCGCCACATTATTAAGACGTGACATAAATACTGATTATTTATTAAGAAGTATGCGTAAATAGTTTGACCTTTGATATGAAGGTCGTTGTAATAGTCTTTTCACTTGCCGAATTCTGAATCTTATCCTATGAGCGCTAAAGTTGTCCTAATAGATCTTGAAAATAACATGCCGACTTCGACGTTATTTCGGGAGATTGTGCAACATTACACCACGACCTATCTATTTCATTCGAAAGGGAGTTTTCATTACAGTCTCACTGATTTGACTGAATTTGCGAGTTGGATTAGTAGTGGTCAAATTGTCATTTTAGAAATGCTTGAGGCAAAAGAAAAAGAATTTGAGTACGCTGTGATTGTGGGGCAAATCCTGGCATTGGTTGAGCATGGCGCAGAGATTGATGTGATTTCTGCACGAAACTGTAGCACGATGTTGGCTGACATGATGCGAGCTTCTGGCATTCAATGTAATTTGATACAGGTACAACCAGAGCAACCTGTGTCAAAACTCAAATACAATGTGCCTTCAGTTGAAACTATTCGTCAAAATTATGATTTATTTAGAGTAAAGCAATATTGCGATGTTGTGGTTCGTATGGAAGGGAAGCCAAACACTTTAGCTAAGCTTAAAAACTCGATCGAGAATACGTTGCGAATAAATGACGAGCACAGCGCTAAATTGATTGGCATGCTCATTAATTTAAAGGTGATTAAAAAAGAAGGTGAGCAAATTTCCTTTCGTAAAAAGGTATTAAAGCAGTGGGCTCAATTGGATATGAATGTTGATGAAGATGTAGTAGCAGACCACAAGCTTGGTCAGGTAGATGCGTTATTGACGAAGCTACATATCGAAGCAAAAGACATTTTAGCTGAAATTGAAGAGTCACAAGACATTCAACATATTCAGAGTGATTTGTTTAAAAACTTTGAAAAAATAGATCCTGTCCAGCTGGAAGTCATCCAAAAATTGAATGCTTTAAAATCCGGAAAGCCTAAAGATATTTATGAACTGCGTGATTTATTAGAACAACTATTTCCAAAATCAGATGTGCGGTTATTGCTTAAGGAAATGATTGATAAAGGATATATTTATTGGAACGGTCATGAAGTACTTTATAGCCATGAGATGTTTTTGAACTGAAATATGCCTAGGAAAAAAGCGATGATTTTATCGCTTTTTTTATTTCAGTTGCACTGTGCTTAGGTGGGTTATACCAGATCATGCCTTACTTTGGTTCAGGTCTCAATACTGGTTTCATGCCGCTATAAATCGTATTTTTAATTTTCAACTTGCCTTTTATATTCGGCTTATGCAACTCTAATATAAGAAGCAAAAGGTGAACTATGGAAAATGCTGGACTTTGGATAACGATTCTTATCGTTGTTTTTGTGCTGGGCTCGATCTTCGGATTACGTGTAAATCCAAGAGAAAAAGCGTTGGGGATTATGCGTGAGAAAGCGCGAAAAATGGGATTACACCCGCGTTTGATTGCTGCACCTTCATGGACCAATATTCCAATGGCATCAGAAAATCGTGCCAGTATGGTAGCGTATTACAGCGTTATCATTCCTGATGGTCGCCTACCTTTAATGCGCGCTTTGGTTGAAAATGAAAAACTTAAGGTTGTTCACGGGAATGAGAAATTTAATGATTTCCCCATTGCATTAAAAGGGATTTATGCTATTGATATGCAGTCTAATTGCGTCGGTTTGTACTGGAAGGAAGAAGAAGATCTTCATGCTACACAACTTGATGAAATGAAAGCACTTTTACACAAATTGGCTGAAATTTAATTTTTTAATCTTATAGGAATAACGGTTCACTATGGCGAATGCTCCTAAGTCCACATCCAAAAGCGCTACAGCTCAATCGTCAGAAGCTGGAAAAAAACGTGCTTTAGTGATCGTCGAGTCGCCTGCTAAAGCGAAGACCATTAATAAATACTTAGGTTCAAACTACATTGTGAAATCATCTGTGGGTCATGTCCGTGACTTACCAACAGGTGCTTCAAAAAGTACGGAAAAGAAACCAGTAACACGTACCAAACAGACTGCTGAAGAGAAAGCTGAAAAAGCTCAACAGGCACTGATCAATCGTATGGGGGTAGACCCTGAGCACGGTTGGAAAGCACACTATGAAGTGCTTCCTGGTAAAGAAAATGTTGTTTCAGAACTGAAAAAGCTTGCTTCGCAGGTTGACGAGGTCTATCTCGCAACTGATTTGGACCGTGAAGGAGAAGCGATTGCTTGGCATTTAAAAGAAGTTATTGGTGGTGATGACTCTCGTTATAGACGTGTGGTTTTCAACGAAATTACTAAAAATGCCATTCAAGAAGCATTTAAACAGCCTGCTCGTTTAGATATTGATAAAGTCAATGCACAACAAGCACGCCGTTTCCTTGATCGTATTGTTGGCTTTATGATTTCACCACTATTGTGGGAGAAGATCGCACGTGGTTTATCTGCGGGTCGTGTACAGTCAGTTGCTGCGAAACTTGTGGTTGAGCGTGAGCGAGAAATTCGTGCTTTTATTCCTGAAGAATATTGGCAAGTTTTTGCAGATACCAAATCTAAAAAAGATGATATTCGTTTAGAAGCAGTCAAACAGTCAGGTAAGACATTAAAACTTCAAAACAAAGCACAAACAGATGCTTTATTAGATGTTTTAAAAGACGCTGAATTCAAAGTTGCTGCCCGTGAAGATAAACCGACCAAAGTTAATCCGAGCGCACCTTATATCACCTCGACCTTACAACAAGCAGCAAGTACTCGACTCGGTTTCTCTGTAAAGAAAACGATGACGATGGCACAGCGCTTGTATGAGGCAGGTTATATCACCTATATGCGTACCGACTCTACATTCTTGAGTGATGATGCGGTCAATATGGTACGTGGACATATCGAAACTGAGTATGGTGAAAAATATCTCCCTGCAAAGCCAAACCGTTTTGGAAATAAAGCAGGTGCGCAAGAAGCCCATGAAGCGATTCGTCCATCAAACGTCGCACTGAAGGGTGATCAACTTGCGGGTGTAGATCGCGATGCTCAGCGTCTATATGATCTGATTTGGCGTCAGTTTGTTGCATGTCAAATGACACCTGCTGAATATTTGTCTTCGACGATCTTGGTTGACGCGAATGGTGTAGAGCTTAAAGCTAAAGGTCGTACTTTGGTATTTGATGGCTTTACGAAAGTACGTGGCCAGAACAAGTCGGATGATGATGTTTTACTGCCTGCTGTGAAAGTGGGTGAAGTTCTACAACTTCAAAAGTTAGATCCTTCGCAACATTTCACTAAACCGCCTGCACGTTTTACAGAAGCATCATTGGTGAAAGAGCTTGAGAAAAAAGGCATTGGTCGTCCTTCAACTTACGCAGCGATTATTTCAACGATCCAAGATCGTGGCTATGTGAAATTGGATAACCGTCGTCTCTATGCAGAGAAGATGGGTGAAATCGTTACAGATCGTTTGGACGAAAGTTTTAACAACTTAATGAATTATGCATTTACTGCAGATCTAGAAGGTCAACTGGATAAAGTTGCAGATGGTGAGCGTAATTGGAAAGAGTTATTAGATAGTTTCTATGGTGATTTTAAGAAACGTCTGACTACTGCACAGGGTGAAAATGGCATGCGCCGTAATCAGCCTGTTGAAGTTGATGCTGTGCATTGTAAAGAATGTGATCGTCCGATGCAGATTCGTACCGGTACCACAGGTGTATTCTTAGGTTGTTCTGGCTATAACTTACCACCGAAAGAACGTTGTAAAGGTACACTTAACTTAACGCCAGTAGAGTCTTTGGCTGCATTATCTGATGATGAGTCTGCAGAAACCGCAGATTTAATGTCGAAAAAACGTTGCCCAATTTGCGAAACAGCAATGGATAGCTACGTTATTGATGGTGGTCGTAAACTTCATATTTGTGGGAACAATCCAGACTGCGAAGGTTTTGAGCTTGAAGAAGGTGAGTTCAAAATTAAAGGGTACGATGGTCCAACAATTCCATGTGACAAATGTGATGGTGAGATGCAGTTAAAGACAGGGCGTTTTGGTCCTTATTTTGCCTGCACAAGCTGTGAAAATACACGTAAAGTATTGAAGAATGGTCAACCAGCACCTCCTCGTGTCGACCCGATTAAAATGGAACATTTGCGCTCAACGAAACATGACGACTTTTTCGTATTACGTGATGGAGCAGCAGGCTTATTCTTAGCAGCAAGTAAATTCCCTAAAGTGCGTGAAACTCGTGCTCCTAAGGTTGCGGAATTGCGTACGGTTGCTGAACAGCTAGATCCAAAGTATCAGTTTATTCTGCAAGCGCCAGATACTGACCCTGATGGAAACCCAACTTTAGTGAAGTTTAGTCGTAAAAATCAAGCGCAATATATTGGTTCTGAAACGCCTGAAGGTAAACAAACGAAATGGTCTTTGATTTACCAAGATGGTAAATGGATTGAAGCTTAACGTTTAAATAACAGAAAATGCTGACCTAGGTCAGCATTTTTTTATGACATTAAATTTATTGTCTTACACATACTCTTGAGAGATTTTCTATTTCTGTATCAAATAGAATGAAATTCGCAATCATTTCTTTGTTATCGAGTTTTTTAATTAGTAATTTCACAGCATCAGGATCAGCTAAAGCTGATTTAAGGTTTAATTGCTCTTCAACTTGAGCATTGTCTATTTCAAATTTCAGTAATTTATTTTGATCAATTGTGAGTATATGTTCTTGTAAACTCCATTGAGCTTCAGATTGGGTATAAGCAATTGCTTTCTCGTTATCTTTAATAAAGGTCATTTGATTTTTTTCAAAATATTGACCATTTGGTTTGAACTCAGATACTATTTCGCTTTTCGCAGCATAACCCATGTAATCCATTTCTTCAGTACATTTCCATTTGGCTGAAAGTGCTGATAATTGAATATTTTCACTACTGTGTGAATTGGTTGCAGACGAGCTGGTAGCTTGATTACATACAAAAATGAATGTACACAGCACTAAAGTTTTTTTAAATATTTGATATTTTTGCATTGTTATACCGTTATTTTTTTTGGGGAATTGTAAGTTTATTACAATATATATAAGGGTTCTATTTGAAAAATTGAAAATCTCAATGTAATAAATAAGTATCTGAATTAATTTAAATATGAGAATAGCAATAAAGTATGCAGCAAAGGATAGAAACTTTTATTTTGGCTCCCGACTCTTTCAAAGAAAGCATGCCTGCTGAGCAGGTATGCATGATTATGAAAAATGCCATCCATAAAGTCTTACCCGATGCACAATGTATTTTGAATCCAATGGCAGATGGTGGTGAAGGAACCATTGATGCATTGGTCATGGCAAAATCAGGATTAAAAATCGCGTGCGAAGCACAAGGCTCATTCGCTAATCAGCGTGTCATGACTCATTTTGGATTAATTGATCAGGGACAAACAGCAGTCATTGAAATGGCGAAAGCCAATGGCATTCATCTCATACCACCTCATTTAAGAAATCCTTTGTTCACTAATACTGTAGGAACAGGGCAACTGATTGCTGCAGCTCTCGAATTCGGGGTGAAAAAGATCATCATCGGATTGGGTGGGAGTGTGACCAATGATGGTGGTGCTGGTATGGCGCATGCTTTGGGCGTGAAATTTATTAATCAATATCATGAAGCATTTGAGCCAACAGGTGGAAACTTAAACCAAATCGATTCCATTGATGTGTCACAACTCGACCCAAGATTGACTAAAACAGATATTGTTATTGCTTCAGATGTAAACAATCCATTATGTGGTCCACTTGGCGCATCTTATATTTTTGGTCCGCAAAAAGGGGCAACACCTGAAATGGTGCAAGTATTGGATCATAATTTATTGCACTTTGCAGGGGTGGTAGAGCAGCAGCTTTTAGTCGATTTACGTCATCGATCTGGTGCTGGTGCAGCAGGTGGTTTGGGATTTGGTTTGATGGCATTTACAGGCGCAGATATTCGATCGGGTGCTGAATTAATCATTGAGGAAACTCAATTGGCTGAAAAAATTGCGCAAGCTGATTATGTATTTACGGGTGAAGGGAAAATTGATACTCAGACTCAATTTGGTAAAACCCCATTTGCCGTTGCTCAAGTCGCATATCGGCACAACAAGCCTGTATTTGCATTCGCTGGTAGAGTTGGTGAAGGGGTAGAACCATTGTACGAACAAGGGTTTCATCACATCTGTAGTATTAATCCTCTGGATCAAAGTTTGTCAGAATCCTTGAAAAATGCAGTTCAGAATTTAGATTTAACGGTACAAAATATCGTAAGGCAGTATATCTAATCCTCTATGTAAGTGGGCTTTGAGGTTTAAAACTGAAGCGTGTTTGTATTTTCTAAATCTAGCTCTGTTAAACTATTGTTATTGTAAAATTGATGAGTAGCGATGAGTTTAGACAGCCTGATTGATGAATTAAATCCTCAACAAAAACAAGCTGCAACCACAGAAGCCTTACATAGTTTGGTGTTGGCGGGTGCGGGCTGTGGTAAAACCAAAACGATTGTGGCACGTGCTGCTTATCTTATTGATCAAGGTGTACCCGCCAATCAAATTCAAATTTTGACGTTTACGCGTCGTGCTGCCAGTGAAATCGTGGCGCGTGTCGAATTGGCACTCGGTGAACAAGCAAAAGGATTACGAGCATCAACATTCCATACTTTTTGTATGTACTTGCTGCGTCGTATACCAAAAGCTTTCGGCTTAGCGCAATTCTCAATTATTGATCGTGATGATCAACTCATGATGTTTCGTTTGATACGTGGTAAAGATGATAAGAAGAATCCCAATCAGCTCCCGAAGCCTGCTGAATTATGTGATCTGTATTCATATGCTAGAAATACGCGTCAAAAGCTAAGTGTTGCCATAGAAAAGCAAATGCCTGAATTCTTAGCAATGAAAGACCTGATTGCAGAAATCATGAAAGAATATGAAACTCGAAAGCAGGCACGCAGCTTTCTTGATTATGACGATATTCTTGCGATCGTGGCGTCAGCTTTAGCACAGTCTGAGGGTCTAGTCGATTATGTGGCTTCGATTTGCAGACATATGCTCGTGGATGAAATGCAAGACACCAATCCATTGCAATGGGCGCTATTAGAGCCTTTGAAGGACCGAGTAAGTTTGTTTTGTGTCGGGGATGATGCTCAATCGATTTATGGTTTTCGTGGCGCAGATTTCGAAAACATTCATCATTTTAAAGAGCGTGTGCCAGCAGCTCAGATCTTTAAATTAGAAAAAAACTACCGATCTACTCAAGAAATTTTAGATTTATCAAATTGGTTGCTTGATCAAAGTGAGATTAAATATGACAAGCGCTTAGATGCGTATCGAGGTACAGGCATAAAGCCTAAAATTCATATTTTCCCGAATGAGTTTGATGAAGCAAAATGGATTGCCATAGATATTAAAGAGAGATATTTGCTTGAGGGAAGTCCTTGGCGCGATCATATGGTTCTGGTACGTTCAAGCTTTGCAGCTCGTCATATTGAAGCAGCTTTCATTGCAGCTAATGTCCCATACCGGTTTATTGGTGGTATGAAACTTCTTGAAACTGCGCATGTTAAGGATTTACTAAGTTTACTACGCGTCATTGCCAATCCTTCAGACGATATTGCATGGATGCGGTTTTTGACGCTTTGGGATGGTGTCGGTGATGTAGGCGCAAGCCGTTTAGCGCAACACTTGTTACAGGATCCTCAAGATGACGTCATTGCGGAAAAACTAGAAAAATTTGGACGTATTCCTGCTGAGGCTCTACTCATTATGAAGCAGTTGAATGTGTTAAAGACCGAAGTTAAAGCTTGCGTAAGCTTGGCAATTCAGGCAATAGAAATTCAGTTGAGTGAAAATTACAAAAAGGATTGGGGGCGTCGTCAAGGAGACTTTGAGTTGGTGAAACAGTTAGCTTCAAAACATACTCAGTTAAGTGAGTTTTTAGAAGCCTACGTGCTTGATCCAGTTTCAATCAGTGAAATCGAACGCCAGTCAGATACTGATGTTGTTACCTTGATCACGATACATTCTGCTAAAGGAACTGAACAAAAAGTTTGTTACGTGGCGAATGTGACACCTGGTCAGTATCCACATGCAAGAGCTCAAGGGGATTTTGATGAAGTTGAAGAAGAACGCCGTGTCCTTTATGTAGCACTTACCCGTGCACAAAATGAATTGATTTTAACTAAGCAAAATTTGGTGACGTGGGCAAGGGAACAAGTCGATGAGCAAGGACGAAAAGTTGAAAGCTATTTTCTTAATGATCTTTCAAGACATTTGTGTACAAGTGAAACACATTATAAAACCAGGCAGCAAACGGTTAAGAGTGCTTTGATTGAGCGACAGTCGATTAATTTAGATTTTGGGATTGATCTCGATTAAACTATCTAGATTGTTTCATACAAAAAGTAGAGTAGGCGCGTACTTTTTGGTTTTTTTGCCTATCTTCTTAAGGTTTTTTCATGAAAATTTTAGTTCGTAACTTAGAGCGCAGCATTACTGAAGCTGAGATTCTGGAGTTATTTCAGCAGTTTGGAACAGTAGACTCATGTACATTGGTGTTAGATGCTGCAACAGGAAAATCGAAAGGATTTGCCTTTGTTGAGATGCCACATGGCCGTGAAGCTGTGAAAGCAATTAAGGGGCTGAACACCCGTAAAGTTAAAGGTGCAGGTATTCGAGTAAAAGCTGCAGACGAAAAGCCAGAAGCATAACTTGATGTCTAAATAAAGTAGGAGCAGTTATTGCTCCTTTTTATTTGATATTTTATTTAATTTAACTAATAAATATGAATATTTTTTAGCTTTTTTGACCGACTTT
Source organism: Acinetobacter sp. 24-47-67 (assembly GCF_056779735.1). Taxonomy (NCBI): domain Bacteria; kingdom Pseudomonadati; phylum Pseudomonadota; class Gammaproteobacteria; order Moraxellales; family Moraxellaceae; genus Acinetobacter; species Acinetobacter sp. 24-47-67. The sequence continues at coordinate 203,050 of NZ_JBWYIK010000002.1, forward strand.
TGTACTTTCAAGAATTGACATATTTTTGAAATGTATTTCTGTTATATATTAATATTTTTATTAAAAACATACAATTAAAATCACATTTATATACAAATTATTGTGAAGTATATATTAATAATAGATTGAATAATTTTGAGTGAAGTGTGTAGTATAAAAGCTCCATTATAAAACCCCAAAAGGTTATAAAAATGTCTATTCAAGAATTAAATCATCTAGAAACAGAAATCGTATCAGGTGCAGGTACGTTAATCGGTGACACGCTTCAAAACGCATCAAACTTATTTTCGAGCACATTGAATGTTCAAGCTCCAATTTGGAAGCCATTGAGCCTAATACCTGGTGTTGGTACAGTTCATCAAGCAATTGATGTTGGCTTCCTTGCGATTTCAGAGGGTCTTTACAAGGCTGGAACACTGTTAGGTGGTGATCAAGATCAGGTCAAATTTCATTATGACAATGAAAAAGGCGATGGGACTTATAATCCATTAGGAATTTTTAAGGGTATTGTTCGCTAATATAACCTTAGATTCATTCGCAAGGGTCAGCCATGCATTTGGCTGGCTTTTTTTTAAGCAGTATGCATTAATCATCAAGCTTTCAATCAATCTTGTTGATCTAAAATTAATCTTTATTTTTTTCTTAAAAGCATTGCGTGATATGGCGCCAACATTTAAGTTGTATGACATAAATGTTGCTAGGAAGTTTTCATGTCTCGTGTTGCTCGTTTTCATGCAGATCGCACTAATCAAAAACTCTATTTTGCCCGTCTATCATGTCAGCAAGCAGAACAGACAGATCATATTCAACAAGCTCAAGCCCATCGTGAAGCGGCAGTCTTTCATTTGCATGGAGCGGTTTTGGCATTTTTGCAAGAGTTGGTTCGTTATTACCGTTTAAATGATTTTTCACCTACATTAAAATCTATTGAAGAGCATATGGCCGCTAAAGGGCAAGTTTCTCCAGAAATCACCGTGTTACAGCATCTTGCAAAGGATGGTTTTATTGCAGAACTAAAGCGCGCTTATCGTATGTGCCAGTATGCACCTGAACCAAGTGCACCAGAACCTGAGGATGAGACTTCTTCAAATCTTATTATTAAAGTCACGCAGACACCTCAAGCGTGGTTGCCAGACACTCAAATTCTTCGAGAGTGGCATCGTGACTTAACCCATCTTATTGACGGTTTTCGTAACGAAATGGTTGAGTTTTAATTGTAATCATGACAGTTTTAAACGATTAGACTTGAAATATAAATTTTAGAACTTATATAAAATAGTCTAAGCTATGCAAAGTGCATTCAGCATTTTGCCACCATGTGAATCATGGAGGGTATATGTCTATAGAGCAATTGAAAGAATTATTCGGAACACAAGAAGCAATTTTAGAATTGGTGCAACTTGAGAATGGCGAGTTAGCGCTTCGTCACGCTGCATCCGAGGATGAGCCACTTGTGAAAATTCAATTTAATGATGAAGTGAAAGCTTTATTAGGTGATCATATGCCTTTGATTGCCCAACACATGATTCAGGCTGCGTTATTTGCACTTCTCGAAAAACAATCGAATGAATGGCATGCGGAAGTCGTAGATGAAAAACCACAGTTTTATAGCTAAGAAAAAACCGCGCAAATAGCGCGGTTTTTATTTTACTTAGTGAGATGGTGCATGATGATGTGCGATTTCAATTTGATTTAGAATATGATTGCTCATGTTCTTCGCCATTTCTTCCTTCGCGTAATACACTTCACCAATTTCATCTGCACGTATTGCTTCAGCTTCTTCTTTACTTTCTGCACAGATCAAAACTTGAATCTGTGGATTCAGAAGTTTGGCAGTATCTACAATCTTATGAATATCTAAAATATCCATCGGCGAGATAATTAAAAGCCTCGCATGTTGTATATGCGCTTGAATTAATACGCCCGGCTCTGTTGCTGAACCTGATACTGCAGCAATATCTTTTGCACGTAGTTTTTCAACAATTTCTCGATTTTCTTCAGCAATCACCACTTTGATGTTATTTTCCATCAGTGTTTTTGTTAAGCGACGTCCAACTTCTCCATGACCGACCATGACCACTTGATCGCGCAGGTAGTCCTGTGAGACCTCGTCAGGTAGCATCGCCAATGGATCACCACTACGCTCAAGCAAACGAGCCAAATGCGAGCGCTCACGAATCCATTTCTGTACGGGTTCAATGGCTGAAAATAAAACAGAATTGAGCGAAATAGAAAATAATGCCCCGGCTAAAATCAAGTTTTGAGCTTCAGGGGTTAATAATCCTATAGATAGACCGAGTGTTGCCAAGATAAAGGAGAACTCACCGATTTGAGCGAGTGAGGCACCTACTGTAAGTGCGGTATTTAATGGATAGCGGAAGAACAAAACCAGCGCCATTGCTGCCAATGTTTTTCCGATCATAATAATGCCAATCACAGCCAGAATATGAAGTGGTTCTTCAACGATAATTGTTGGGTCAAACAACATTCCGACAGAGACGAAGAATAGGATGGAGAATATCTCACGCAGTGGTAACGTTTCTTCTTCAGCACGATGACTGAAGTCAGACTCTTTAACCACCATCCCAGCAAAGAATGCACCTAATGCCATTGAAACGCCAAAAACTGCATACGAACCATAGGCAATGGATACGGCTGCTGCAACCACAGTCAATGTAAATAGCTCGCGAGAACCTAAGCGTACGACAAACTGAATAATTTTAGGGATGAGGCGCTTACCAATAATCAGCATAAAGGCAATAAAGCCCGCAACTTTAAGTAAGGTTATTCCTAAAGTCACAAAGACATTTTGATCTGGATCAGCGCCTTCCAGTGCTGTTCCGCCAAGGAGTACAGCTGTAGCGGGTAATAAAACTAAAGCGAGCACCATGACTAGGTCTTCGACGAGTAGCCATCCCACAGCAATTTTTCCATTGACTGAATCCAGTAAGCCTCGGTCACCTAAAGCTTTCAGGAGTACCACAGTACTCGCACAAGATAAGCTTAAGCCAAACACCAATGCTGACCCAAAATTCCATCCCCATAGCATGGAGACGCCAATCCCGAGGATGGTAGCCACTGTGATTTGTAAAATTGCACCAGGGACAGCAATACGCCGAACTTGCATTAAATCTTTCAGTGAAAAGTGCATCCCGACACCGAACATCAAAAACATGACACCCAGTTCTGCGAGTTGATTGGCTAGTGTGATATCGGCGACGATACCGGGGGTTTTGGGGCTAATAATAATGCCGGCAATGAGATAGCCAACAAGAGGGGGTAGACGTAAACGTGCGGCGATAAAGCCAAAAATAAGGGCTAAGCCAAAACCAACCGCAAGCAATATAATTAAATCTACATCATGTGGCACTAATCACCCCTTAAATATTTATAAATTATGAATTGGCTTTTGAGCTGTATAAGCATAAAAAATGCCAAACTGAGATTAAATTTTAACAACCTGAAGAAAAAAAAGGCAAAAAAAACGACCCAATGGGTCGTATTTTTTTAAAGAACTAAAATTATTTGATTTTAGCTTCTTTGAAGATTACGTGTTGACGGATTTTTGGATCAAATTTTTTGATTTCCATTTTTTCCGGCATAGTACGTTTGTTCTTAGTAGTGGTATAGAAATAACCTGTACCAGCAGAAGAAACTAGGCGAATCTTATCACGCATTTTCGTTGCTCCTTAGATCTTTTGACCTTGAGCACGTAGGTCAGCAACAACCTTTTCGATGCCCAATTTGTCGATAATACGCATACCTTTAGTAGTTAGACGAAGACGTACGAAACGTTTTTCGCTTTCTAACCAAAAACGGTGGTGGTGCAGGTTCGGCTCGAACCGGCGCTTAGTTTTGTTGTTGGCGTGTGAGACGTTGTTACCAACGACTGGACGCTTGCCGGTAACTTGGCAAACCTTAGACATGGTGTAACTCCATTGATTTAGCCAACAGCAAATCTGTATGGCCAGTCAAAATAAAACGGATTGAATTCATTCAAGGGGCGTTTTATATCAAAAATACGCTTAAAAGACAAGCGAAATTGATAAAAACAGGGCATGACCTGTTGTGATAGATCATGCCTTGATCATTTAACGAAGAAAGGCTTTACGGATAAGACTAGGGATCGGTCTATTAAACGGAGGCAGTACGTATTTCAAGCTGAATAGCTTTGGAATAGACATGACTGAGCGTTCATTTGATAAACTGAAGAAGCCTTCGGGACCATGGTATCTGCCCATACCAGATGCACCAACGCCACCGAAAGGTAGATCATCTTGTGCAACATGAGTAACAACAGCGTTTTGACCAAAGTGTCCAGAGTGAGTACGTTGCGAAACGTATTCTGCTCGAGCATCGTTAAAGTCGAAATAGTATAATGCAAGTGGACGTGGTCGGTCATTAATAAACTCGATAACTTCGTCTATTTGATCATATTCTAAGATTGGTAAAATTGGACCAAAGATTTCGTTCTTCATAATTTCCATATCAGGGCTGATATTGGTCAGAAGGGTTGGCGCTATTTTACGTACAGAAGCAAGCTCTTCTTTTAATGGGTTAATTTCAGTGACTTGAGCACCATTTTGAATCGCATCTTCTAAGTAACCTTGTAAGCGTTTATTTTGCTTATCGCTCACTATAGAGGTGTAATCTTGGTTGTCACGTAATGTTGGATACATCGTTTTCGCAACAGTTTCAAACTGGTGAATAAACTCTGAAGTTTTACCACGTGGTAGGAAAATATAATCTGGTGCGACACAAGTTTGACCCGCATTCCACAATTTACCGAATGCAACACGCTCCGCGACATCCTTTAAGTCAATTGAAGGGTGCACGATAACTGGTGATTTACCACCAAGTTCTAGAATAACTGGAACTAAGTTTTCAGATGCTGCTTTCATAACAGTCTTACCAACATTGGTAGAGCCTGTGAAGACTAATTTATCAAATGCAAGATGACTGAATGTGTCAGAGATTACGCCACCACCTGTAACAACGGCAACTAACTCTTGTGGGAACGCTTCAGATAAAGCATTTTGTAATACATAGCCAAAATTACGAGAGGTGCTTGAAACTTTAATTATGGCGTGGTTGCCCGCTGCCAATGCACATACTAATGGGCTAATCGCCAATAATAAAGGGTAGTTCCAAGGGGAAATGATACCGACAACACCTAAAGGTTGATACTGAACCCAACCTTTTGCAGGTTGATGTAAAATACCGATATGGCGTTTAGAAGGCTTCATCCACTCTGTTAAATGTTTGCTGTAATATTTGATTTGTTCGAGTGAAGTGAGTAGTTCACCAATTTTCGTTTCAGAAACCGAACGATTACCATAATCTTGGCTAATTGCTTCTGCAATTTGGTCCTGATATTTAATCAAAACTGCTTTAAGACGAGCCAAACGTTCAATACGCTGTTTTGCTGTCGGGTTCGGATAACGTCGATAGGCTGCTTTCTGAAGCGCTAGAAGATCATGTAAATTCTGAACTTCCGATGCTTCAGTCGTCATTAAATTTGTTTTTGTTTGACTGTTCATGACCAGTACCACTAATGTAAGGGTTGATGTGATTTTTATTTTTAGAGTAAATACTCTAAAAGTCAAGTCACTTTTATGTTAGCTTGGGCTAAACGTCATTATTCTTGTTATAGATGGTATTAGGATGTCGCATTCCAAAACGTTAAAAACCAAAGACCGAATCTTGCAAATTAGTTTGCAACTCTTTAACGAACGTGGAGAGCGATCTGTCACAACTAACCATATCGCAGCAGAGTTAGGTATTAGCCCTGGTAATCTCTATTATCACTTTCGTAACAAGCAAGAGATCATTAAAGAGTTGATGGAGCAATATCAGCATGCAACTTTAGAGCTACTAGCATTGCCAGAAGACCGTGATGTAAATGCCAATGATAAAATCCGATACTTTCAAGTACTCAGTAGTCAGTTATGGGCCTATCGTTTTCTGCATCGTGATGTATATCATTTAACCGAAAATAATGATGACTTTAGAAAAATTTACCCGCGTTTCGCAGGTAAAGTGATGCAACAAGGTCAAAAGATTTACAGAGCCTTCGTCAATGCAGGTCTCATGCAAATGACAGAGTCTGAAATTGAAGCGTTGATCATCAACCTATGGATTGTCCTAACCAATTGGACGAACTTTCTCTATATGTCTGGTCATTTAAAAGATTCCAACCATTTAGATGAAAAGTGGGTTTGGCAGGCACTGCGTCAAATGGTGTTTCTTGAAGGTCCTTATTTACGTGGTGAAAGTCGTCAGACTTATGAGCGCTTGCTTGAAACGTTGGGAACATCTGAATTATTTGCTAGTCTTTCTGCTGATCGAGAAGATTGATTTCAGCAAAGATAATTTGAAAGCATTAAAAAAAGAGTTAGAATACGCGGCTGTTTTTCAATTTAACTGTTAAGTGATATAAATCATCATGAATATGACAACTGCTAACACAGCACGTTTACTGATTACTTGCGAAGATAAACCAGGAATCGTGCAGGCTGTATCGAGCTTTTTGTATCATCAAGGGGCAAACATCACTGCGCTTGATCAATATGCAACAGAAGCTCAGGGCGGGCGTTATTTCATGCGTGTTGAGTTTGAACTCGACAATTTGCAAAGCCGTAAGGAAAATATTCTACAAACTTTCGCCACAAACGTAGCTGAACGTTACAACATGCATTGGCGTCTAGCTTTAGTGTCAGATGTAAAGAAAGTCGGTATTTTGGTATCGAAAGTCGATCATGCCTTGCTTGAGCTTTTATGGCGTCATGCACGTGGTGGATTACCTTGTGAAATCACTAAGGTTGTGTCGAATCATGAAGATCTACGTGAGTCTGTGGAAAACTTCGGTATTCCTTTTGAAGTTGTGCCTGTCAATAAAGAGAACAAGCGCGAAGCATATGCAAAAATTGATGAGTTAATGCAAGGTAATGATTTGCTTGTACTCGCACGTTATATGCAGATTCTTGATGAAGAGTTCGTCTCTAAGTGGGAAATGAAAGTGATCAACATTCATCATTCTTTCCTTCCAGCTTTTGTGGGTGCTAACCCTTATAAGCAAGCGTATGAAAAAGGGGTAAAACTGATTGGTGCAACAGCGCATTATGTGACAGCTGATTTGGATCAAGGTCCGATTATTGAACAAGATGTTGAGCGTGTCAGCCATGATTTTACAGTTGATCAATTACGTGAATTAGGTCAAGACGTTGAACGTAATGTCTTGGCGCGTGCTGTTAAGTGGCATTTAGAAGACCGTATCATTGTTGATGGTAATAAAACTGTGGTATTCCAGTGATTTTTAATTAAATATCACTGATTTATTAAGGCATGCGTGAGCATGCCTTTTTTATTGATGATCAAAAAAACTCATCAAAACTGCAGAATTAATAGTTGCAAATGAAAACACTTCTCATTTATTATTGGCGTAATTTAATTGTACTAACCGATAAGTTTGATTGAAATCTTCCTTATGAAGACAGCGTCAATGTATATCAGGTCATAAATTTTAATGAGCCCATCTCCCATTCCTATGATGCAAAATCCAATCTCAATGAAAAAGAAAGTGCTTACTTCGCTCATTGCAGTGGTGATCGGGCATATTGGTGTTTTATTTGCCGTGAGTCAGATGAAAACACCTGAATTAAAACCTATTGATAAGGATCCAATTAAGGTTCGTTTTGTTCAGATAAAAGAGGATGCGCCACCGCCGCCACCTCCTGTTGAACCTGTGAAACCTCAAGTTCAACCAAAACCAGAACCTAAAGTCGTTGAACCACCTCCTGTGGTTAAACCCAAAGTCATTGCTGAAAAGCCTAAACCTGTCGAACAAAAAGCAATTGTTCAAGAAGATAAATTAGAAAAGCAAAAGCAGGAACAACAGCGTTTAGAGCAAGAACGTAAAAATCGTGAGTTGCTTGAACAGCAGCGACGTGAGCAAGCATTGCGTGACCAACAGCTACGTGAGCAACAAGAACGTGAGCGCTTGGAAAATGAAAGACGCGAACAAGAACGTCGTGAGCAGCAAGCACGTAATACACCAAAGAATTTAAGTATTGGGCAAATATCATGGTCTCGTACACCGAAGCCATCATATACCAACCGAGATTTACAAGGTTCTGATCGTACTGTTGTAGTATCGATTGAAGCGGACACTAGCGGTAATGTAGTGAATGCCCGAATCACAAAATCAAGTGGAATTGATTCGCTTGATCAAAAGATTTTACGCTCAGTGCGTAATGCAAAATTCAGACCTTATAAGGAAAATGGCGTGGCTTACCCGTTTAGAGCGGAACAACCATTTGAACTTAAGTTGAATTCTAACGGCTAACTTTTATTAGGAGTTCGAGTATGAACTTTTCAGTTTATTGGCAACATGCTGATGCAGTCAGTAAGACGCTTTATTTCGTTTTACTCGCAATGTCTATTGCGACATGGACGATTGTCGTTTTACGTGTGATGGGAACACGTCAACTGAAAGAAGTTGCTTATGCTCAACTCTCTAAAGCATTAGCAGGATTGAAAGCAAAACTCGTTCCTTTGGGATTTGAACAACGTAAAGCTGTTGCGGAGCAAGCTTTATTGCGTCAGATTGCTTTGGAAAAAGCATCTGCTGAAAAAGGTGTTGCTGTACTCGGAACAATTGCCTCACTTGCACCATTTGTAGGGCTATTTGGTACAGTATGGGGAATCTTCCATGCATTGGTTGCAGTAGGTAAAAGCGGTCAAGCAGGACTTGCACAAGTTGCAACCCCTGTGGGTGAAGCCCTGATTATGACTGGTATTGGTCTAGCAGTAGCTATTCCAGCAGTGATCGCATACAACATTTGTATTCGCTTTAATCGTACATTAAGTAATGAACTACAAGATCATGCTCACAGTCTTTTAATCGACACGATGCTGCAACAAGATTCTTCTGCGCAAAAAGTTGAAGTGAAAGTGACTCAAGAAAGTTACGTTGGAGGTCAAGCTTAATGGCTTTTCAATTGGGTGAAGACAACGATACAGGCATGACGGAGATGAACCTCATCCCGTTAATTGACATTATGTTGGTTTTGATGATCATCTTCTTGGTGACAGCGACCGTTGCTAACCCATCAATTCCATTAACTTTACCAAAAACGACAGCGGATATCATTGATCCACCACCTGAATCGATTCAAGTAAGCATTAACTCACAGGGTGAGATTGCATGGGATTCAGAAATTATCAGCTTAGATGAATTGCAAAAAAGATTTAACGATGCCGGTGGTTCAGCACAACAACCGACGATTATTCTTAAAGCAGATAAAGAATCACGTTATGATACTGTTGCTCAAGTGATGTCACGTGCAAGCGAAGCCGGGCTTGCTGACATTGCCTTTGCCACAGATAATTAAGTGATTAACATGAGAAAAGCGACCATAAGGTCGCTTTTTTTATACCTGTATTAGTCTTTGAGTAAACCTTCAAATTTAGAGCGCAGCTTTAAAAGTTTTGGTGGGATACTAAAATTGCAGTAGCCCTGAGTCGGGTTACGAGCAAAGAAGTTTTGATGATATTCTTCAGCAGGGTAGAAGGTCGGTACTGAGCTTAATTCTGTAACAATATCTAAACCTTCTGCTTTTAACTGTTGAATTGCTTTCTCTGCAATCTGGCGCTGTTCTTCATCAAAATAATAAATGACAGAGCGATATTGCGTACCTATATCATTACCTTGGCGATTGAGTGTGGTTGGATCATGTGTTGCAAAAAATACATCAAGCAATTGAGCAAAGCTAATTTGACTTTCATCAAAATCCACTAAAACCACTTCCGCGTGATGGGTGTCTCCTTTGCAAATGTCCTCATAGCTTGGATTGGCCGTATACCCACCCGCATAACCACTCACGACTTTAGTGACACCTTTGAGTTGAAGGAAAACTGCTTCAACACACCAGAAGCATCCGCCACCGAGCAAAGCTTGTTGCATGGGATTCACTTTATTGAGTTGCAATGACTGAAATAATGGGGTGTAGAATGAAAAAAGCAACCAGTGAAATGGTTGCTTAACTGTTAACGCGGTTGTATTGCAGACTCATACTGCAATACTGGATTACCATTCTCATCGAGTAGGCGAAGCGTTTTGTCATAGACTTGGAATGCCGCGACTTTTGCCAAGGCAGCATTATAGCGATTTGCAAGTTCTTGAGTATTCACGCACATCATTTGTGTAGTCGCAACTTCACTCAAGCTAATTTTGTCAGCTTTAATGCTATATGCACCCATAAAACGGTTACAACCATCTGCACCACTCAAACGACTAGATGCTGCATCAAATTGAATACTTGGAACATTGTGTGCAGTAGGGTCGGTTTTAAATTCTGTTGCGCCGATATGTGTCAAAATCCAAGTTTTATTTTGCAATTGATTAAGTGCTTGTTGCTGCTTTTCAGCAGATGGTGTTGTGGTACATGCTGTAAAAAGTAATGCTGAGCCTATAACGGATACGGCTAAAAGTTGTTTTAACATATGAAATGCCCCTGTGTTATTTCTTTCTAATATAAATTAAATTCAAGTCAATTTTATGTATATCAACTGATACGCTAAGGTGCAAGCTCTGGCTGACTCTGAGGGAGACCCAGACGAATCAATTTTGAATAATTTTCACTACTTTGATATTTAAATTGATTAAATTGGTCTGTTCTTGGGTTGACATGTGCCTTGTTGTACCATGTTTTGATATCCCAATGATGTTGTAATGCCCCCAAGTCATACAGATAATTAGGTAAATAACCTGAGGCTAATAATCTGTAGTCCACTGGCAGTTCATGTTTGGAAATCGCTTGAACCATATCAAAAACCAAAGTGGTGCAGTTACTGGTCAAGGTGTTATACCATTTTGGTTCTTGATTAAGTTGATCTGCTTGCTCTAAATATTCCTCAAATAAAGCTTTCATTTCAGCAGCTTCCATGTTGATTGGGAAAAAATAGACCTGCTCATTACGTACATTGCTACGTGTATAAATAATGTCTTTCTCGTCAGCAGCAACTAAACTGACTTCGTACTTTCTAAAAAAACCACCAATAGCAGAGAACTCTTCATCTTTTTCTTTGCGAATTTCAATCGAAAAGGTCAATGGTTTAGAGTTTTTGAAATCAAAGCTGACTAAAGTGTGGGCGATTTGTGGTCCCATCCAATATGAAGTAATGATGTTAATGCCACTGATTTGATTCAAATCAATCTGACGTGTATCCCAGCGTTCTTGATAGGTTCCGTCTTCATTCCATGCAAAATTACGCACATTGTGTAAAGTGACCCAATCACCTTGACGTTCATAATTGAGAATTCTTGCGACTTCAGGATTCCACTCACGGTCTTGTTTGGCAGGGATGCTAAAATACCAAACTAAACTGAACGCAAAAAAGACAATGTATAAGACGACATCTTTACTACGGCTAAAAAAATGTTGTGTTGCATATATGCCTAAAACACTTAAGGCAAAAGCGCCCCAAAAGCCAATGATAATACGACTGACTAACCAGCCAAATGGCTCTTGAACCCATAAGGCCATACATAACCAAATCGAAGAGAAGATGACAAATAAACTAAATAGGGAGTGAAAAGCTCCCTTTGCAAGTGCAAGAATAAACTCTCTTTTACCGATGTTATGCATTATTATTGGCTATATGTTAGAAAGCTTTATTTTTGGTAGGTTGCGAACTCAAATGCAATATTTGTTTTGTCATCAATATGTTGCTCTGATGCCACTTTTTTAAATTCAGGTGGAATCTCGGGATAATGAGCATCACCTTGAACGTCTAATTCAACATGCGTGAGTTCTAAGCGATCCGCAATAGAGATCGTTTGGCTAAAAATTTCTCCACCACCTATGATAAAAATAGATCCAGGCTTTTCTGAAGCTTTTACATCATGGACTGCCTGCTCAAGTGCACTCTCGATTGTATGCGCGATTTTTGTTCCTTCAAATTGCCATGACGTATCTCGTGTAATGACCCAATTTACACGTTTAGGAAGCGTTCTACCCATAGACTCAAGTGTTTTACGTCCCATCACCACAACACCACCTTGGGTAATTTCTTTAAAATGTTTGAGATCAGCTGAAATATGCCATGGCAAATCATTTCCTTTGCCAATACAACGTTGCTGATCCATTGCAACGACGTGTACGACTTCTAAACCTTGAAATGCCATGATTATTCTTCCAGCGAATATGAGTTAAAGAGGGAAATGTAAAGTTGGATCACGATTAGTATCAACTGTGATCCCAAAAGACATTAGTTAAAATCAAACCGCAACAGGTGCTTTAATTGCAGGATGCGATTCGTAATTTACGATTTCAATATCTTCAAATTTGAAATCAAAAATATCTTTAATTTCGGGATTCAGTTTGAGTTGGCACAATGGAAGTGGTTCACGTGTTAATTGAAGTTGTGCTTGCTCGAAATGATTGGCGTAAAGATGAGTATCACCACCTGTCCAAACAAAATCACCGACTTCTAGATCACAGACTTGCGCAATCATATGGGTGAGAAGTGCATAACTTGCAATATTAAATGGAACGCCAAGAAAAACATCAGCACTACGTTGATAAAGCTGACATGATAATTTTCCATCCTGAACAAAAAACTGGAAAAGCGTGTGACAAGGAGGGAGTGCCACTTGTCCAGCTTCTTTTGGGTTCCAACCTGATACGATTAAACGACGGGAGTTTGGATTGGTTTTAATTTCATTAATTAACCATTTGATTTGATCGAAACCATCTTGCTCGTATAAACCATCGTCTTTTTTAGTTGCACCAAAGTTACGCCATTGGTGTCCATATACTGGACCTAGCTCTCCTTCAGGACGTCCAAAACGAGCAGTCTGCTCAGCTGTCGACCATTCATCCCAAATTGTAACTTTATGATCTTGGAGATATTTAACATTGGTATCACCTTTAAGGAACCAAAGTAATTCAACCACGATTGAACGGAAGTGAACTTTCTTTGTGGTCAGTAGAGGAAAACCTTTAGAAAGATCAAAGCGCATTTGATGACCAAATACAGAACGAGTACCTGTACCAGTACGGTCACCTTTATCACCGCCATTGTCGAGGATATGTTGTAGTAGGTCTAAATACGCTTTCATAAATTTCCTGATCGATTTGAATGTGGCATTTGAAGAATAAACCAATGCCAAAAATTTCATTGGCATCAGTTTATACTAAAGCAGCATGCTTTTTAATATCTTCCTTACGGAATAGAATCTTTGAAAGCGAGTAATTAAAGAAATAAGAAAGCACCCTTTAGGGTGCTCTCATTTAACTCAAAATTTTAGGGCTTAAGTAGTTTTGTGTCCTGTATGTACAGTATGAATTAAATCGCTTAGGTCATAACCAATGGATTGAGCATATGCAAGATACGCTTGTTTGATAGATTCATTTAACACAGGTTCACGGTGCAGAATCCAAAGATATTTTTGATTAGGTTCACCGACTAAAGCAGTTTGATAATTTTCATCGATCTTAAGTACCCAATAGTCACCTTTAGTGAATGGAATCCAACGAAATCCTTCAGGCAAAAAGCTGACTTCTAATTTGCCATGTGCAGCATCTACGACTGTGGCTTCGCCAATAGACTCATCCAGTTCTTTGTTGCCATCAAGACAACGATTTTGAACACGTACAGTTCCATCGCTGTTTAAGGTATAGACTGCCGAAATATCCGTACTGTCTTCAGGTTGATGCTTCATTGGTAAGCGTGCAATCTCATACCAAGTACCTAAATAGCGTTCAAGTTGGAAGTTAGATACGGTCGTTAAATTTTGACTCATTATGATGTACTCCATTTAATCTAAATTAGATACATCCTTTGAGTATAGGCACAGTTTTGGAGTAGAAATAATACTGTTCTGTAGCAAAGCGTTAAGTGAGTGTGATTAATTTATATTTATTTTCATTTGCTTAGTAGTTTTGAAATTCAGCGGGGTGTACGAGATGCATATAAACTCACTACGAATAATCCCACTGCGCTATAACCCATGAGTTGTACAAAAAGTGCAAAAAACTCTCTGCTATTTTGAAAGTTCAGCGCTGAAAGCATGAAGATAAAAAATACAATCAAGATGAAAGGACTAAAAGCATAATATGCTTTCAGCTGATGCTTTAGACGCTTAGATTGGATCAAAACATGATGAATAATGTGTAGACTTAAGCCTAAACATAAGCTCATGAGTGTCGATAGAAAATCAAGTTTTTTAATTTCAGCTGTCAACAGAATCACTACACACGTTGATATACAAATGATCAATTTAAGCCTGCGTGTGCATCGTTCCGAATACCAGAAATTTAACATAATGAAGTCTTAATGCTGATGTTGATGAAGTAGAGACAGTGGGGAAAATAAGCAAATAGATAAAGCCATAAATCCTAATCCTTGAGCGCCAGGTAAAAGAATTTCTCCATCTTTTGCATGCATGAAAATCAAGGCAAGTAGCAGAGCGATAGGAATCCAAGTAAATAATCGGTACATCAACCCTGTTGGATGGTGTGAAGCGAAATGAATTTTACAGTAACGGCAAATAAGAAAAACGATACCTGTGCCCATAAACATTAAGAGGGCATCGAAGTTAAGCGGTTGCATCCAATATAACGTAGCGGTAGCACTCGCAATCAAAATAAAAAATAAAGCTTTGTGTTGTATTGAAACTTTAGGATCAAACCAAAACTCGAGCATAGCAATCTGAATCAAAGTAAATAAGTCAAAACTCTAGCACAAAAAAAGGCGAACAAGATGTTCACCTTTGAGGACATAATTTACTTATTTGCCATTATTTTGTAGAGGACCCCAGTCATATACTTTCTTTTGGTAGGCATACCAAAGCATCCATAGCCCGATAAGAATCATTGGAACTGTAAGGAATTGTCCTTTGCTCATCCATCCGATAAATAATTGTCCATTATCTGGCTCACGGAAGAATTCAACTGTGAAGCGAGCGATACCATATCCAATTAAGAATAGAGCAGAAACAGCCATGCGTGGACGAGGTTTAGAACTAAACCACCACAGAACAATAAAAAGAATTAAACCTTCACAGAGTGCTTGGTAAAGTTGGGATGGATGTCGTACGAGTTGTAAAGGATCTGTAGGGAAAATCATACCCAATGCGAAATTTGGATCTGTGACTTGTCGGCCATAAAGTTCGCCGCCAATAAAGTTGC
This sequence comes from Acinetobacter sp. 24-47-67, assembly GCF_056779735.1. NCBI lineage: Bacteria > Pseudomonadati > Pseudomonadota > Gammaproteobacteria > Moraxellales > Moraxellaceae > Acinetobacter > Acinetobacter sp. 24-47-67. The sequence continues at coordinate 218,244 of NZ_JBWYIK010000002.1, forward strand.
CAATACGACCAAACATCAGACCTGTTGGAACACATGGGGCAATAAAATCCAGTGTTTGGAACCAAGTCATTTTGTATTTTTTACACCACAATAACATGGCCAACATGACACCTAAGAAGCCGCCATGGAAACTCATGCCACCTGTCCAAACTTGGAATAACCATATTGGGTTTGCAAGGAATTGATCAAAACCATAAAAGAACACATAGCCCACTCGTCCACCAATCACGACACCTAATGCGCCGTAAAAGATGAGATCAGAGACCATGTCTGGTGTCCATCCTCGTTGCTTAGCACGGAATGTTGCCAAGCCCCACGCAAATAAAAATGCGAGTAGATACATGAGTCCATACCAGTGAACTTGTAATGGACCCACAGATATTGCCACTGGGTCAATAGAAGGATAGGTCAGCATTGCTTTTCCTTTATATTATGTTTTGTGTCGATTCTAACGGAAAGACTGAAAAAATGTTGTACATTCAATGTGTAAAGTTCTAAGGATGCAACGATGTGTATTGTAGCAATCGCATGGCAAGTGTTGGATGAAACACCATTATGCTTAATTTCAAATCGGGATGAGTTTTATCACCGACCTGCTTCACAAATTCATAAGTGGGAAAATAGCCCAATTATTGCAGGTCAAGATTTACAATCTGGTGGGACATGGATGGGGATTACTGCTGCAGGGCGTTGGGCACTTGTGACAAATTACCGTGATGCAAATGATAAGAAGGAATATCCAACTTCAAGAGGACATATCATTCAGCAATATCTGGAGTCTGAATTAGCACCGATCCGATTTGCCCAAGAATTAGAAAAAAAGCAATGTGATTACGCTGGATTTAACCTTTTTATCGGAACCTCTGATCAAGCGGTTTATATGAGTAATCGTGGTGAATCTCCACAAGTTCTTGCCAAAGGTGTATATGTGGTTTCCAATGGTGTATTAAGTGATCCATGGGAAAAAACCAAACATTTGCGTAAACGCTTTACACAAGAGTTCTTACCATTATTGCAATTAAATCCCAATGCTCAAAAAGCGTATGATTTAGAGTACGCCGTTTGGGATATCTTACAAGATGAAAGAAAAATTGATTTAGATTTATTACCTCAAACAGGAATATCAGTGGAAATGGAGCAGCTGTTATCTTCTACTTTTATACGCAGCCCGATATATGGAACACGATGCTCAAACTATTTATTGATGAAAAGAAATCAATGGACTTGGCTTGAAAAAACGCAGCAAGGTACGCATCAGAATCACATAGTCAAAATTGATTTGCATCTCTCAAAAAAAATGCCGACATCGTAGTCGGCATTTTCTATTTCAATGTTTGAATTAAGCAGCAGGAGTGTTTTCTTTCTTTTCTAGACTTTCCCCAACAATCTCGCCACCATCTTTACGAGTAATCACGACCGTCGCAGAGCGAGGACGTGTACCTTTACCACCGCTGATACTATTGCTGTGATTTGCAGGCCAAGTACCACCAGGATGCTGAACATTCACAAAAATAGCTTTATAGTCTGGTGTCATCGTTACACCTGTAATTTCACAGCCTGAAGGACCTGTTAAAAAACGACGTAACTTTGAATCATCAAGCTGTGCGCCAGCAGGAGTAAGTTGAGTGGCATTATTTGAACCAGCATTTGCAGAAGTCACTTTACCATCACTTACTTGACCTGGAAGTGCAGCGAGCATCATGCAATTCGTTTCATCTGTATAAGCGCCATCATCAGTTTGTATCCACAAGACACCACGTGGATCAAACCATAGGCCATCTGGACTTGAGAAATCATTTGCTGATGTGAGTCCAGATAGGTTTACACCTGGAAGTGAATCTTCTTCTGCGCCAAATAAGAAGATATCCCATACAAATGTTTTTGCTGTAACAGTATCACCAGTTTCACGGAAACGAATAATATGTCCGTTGATATTCCCGCGAGGAGTACCACCTTTATCATTATCAGCATAGTTACGAGGGTTAGCAGCATCAATTGTATGCTCACTTCCACGTAATGAGTTATTGGTTAAGGTGACATAAACCTCACCATTCTCTGGGTTTACTGCAACCCATTCTGGACGATCCATTTTGGTTGCACCAACTGCATCACCTGCTAAACGGGCATTTACCAATACATCAGCTTGATCTGTAAATTTGTATTTTGAATAACTAGCAATTAATGGATTGGAGATATTGAGTTCAATCCACTCACCAGACGTCTTTTGAGTTGCTTCATTAAAGTTAAATTTAGCAACATAGAATTTACCGTTATTCATATATTTATCACCAGCAGCATAACCGCCGTTGATATCTTTAGGGTCCCAAACCGCATCTGAAACAAATTTATAGATATATTCGCCTTGAGAGTCATCCCCCATATAGAAGGCTAGTGGTTGCCCAGGAATGGCACGACTCACACGGCAATCTTCATGAGCGAAACGTCCAAGAGCTGTACGTTTTACTGGGCGCTGACGACCATCAAATGGGTCAATTTCAACAATCCAACCAAATGTATTTGGTGAGTTTCTAAAATCTTGAGTTGCAGAAGATGCAGAGACTTTGGTTAACCAGCGCTCATAGACATCTTGAGGGAACAGTTGTGCTTGAACAGTGTGCCACTTATAAGAACTATTTGAAGCAATTTTATAACGTTTTAATGACTCCAAATCCTTTTCAGAACGATCTTTGTCATCGCGAGTAAAGTATTGGTTAAAGTTTTCTTCGGTGGTTAAGTACGTGCCCCAAGGCGTATAACCGTTACCACAGTTATTGATCGTACCTAATGTAAATGTGCCTTCTGGACTGATCTTGGTCTGCACCAATTCATGCCCTTTTACAGGACCAGCGAAATCGATTGGTGTTGCAGCTGTAATTCGACGGTTGAATACAGAGCGTTTATTTAGAGTGACTTGTTGAGTTGTTGGATTTTTTTGTACTTCAATCACTGAAACGCCGTGACAGTTGATTTCACGTAATGCTTCATCTTCAGAACGAATATCCGCTGAAATGGTATTATTCGCTGGATGTAAAATTGCTTTGTTATCTACATATTCATGGTTGAGTACCAGTAAACCTACATTTGACTCATTTTGATCATAACGGCTATTTTTCATGCCGAAATATGTCATACCGTCATGACATTCACCTGAACGCATGGTAAATGAAGCACCACTCGGAATATTATCTGCATCCCATTCAGGCATACCTTCAAAAAGCGGGTCTCCTAGTGCATAAATAACACGTGCTTCATATCCTTCAGGCACTGTGAATTCATTTTTAATATTTTTATCAACCGCTTTAAATGTTAGTTCAGTTGGCGTTTTTGATTTGTCGAATTCAGGTAGTGAAGGATTTGAGTTGTTATTGTCATTGTCGTCACTGTTACAGCCTGCGACTGAAGCTGCTACTGTCAATGCTACTGCACCACCAGCAGTCTTCTTAATGAGATCTCTACGCGTAATTTGCTTTTCAAGTAAATGGTGAAATTCTGGATTCCCCGAATCATTGCTATCGTAATCATCGTTAAAAGGTGTTAAATCAGTCATGTTCGTTCCTAGCATCTTGCTTGGTAGTTTTTAGCGTCACCAACAACTTAATGCGCAATCATGACAATCAAATGATAGATTTATGTCAGTTGAATTAAGCTTTTATTTAAAGAGTATGAAAAAGGCGAGTCTTAAGACTCGCCTATGTTTAAAAGGGTCAAAATATCAAAGTACTGACTTTGCTCTTCTATTTTCGAGTAATTTTCCAAAGAAAAGCCCCAATTCAAATAACATCCACATTGGTATCGCCAACATAATCATCGATAGTGCATCAGGTGGCGTCACAAACATAGAAACGAAGAAACAACCTACAATAATAAAACGTCTTTTTTCAACCAATTGTTCTGTGGTAACGACCCCAATCATAATGAGTAATAAAGTCACAATTGGAATTTCAAAAGTTAAACCAAAAACCAAGAATAATTTTAAACAGAAACTCAGATAGCTATTAATGTCAGTCATGGGTGCAACCGTTTCAGGTGCAACGCTAATGAAAAAATGTAAAATCGAAGGGAGGGCTATAAAGTAAGCAAAAGCAACACCCGCATAAAATAATGTAATACTTCCGATGAGTAATGGTAGAGCTAAAGCTTTCTCATTTTTATATAGCGCCGGTCTGACAAAAGCCCATATTTGATAAATGATAAATGGCATGGCGATCATTAGAGCAACGAAGAAATTTAACTTAAATGGTGCCATAAATGTCGCGGTGACATCAGTTGCAATCATTGATGAATTTATTGGGAGTTGAGCTCTAAGAGGCTCAGACATCATTTGATAGCTTTGATTTGCAAATGGTAATAAACAAAAGAATAAAACGAGAATGACCCCAACTATTCTAAATAAATATTTTCTTAAAATAATAAGATGCTTGGTTATTGGCATTTCTTCAAGCTGAGGATTATCTTCATTTGAAGAGATGATATTTGGGAGAGTATTGTGACTCATACTGCCTCCGCTAAGACTACATACGGTTTATTGTGTTGCGCCGAATTTTGAATATGAATAAAACTTTGCTTAGGTGTAGCGTGTCCTCTAAAAGGAACTGCTGTACTTTGCTGAACGCTTAAATACACATAAATAGATCTTGTTTCAGAGAGAACCTGTTGATCGATAGGTGGATTTAAATATTCATCGCTTAATACTGTGTGTTTTTCAATTTCCTGCATTTGCGCTTTCATTTTTTCTTCTAATTCTTGAATGCGCTTCATTTCAGTCTGCATTTGTTCTTTAAGTTCAGACATTCTTAGTTCACGATCAATATCATTTTGTACATTGCTGACCATACGCTTAATTTTGCCATACCATTTACCAGCAAATCGCGCACCCTCAGGAAGCTTTTCAGGTCCAAGAACAAGCAATGCAATGATGCCAAACATTAATAGTTCAGCCATACCAATATTCAGCATTACTGTTACCTACCTTTAATGTTTCGCTGTTGAGTTCAAATCATGAGATGTTTGATGTTCAATCGTGCGTGGTTCTTTTAATTGAGCAGATGTGCTCTGGTCTTCGTCATCCTTAATTGATTTTTTAAAATCTTTAACCGCACCACCAACATCTTTACCCAAATTTTTTAGCTTAGACGTACCGAACAAAAGTAAAACGACAATTGCGAAAATAAGTACGTGCCAAATTGATAATCCAGCCATGATATATTCCTTATTGAAAATGATCTTGAATGATTTCAACAGTTCTTTATGACAGCAAGTTGACGGAATTATTTCAGTTTGAAGTCATGGATTTTTTATGTGTGCAAGAGACTTATTCTGAAGTGAAATAGATGTTGTGCTAAGATGAGAAAAAATCTATTTCATATTTAATATGGTTCTTCTACTCCCACTAGTCTCCTTTCTCATCGGCTATTTTGGCGTAGAATATTTACAAAAAATTCGTCCCTTTATGGCGATGTTGTTGGCGAAAGTGCTGATTCCTCTCATCATTATTTACAATATGGTGTTTTACCAAGAGGGCAGTATATGGTTGATGTTATTTAGTTTTATCGCTTCATTTTTGCTGTATTTATTTGTTTATTACCGTACAAAAGACAAATTAGTCTCCTTATGTTCCAGTTACCTGAACATGGCTTGGCTTGGCTTTCCATTTGCATTCGCTATTTTTGGTGCGCAAGCATCTAGTCCTATGGTTGCACTTTATGTCGGGGGCTCTATTTTTGGTAATATTTGTGCAGTGACCGTATTAAGTGCTGAAAAGCAGTCTGCGATGGAGATTTTGAGAAAATTGACTTTCTCTCCACCGATTTTAGCTTTATTAGTTGCTGGTTTTCTTTCGTTATGGAATGTTAGTCATTTTCAGCAGAATGCAATGATTCAATCATTGTATATATTGGATAAGTGGTTAATGACCTTTACAGGGATGTGTATCCTTGGGATGTGGTTATCTCAAGTAAAAATTCACTTGTCCGATTTAATTGAAAGTTTAAAACTTGCTTTGATTAAATTTCTATTTGGTTTAGTGTGCTGTGCGGTAGCCTATTTTCTTCTACCGATTCCTCACGAACTGGTTGTTATTGCACTGATGTCTATGTTTTTTTTATTACCACCCGCAGCGAATATTGTTGCTTTAGAAACACATTATTCAGGAACAGGTGTTTCAGCCCAATATATCGCAGCGGGTACCATCGTAAGTTGCATGACAATTGGTTTATTTGCCATGGTTTATCATGGACTGATCGTTTAGTTCGTTTCGAGGCTTGCTTTGAATAACTGCATGGCTTGACCACGATGACTAATCTTATTTTTGTCTTCTTTGGTCATTTCAGCGCTACTAATATTGAGTTCAGGTAGCCAAAACAGTGGGTCGTAGCCAAAACCATTTTTGCCACGTGCTACTTCCAAAATTTCACCTTTCCAGATTCCTTGGAAAATCTGAGGTAAAGGATCTTCGGCGTGTTGAACTAAGGCGAGTACACACACAAACATCCCTTCAATCACGTCACCATTGTTACGTAATGGTGCTAAATCTGCCAGTAATTTAGCATTATTGGCAGCATCATCGCCATGCTCACCAGCATAACGTGCAGAGTAAATACCAGGAGCACCACCAAGTGCAGGGACGCAAATACCTGAGTCATCTGCTATAGCTGGTTTACCCGAAATCTTAGAGGCATGTCGTGCTTTGATAATGGCATTTTCTACAAAACTTAACCCATCTTCCACCGCATCCTCAATGTTCAGTTGACCTTGAGGAACAACGTTAACAGGGAGTTTTAATTCTTCAAATAACTTTTCGAACTCAGCTATTTTCCCTTTATTGTTACTCGCTAAAACTAAAGTACCTTGATCTAACCAATCTTTAGACGCCATGTTGAATCACTTTCTGTTTCAAATTTGAAGCTATTCTAACGGATATTTGCGATGATACAGATGAACTCATCTTTAAAATAACCAATCATTAAACATGAGAAATTTAAATAGCATTCATATTCGTCAAGCAGAGATCGCAGATGTTGAAAATATTGCGTCCTGCATTGCTTTAGCTTTGAACCACTTTGATGAAATACCAAAAAGTAAGTCCCTATTTTCAAAATAAGCTCTTGTATCACACATCAATCATCAAGAGATAAAATACTTTGTTGCAGAATTAAAGCAGTCGCTTGTTGGGATGATTGCTTACAAACAACCCACTCATATTTTTCATTTTTTTGTTCATCCAAATCTGCAATTTCAAGGCGTTGGAACTCATTTATTTAATTATGTGTTAGATCAATTAAATCAAACGGATATCCAGCAGATAACAGTCAATGCGCATATAGGGGCTGTTCATTTTTATAAAAAATTAGGTTTTACTTCACAGAGTGAAGTGGACATATTCGAAGATCTGAAATTCATAAGAATGAAGAAGATGATCGAATAAAAAAAGCACCGATAGGTGCTTTCTTCAAACTTATAAGCGTTACTAACGGCTTTGAATCCATTGATCAGCACGATCACGTGCAGTACGAATTTGTTCTGGTGTCAGGTTGGCAGCCAAAGCCGTCTTTTTTGTCTCAGACATATTGATCACTTTATTATCTAACATGCCATCACGTGTAGAAAGCTCATACCATTGGTAAGCACTCATATAGTTTTTCTTTTGCTCTTCCATAACGGCTAAATTGAAGCTTGCACGATTGTCACCATGACTTGCTGCTTTTTCGAAGTATTGGCGAGCTAAGGTTTCATTTTTAGCAACACCAATACCGTCAGCATACATACGACCCACATTCAGCTGAGCAGATGAAATACCTTGATCGGCTGCTGCCTTATACCAAACGAAAGCTTGCTTTAGGTCTTTAGCAACATCTTTACCATGTTGATAATGTGTTGCCAGATAAAACTGGGCAGCCGGTTGACCTGCTCGAGCAGCTTTTTGAAGCTCAGATACTGGCATACGTGAATACTGTGCAGCTAGTGCAGAAGTTGATGGTTGTTGAGGTACATAATCTGCATGAACTTGGAAACTCAACAACCCTAGAAATAATGAAGTACCTAAGAATAACTTTTTCATAGAGCGCTCACTCGATAAATCGCGACCTCGCCAAACAAGTTCGGGATATGCTTGCTGAGCAAACTCCCTTGTTGATTCCCATTCACGGCTAAACGGTCAATAATTTTAATTTGATTCTCAGCACAAAGTGCTTCGAAATCCTTAAACGTGCACAGATGGATATTTGGAGTGTTATACCACATATAGGGTAAGGCATCCGAAACAGGCATTTTCCCTTTTAAAGCAAGGAAAGAGCGTGTTTTCCAGTGTGCAAAGTTAGGAAAAGTAATAATTGCTTGTTTCCCAACACGCACCATATCGCGCAAAAGCACATCAGGTGCATCTACAGCTTGCAAAGCTTGTGCCATGACAACATAGTCAAATGACTGGTCTGCAAAGCGTCCCAAACCGAGGTTCAAGTCTTGTTGGATGATATTTAACCCTCGACTGACTGCAATTGCAATCTTTTCTTGATCGATTTCTAATCCGTATGCACGAATGTTGTGCTTTTTGCTCATATGAGCCAGTAATTCACCATCGCCACAACCAAGATCTAAAATGCTTGAATCAGGTTTAATCCATTTTTCTGCAAGCTTCTGATCGATACGCATTACACGGTCTCCTTAGGGGTTGAAGCAAGATGGTCTACACCACCTAAGAAAGCCCTTAAAGTTTTGACATATAAAGGGATAGGGAACAAGAATGAGTCATGACCTTGTTCTGCATCAATATCAACATAGCTCACAGGCTTATGATTGGTAATCAATGCATCCACAATCTCAACAGATCGGGAAGGAGAGAATCTCCAATCCGTAGTAAATGAAATCACAAGGAATTTACATTTTGTATTCGACATTGCTTTAACTAAAGATTGTTCATACTCACGAGAAGGATCGAAGTAATCCAAAGCTTTAGTCATGATCAAGTAGGTGTTCGCATCAAAGTTACGACTAAATTGTTCACCTTGATAACGAAGATAACTTTCAACTTGGAATTCAACATCGAAACCATACATGAATTTGCCAGATTTTAAATCACGACCAAATTTTTGCTTCATGGCTTCTTCAGAAAGGTAGGTAATGTGACCGACCATCCGCGCTAGAATAAGACCACGTTTAGGATAGCTATCTTTTTCTAAATAGCGACCATGATGAAAATCAGGATCGGACAAAATGGATTGGCGCGCGACCTCATTAAATGCGATATTTTGCGCTGAAAGTTTAGGCGCACTGGCAATAATGACACAGTTATTTAATCGGTCAGGATAATCTACAGACCACTGAAGTGCCTGCATGCCTCCCAAAGAGCCACCAATAATCGAGTGCCAAACAGTGATACCAAGACGATCAGACAGCATTGCTTGAGTTTTAACCCAATCGCGCACGGTCACTAATGGAAAATCTGGACCATAAGGACGATTTTCATTTTCAGGATTTGGGGAGGTTGGTCCTGTTGATCCGTTACAACCACCAATATTGTTTAATGCCACCACAAAAAATGTATTGGTATCAATTGCTTTGCCTGGCCCAATACAAGCATCCCACCAACCTGCTTTTTTATCATCTTCATGGTGATAACCAGCAGCATGATGATGACCAGAAAGCGCATGGCAGATCAAAATTGCATTGGATTTATCTGCATTGAGTGTGCCATAAGTTTCGACCATCAATTCGAAACGTGGTAAAACGCGGCCACATTCTAATGCGAGTGGTTCTTCAAATTGGAACTTTTGTGGAACAACAATGCCCACTGAGTCAGCTGGAAAAGACACAGGATAAATTCGCCTAAAATCTTAAGTATGAATAAATAAAAGGATACCACTTGAGGGTATCCTTCTAAAGTCATTTTCGTGCTAAATATTATTGCTAATATTTATACTGCCGCAGCGATCACTTGATCTGTGCTCAAAACACCTTGATCAATTAAACGATTTGTACATGCAATAATTCCTTCAATAGATGAAGTCACGATGTTGTCATGTACACCAGCACCGAATGCTGATTTACCTGTACCTTTGACTTGAAGTTCAATTAGTGCCAACGCTTTAGCATTTGCACCAGAACCAATGCTGCGTTCTTCATAGTTCACAACATCGATTGGCAACTGTAAAGCATCTAAAATTGCAGAGATTGGTCCGTTGCCTTCACCACGTAGATGTTGAACTTGACCACCGACTTCAATATCTAATTCAATGACTTGATTGCCATTTTCATCAGATAATCGATAGTTTTTCGCGACATAATGTTTATCTTTCTGATTTACATATGTACTTTGGAATAAACTCCAAATTTGCTCAGCAGAAACTTCTACGCCTTCTTCGTCAGCTACCTGTTGTACGACTTGCGAGAACTCAATTTGTAAGCGACGTGGTAATACGACGTTGTAGTTCGACTCTAACAAGTATGCGATACCACCTTTACCTGATTGTGAATTGACACGAATGACTGCGTCATAATCTCGTCCCAAATCTTTAGGATCAATTGGTAAGTAAGGCATATCCCAAATTTCTTCGTTTTTCTGGAACTCAAAGCCTTTTTTAATCGCATCTTGGTGTGAGCCAGAAAATGCAGTAAATACTAAATCACCCGCATATGGATGACGTGGATGAACGGGTATACCTGTACATTCTTCAATAGTAGAAATGATTTCATTAATATTTGAAAAATCTAGATTTGGAGCGACACCTTGGGTATACATATTTAATGCAATCGCTGCAACGTCAACGTTACCTGTACGTTCACCATTACCAAATACACAACCTTCAACACGATCAGCACCAGCCATGATCGCTAACTCGGATGCTGCAATACCGCATCCACGGTCATTGTGACAGTGTACAGAAATAATGACACCATCGCGGCGTTGTAAGTTGCGATGCATCCATTCAACTTGGTCAGCGTAAACATGAGGCCCAGAAACTTCAACAGTCGCGGGTAGATTCAAGATAACTTTATTATCTGGGCGAGCATCCCAAATTTCAGTGACTGCATCACAGACATCTTTTGCAACTTCTAATTCAGTTGCGGTAAAGCATTCAGGAGAGTATTGGAACACCCATTCAGTTTCAGGATATTGCGCTGCATATTCTTTCACTTTTTGAGCCGCATTCACCGCTAAGGCTTTCGCACCCGCTACATCAACATTCAATACTTTTTGACGGAATGTTGGTGAGTTTGAATTATAGATATGCACAATTGCACGTTTTGCACCTTGTAATGATTCAAATGTACGTTGAATCAAGTGATCACGAGCTTGAACTAATACTTCGATATAGACATCATCTGGAATATGATTTTCTTCGATTAATTTACGGGTAAAGTCAAAATCAATCTGTGAGGCAGATGGAAAGCCAATTTCAATATGTTTGAAACCAATTTTCACCAACATTTGAAACATCTTGAATTTTTGTTCGATGTTCATTGGTTCGAAAATAGCTTGGTTACCATCACGAAGGTCGGTGCTCATCCAGATAGGCGCTTTATTAATTTCGTTATTTGGCCATTGACGGTCAGGTAAGTCTACACGTTGGTACATGCGACGGTATTTTTTGCTTGGATCAGCCAACATCATGAGATAACTCCTTTCATAGCACAACATGCTTGGGTCTTGTGTAAAGGCACTGCGCTATTTATATCGATTGTGTCTATTCTATCAATTTACAAGTGGCTTACTGCATCATTTTGCTGAATTCTCTAAAAATCTTTTGAATATATAGAGCTTAGCTATACCGTCACAGTGCTTGTAAATTCTTTCTTTTATTATAGTGCGATCTTCAAGAGAATTATTCCCTGATTTAGATCAAAGTAAGATGAATGTGAAATTTTTTTTCACAATATATTTTTTTTTAATAATATTTTTCATTATAAAAATTAACTGTGAAAAATAAATTAGAGTTCTGCCCATTTTCGAATTAAATTGTGATAGAGGCTCGTGAGTTTGATGACTTGCTCATGTTGATCCCCTAATGCCATACGAAGTTGCTGAATAGATTGATCTAAAGTAAATAACATATGTCGATTTGAATCATCTCGAATCATACTTTGTACCCAAAAAAATGATGCCAAGCGACAACCCGATTGGATAGAAGTGACCTCATGTAAGCTAGTAGATGGATAAAGTATCAAATCTCCTGCAGGGAGTTTGACTTCGTGATATCCATAAGTATCTTCAATGACTAATTCACCGCCGTCATATTCGTGCGGATCACTCAAGAATAAAGTACAAGATAAATCTGTTCTCAAGCGTTCTTGTGAGCCTTGAACTCTGCGAATCGAATTGTCGACATGAAAACCGAATGATTGATGCTGTTCATAGCGATTAAACAGAGGAGGGATGATATCTAGTGGAATTGCTGCTGATAAGAATAAAGGATGTTGACCTAGGGATTCTAAAATAATATCACCTAGATGTTTGGTCAGGGGATGATCATTGGAAAGTTGCTGATTATGTTTCACTGTTGCAGAGAGTGTTCCAGCTGTTACCTTTCCATTGACCCAATCTACTTTAGACATTTCTTCACGAAAATATCGAACTTGTTCAGGGCTTAGAATATTTGGAATATGATGAATCACTACGATCACTCACTGCTTTAGGTGATGAAAAGCATAGCTTGTATAGAGCTATGCTGAAATGAAATTAAAACTTGAAATTTAAAGACAATACAGCATTTCGACCTTCAGCTTCAGTTGCATAATGCGAAGCATAAGCTTTCGTGAAATAACGTGTATCTGAGAGATTATTGACGTTCAATTGAAGATCAATATCTAAATTTACTTGATAGCGAGCCATGGCGTCATAACGAACATAGCCTGGTACAAATTTGGTATTTGCAGCATCTCCATACACTCGATCCATAGCTAAAACACCAGCACCTAATTGTAATTTAGGGAGAACTTGGTAAGTTGTCCACAAAGTGGCAGAGTGTTTTGCGACATTTTGGACTTGGTTACCATTAGTTGGGCTAGCCGAATAACTTCCATCGCTATTTTTGACATAACCTGCATCAACAATTTCACTATCTAAATATGTGTATCCTGCAGATAAAGCCCATTTATTTGTGATATTGCCGTTTAAGCCTAATTCAACGCCATCAACACGTGTCTCACCAATATTTCTTGTAAATCCATCACTATCTAAAGCGCGAGTATTTTCTTTTTCTGTACGGAAAATAGCAGCTGTAAGATTAATTCTGTTATTCAAAAGGTCCCATTTGGTTCCGATTTCATAGGTTTTGACTTCTTCAGGTTTGAGGTTGTTAATTGCTCTTGCTTGTGCATCAGTTGTATTGCGTCCTGGGACACTTAACCCTTCTGAACCATTACCAGCATCGATTCCAACGGGATTAGCTGAAGTCGCATAGCTTGCATAAATTGATCCATTTTCTCTTGGTTTAAAGGTTAATCCAGCTTGATAATTGAAGAAATCGTGTTTTGAATTATATTTTGTTCCTGCTTGAATTGCTGAAGTGCCTGAACCAGTATCTTGATTGTATTTCATTTCAGTTTCGAATTCATCCCAGCGAATACCAAGGTCAAGGAGCCACTGAGGATTAAGCTCAATATTATTTAGGGCATATACTGATTGTGTTTCAGATTTAATCTTCATGACATTTGGATTCGCTTGAACTTTACCTAGCCAAGCATCATTCGAATTGGGGTTATAAAGATCAGTACACCAACCATTTGAAATATTTAATGAGCATGCATTATTAGCACCACTACCGCCTATTAACGTGGTATTAGGGTCGGTTACAATGTTTGTGCCGCGTTCAGAATCTTGTTTACTGTATTCAGCACCCAAATTGAAATTATGTTTTATGATGCCTGTTTGGAATTTACCTGTTAATGCGAGTTGATCTGTAAAACTGTCAGTGTTTGTTAGGTTGGTATTTAGACGACGCCAAACTTTTCCATTTGCGACGTTGCCCTGACTGTCATCTGGTTGAGTCCATAAGTAATTATTTTTTGATTTGCTATAGACAGCAGTATTCGTCAAGCTTAGATTTTCGCTAAAATCGTGCTCTAGCTTAAGGGTCCCACTTTGATTTTCTTGCTTTTGAAAATCACGATTTAACCAACCGTAGTATGTACCCTGTTTAACATCAACGGGTGAGCCGACGGTCGCTTTTCTGTCAGTGTCGTATTTATATGGAATACCTGAATCTGGCTTATCATCAGACTTTAGGTAGTAGTAGGCTAGTGTCGCTCGAGTGGGCGTGTCTAACCCAAAGCTAATACTTGGTGCAATACCAGCACGTTCATATTCAGCGCCATTATGTTGTCCCGCTTTTTCATTCTGGTGACCCATTGCCACGACACGAGTCGCAATACCATTCCCAAAATCTTTATTTGCATCTAATGTGATACGTGCATAAGCATCAGTACCGCCAGCAACAGAGCCTTGGAAAGCATCTCCAGATTTGGCTAATTTGGAAATTAGGTTAATACTACCACCCGTAGAACCTCCACCACCTAAAGTAGAGGCGGAGCCTTTGGTGACTTCAACCTGTTCGACAGCAAACATTTCACGGTTTTGAGAAGTAGAGTTTCTTACACCGTCAACGTACATTGAACTTTCAGAGTTATAACCACGGATAAATGGACGGTCACCATTTGGGTTGCCACCTTCGCCCGCACCAAGTGTAATTCCTGGAACAGTTCTTAAAGCATCAGACAGCGTAGTCACTTGAGTATCTTGTATCTGTTTTTGAGAAATAACAGAGATTGATTTGGGAGTATCGAGTAGGGGAGCAACGTATTTAGCGTTTGAGGATTTGTCGACTTTAAATGACTGCTCTGATTGAGCCTCTGATTTAATTGTTTCTAAATGCGCTGTATCTTCTTGTGCAAAAGTTTGACCTGAAATAACAGCCAATGACGTTGCTATAGCAGATGAAACGATTTTTTTACGTGTTGTGATAAAGGCCATGTTTAACCTGATATGAATTTGTTTTCAGGTTGAGAATAATAATGATTCTTTTTTAGCTTTAACGGATCTTAAAATTGATATTTGCGATTTAAGTCAAACTAAATAACGGAAGCTTAAATGTAATAATGTAATATTATGTATATAAGTAAATGAATTTAAATAATATTGGAAAAATTAAAGTTTCTACATTTTTGTATGGCTATTTTTAATAGGGAATTTTATTAAAATAAAAAACCCTGCTAGCGCAGGGTTTTGCTAGAGAGAATCTACCTAGAATTAGAAATCATATGAAATAGATAACCAGTAGTTACGACCAGCTAAATATGTGCCTTCAGAGCTACGTCCAATTGAAAGATATTTATAAGCTTGTTGAAGATCGCCGTTAATATCTACATATTCCATATTTTGAGTAAAGTCTTTATCCAATAGATTGTTTACTGCAGCATTAATACGAATTTTATCGTTCAGTTGATAACTTGCACCAAGATTAAATAAATTATAACCAGAAAATTCGTTATTGGTTTGTTCCAAAATACTAATTGAGCCAGCGTCTGTAGGTTCACTAGTAAATCGAGGACGACCAGATTGATATTCATGTTGTAACCATAGGTCTAAAGAGTCATTAATGTGCCAAGTAGATGTTAGGCTAGCTAAATGTTTCGCAGTAGACTCTAAAGCATATCCTTTGTCTTGACCTTTAGTTATTTCTGAATCGGTATAGGTGTAAGCCGCTTTTAAGCTCCATTCTGGAATAATTTGATAATTTAGGGATGTCTCTAAACCATAAATTTCTGCTTCATCCGTGTTGAAACTCTTGCTATAAGAAGTTGCTTTATCACTAAGATTAGAGCAATCATTGGTGTTACAACTGAACGTTCTAGAAACGATCTTGTCTTCAACAACGTTGAAGAATGCAGTTGCTGTAAGGTTAAAATTATCAGAAGGTTGATAATTAAATCCAAGCTCATAGTTGATTGATGTTTCAGGATCTAAATCTGGATTTCCAAGACTCGGTGTAGCACCTTGACCACTATAACCATTGATTCCGTCGTAAAGATCCTTAGCGGATGGTGTTTTATAACCTGTACTTACGCCACCTTTGATCGTTAGTGCATCATTGGTGTTCCAAACTAAATAAGCCCGCGGACTAAATTGTCCACCAAATCCGCTATGATCTTCGAAGCGACCACCGAATGTGAAAAATAAGTTGTCTTTGAGTTGCCATTCATCTTCAGCGTAGAGAGACCAAGTATCCTGTGTAAATTCTTTTCCTATACCTGCAATATCATCTGCAATGGTTGTATCTTTGTATTCAGTACCAACTGTCAATTTATGACTTTTGATTGGTGCAACAATATGAGAGTCAATCACAAGATCTTTATTTTCGAGTTTTCGAGCTTGACCTGCTAACTCTGGGAATGCATCTGTTGGAATGGTGCGACCTTGGGTCTCTGTTGTGTTATGGCTTAGATAAGTTTTCCACAAACCAAAATCATAGTTACCATCATGACCAAGTGCAAATTGAGTTCGATTGAACTCAAGCTCATCGTTATAGCCTGCGATACCACCACGAGAAATAAAGTTTCCTAAACGTTGATCTGTGTTGTCATAGCGTTGGCTAGAATAAAAACCATCGATCCATAAAGCATTTTGTTCATCTAATTTAAAGTCTAATTTTGCACCATAATCATAATTATCTGCTTTAGTTGGGCGTGGATCACGGCTAGTCGAACCCTCAACAATACGTTCAGAACGTTGACGATCCAAATAGCTACCTCTTAATTGTAAACCTAAGCGGTCATTAATAAGTGGACCATTAATCACAAAACTAGATTTCCAAGAGTCTGCTTCAGCATTACTTTCCATAATGTTGCCACTCGTTGTGACATTTGCTGACCACTGATCTGCAACTTTTTTAGTAATGATATTGATCACACCACCCATTGCTTCTGAACCATAGCGAGTAGCCATTGGTCCACGGATAACTTCAATTCTCTCAATAGCGGCTAGAGGCGGTAAAAAACTATTAGAGGTTTCACCAAAGCCATTAGGTGTTACATCTGATGAGGTTGTTTGACGGCGTCCATCAATAAGAACTAAGCTATAGTCATTACCAAGACCACGCATCTTAACGTTAAGGCCAGATGTTTTCCCAACTCCAGAACGAATATCAATACCAGGGACATCTGATAAAAGATCAGCGATGCTTGTCGCATTTTTCTTTTCAATATCTTCTTTAGTTACAACACTAATAGATGCAGGTGCATTTTTAATATCCTGCTCAAAACCCGCAGCAGAAACGACAATTGTCGAAAGTTGATGAGCACTACTTTCATTTGAGGTATTTGCAAATGTTACACCGCTAGACAAAGCGAATAATGCAACTGTAAGAGGTTGAAGCTTAAACTTACTCATATTATGTTCTTCCGCTGGTATGAGTGATGCTTGAGGGCATGATCAAATTTGATGCAAATATTAATGATAAACTTTATCATTTGCAATAAAAAACAAACAATAATTAAGAAATATGAATTGAATATGGTCAAACCTTGTGAGCAAAAAAATATTCTCAGGTTCATAAAAAAGATGGTTTGAAAAAGGTATTTTGTATATCTTTGATTGTTGTCATATAATGTGGCACTTTAAAAATTGCAATTACTATTTCTATATCGAGGAAGCCATGCAAGTAACTTCTGAAGCGGTTTCGGGCGTAGCCCGTCGTTTAAATGTATCTGTACCGACGAGCCGTGTTAATGAGCAATTCGAAGCTCGTTTAAAACGTACTGCTAAAACAGTTAAGATCAACGGCTTCCGTCCAGGTAAAGTGCCTTTAAATGTTGTTCGTCGTGAATACGGCGCGAGTATTTACCAAGAAGTGGTAAATGATGTTATTCGTGACACAGTATTCGAAGCAATTCAACAAGAGAAAATCAATGCTGTAGGCATGCCTAACATTGAAAAAGTTGAAAACAAAGAAGATGCTTTAGTTTATGAAGCAACTGTTGAAGTTTACCCAGAAGTTTCAGTTAAGTTTGACGGTTTAGAAGTTGAACGTAAATCTACTGAAGTAAATGATAAAGATGTAGATCAAATGATCGAAAATCTTCAAAAGCAACGCGCGACTTGGACTGAAACAAAAGGCATGGCTAAAAAAGACATGCAAGTTACTTTTGATTTCGAAGGTTCTATTGACGGCGAAAAATTTGAAGGTGGTTCTGCTGAAGACTTCAAACTTGTATTAGGTTCTGGTCGTATGATCCCTGGCTTCGAAGACGGTATCGTTGGTATGAAGAAAGGCGAAGAGAAAGTAATTGATGTAACTTTCCCTGAAGATTACCAAGCAGAAAACCTTGCAGGTAAATCAGCTCAATTCAAAATCACAGTTAAGCTTGTTGAAAAACAAAAGCTTCCTGACGTAGATGCTGAATTCCTAAAAATCTTTGGTTTAACTGAAGAAGAAGGTGTTGAGAAGTTAAAAGCTGACGTTCGCAAAAATATGGAACGTGAAGTGAAAAACGGTCTTCGCAATCAAGTGAAAGGTGCAACTTTTGATGCGCTTGTAGCTGCAAATGAAATCGAAGTACCTGCATCTATGTTGTCTCAAGAAATTGACCGTCAACGTCAACAAATGATCCAACAGTTTACTCAACAGTTTGGTGCTCAAGGCGCTAAAGCATTTGATTCAAGCATGCTTCCAGATGAATTATTCAAAGAGCAAGCTGAAAAATCAGTAAAATTAGGTGTTTTGGTGAGCAGTATTCTTGCTGAAGCAAAAATCGAAGTTGATCAAGCACGTGTAGAAGCTTATATCGAAGATATGGCGACTTCTTATGAAGATCCTACAGAAGTTATTGAATACTTCAAAAATGATAAGCAACAACGTGCACAAATCGAAGCTGTTGTTTTAGAAGACCAAGTTGTAGATCACATCTTAGCGTCTGCTAAAGTAACTGATAAAGCTGTTAGCTATGAAGAATTGTTGAAAGAACAACAAGCTCGTCAACAAGGCTAATCGGTTATCCGAAGGAAGAGGCGCTTAACGCGCCTTTTTTCTTGTAAAAAATATGGATCAACTTGTCCTGTATTCACAAAGCCTAATTAAAAAATATCTGATATTTAATGGTGAATATTTTGCATTTTCGACAATTATCCCTCATATTGTGAAAATGTATTGAGTGACAAAAAATTCAGGAATAAATAACGTATGTATGTTCCAACAATTGATAATGCTTTGGTTCCAGTTGTCGTAGAGCAATCATCTCGTGGTGAGCGTTCTTTTGATATTTTCTCGCGTCTTTTGCGCGAACGTGTAATTTTCTTAACGGGTGAAGTTGAAGACAATATGGCGAACTTAATCGTTGCGCAAATGTTGTTCTTAGAAGCTGAGAATCCAGAAAAAGATATTCATCTGTACATTAACTCACCTGGTGGTTCAGTGACTGCGGGTATGGCAATTTACGATACGATGCAATTCATCAAACCAGATGTCGTGACATATTGTATGGGCCAAGCAGCCTCAATGGGCGCTTTTTTATTGAATGCTGGTGCTAAGGGTAAACGTTACTGCTTAGAAAACGCTCGTGTTATGATTCACCAACCATTGGGTGGTTTCCGTGGTCAAGCTTCAGATATTGAAATTCATGCACGTGAAATTCTATTTATTAAAGAGCGTTTGAACCGTCTAATGGCTGAACACAGTGGCCAAGATTATGAAACTGTTGCACGTGATACAGACCGTGATAACTTTATGACCGCTCAAGCTGCAAAAGAATATGGTTTGGTCGATGAAGTTTTAACGAAACGTCCGCAACTTTAAGCTGTAAAGCATAGAAATTTATTTGGAGTGAAGATGTCTGAAAATCCTCAAGGACAAAAGCATTGTTCATTTTGCGGTAAAACGCAGTCTGAAGTGGGTAAACTCATTGCAGGCGAGGACGCTTACATTTGTAATGAATGTGTAGATGTATGCTTAGATTTAGTTCAGACGAGCCAGCAAGTCGAAACTGGTGAATGGGCAACTCGTCCATTACCTAAGCCGCATGAAATTCGTGCAGCTTTAGATCAATATGTGATTGGTCAAGACACTGCGAAAAAAACGCTCTCTGTTGCGGTATATAACCACTATAAACGTCTTAAAGTGACTCAATCAACTGCAAAGTCAGAAGATCGTGTAGAACTTGCTAAAAGCAATATCTTACTCATAGGACCAACAGGTTCGGGTAAGACTTTGTTGGCGCAAACTTTAGCGCGCTTATTAGATGTGCCATTTGCGATGGCTGATGCAACGACATTAACTGAAGCTGGTTATGTTGGTGAAGATGTTGAGAATATCGTTCAAAAATTGCTACAAAAAGCAGATTACGATGTTGAGAAAGCACAGAAGGGTATCATTTATATCGACGAGATCGATAAGATTACCCGTAAGTCTGAAAATCCTTCAATAACACGTGATGTTTCAGGTGAAGGTGTTCAACAAGCGCTTTTAAAAATGATCGAAGGCACGGTAGCTTCAATTCCACCTCAAGGTGGTCGTAAGCATCCACAGCAAGAGTTCATTCAAATTGATACGTCTAATATCCTGTTCATCTGCGGTGGTGCATTCTCTGGTTTGGAGCGTGTCGTGCAACAGCGTCAAGAAAAAGGTGGAATTGGTTTCACTGCTGACGTGAAGACTAAAGATGACTCTAAGAAGTTATCTGAATTATTTAGTCAGGTAGAAGCTGCCGATCTTGTGAAATTTGGTTTAATCCCTGAATTCATTGGTCGTCTGCCAGTGATTGCAACGCTCGAAGAATTGGACGAAGAAGCATTAATGCAAATTTTGACTGAACCAAAAAATGCATTAACGCGTCAGTATCAATACTTGTTCGAAATGGAAGATGTTGATCTATTATTTGAAGATTCAGCATTGCGAGCTGTTGCGAAAAAAGCACTTGAGCGTAATACAGGTGCACGTGGTTTACGTTCAATTCTTGAAAACGTCTTACTCGATACGATGTACGATTTACCAAGTCGCTCTGATATTGGTACTGTTGTGATCAATGAAGCTGTGATCAATGAAAATGCTGAACCAGAATATCGAACTGAGCGCCAACCTAAACAAGAACAACAAGTTGAAGAAAAGGTCGATTTAAAGATTTTAGATACTAAATCTGCTTAATTGATTGTAATTCATCTGAAACGCGTAAAAAGTCCCACTTTTTGCGCGTTTTTTGTTTTTAATCTCGGATTGAGATGATAATCTAACGATAACAAAAATATGACATAGAATAAAAAGTATTCGTGATGAGGGATAATCATGCGATCAACCGTAGTAGTGTGTGCTTTGAGTCTGTTTCTTGTGGCATGTCAGACACATAAAGGGCTTAACGAAAATAATCAAACTCATGTGGTTTCAACGTTAAAACCGGTAGATTTTAGTGAGAAAAAAACTTTTGTATCTCAGAAGCTAGCTCAATATAAAGTTGCAGGATTTGATCTGGGCTCATGGGTAAATCAAAAACCAGGACAGTTTTTCAGCCGTGTAAAACCTCAACATCAGCAAGCCGCAGTGTTGTATCTGTACCGTCCTGATAGTAAGTGGAATCGTCAGGAAATTATTGCACCGAGTTTTTTTCTAAATGGTAAGCGCATTCCGAGTTTAATCAGCAATCATTATTATTGGATAGAGCTGGCTGAAGGGGATTATCAACTTAGTATCAGTCGACCTTTAACTGTGATGCATTTTCAAAAACCTTTGGTTGCAAGTTTTAGTGTTAAAGCGGGGCAGCAGTATTTCTTAAAATATGAAGAAGAACAGTTTCGAGGTGGACCAAATGGTAGTGAAGATCTCCTCAGAGTTGGACCATTGATGCAAATGCCAACAAAACAGGCATTAAGAGAAATTGGCATGACTCAGTTGAAAACGCCTGGGCTTAACTATGTTGCCGTTATTCAACCGAACGGAACATTGCAAAAATCAAAAGAAAAAATTAAAAATAAAGAATATAAAGCCAGTGATGATGTGCGCTTAACAGAACCTTTTAAGATATATGATCCACGCACATGGTAACTCTGATTCAGCAGAATGGTTTTTAGCTTATTTCGAGTCAGTATGAATACTTTGTTTTTGTAGTTGTTCTAATTTCTTTTGGACTTCAGCAAAATTCTTTTCTGTAGATTGTAAAGAGCCTGCAAGTTGTTGATTCAGGATTTTCATGGATTCTTGAGCAACAAGTGGACCTTTATTTAAAATGGATTGACCTGTTGGAGAGGAATAAAAGTCGATCTGGGCTTGAACTTCTTGGGCATCATAGACATCTTTATAAATTTTGAGATAGATCGGTTTAAGTTTTTCCCAAGAAGTTTGCTTAATATTTTCTTGGTGAATTTTATCAGCCAGTTCATTGGCAATAACTTGTTGTTGTGGTGTTAATTTTTCGGCCTTAACAATATTTTGAACAATGCTATAGGCCTGTTGATCAATTTGAGGTCGGATTTGTTTAAGCGTACTTTGTAAGAGCTGATCTAAATTCAATACTTGTATGAGTTTTTCGATTTGTTGATCAGTCGCTTGAGCTGCCATAACCGCAGGTGAGCAGATCATGCATCCGCTCAAAAATAATGTTCTTAAAATTTTCATGAGTATTCTCGGTATAAAAAAGCACCCTAATGATAGAGTGCTTTTTGAACTTGAGACAAGTCGAATATTATTTATTGTGCAGCTGCATCTACAACTGGAATTTTACCAATTTTAGCCTGCCAAATTTTTGGTGCAGTTGCGTGAACTGATGTACCGTTAACGTCTACTGCAACAGATACAGGCATATCTTTAACCACGAACTTATAGATTGCTTCCATACCTAAATCTTCAAAAGCGACAACTTCCGCTTCACGAATTGCTTTAGATACGAGATATGCAGCACCGCCTACAGCCATGAGGTAAGTTGCTTTATTGTCTTTAATTGCTTCGATCGCAGCAGGACCGCGGTCCGCTTTACCGATCATACCGAAAAGACCAGTTGCTTCTAAAACTTGACGTGTGAACTTATCCATACGTGTTGCAGTTGTTGGACCTGCAGGACCTACAACTTCGTCACCCACTGGATCAACAGGACCAACGTAGTAAATGAACTTACCTTTAAGGTCTACAGGAAGCTCTTCACCGTTGTTTAACATATCAACCATACGTTTGTGCGCAGCGTCACGACCTGTATAGATTGTACCGTTAAGAAGAAGTGTATCACCAGGTTTCCAAGAGTTCATTTCTTCTTGTGTGATGTTATCTAAGTCAACACGTTTAGAAGAAGATGAGTCCCAAGTGACTTCAGGATAGTCTTCAAGTTTAGGTGCAATAATATTTGCAACACCTGTACCGTCTAGTGTGAAGTGTGCGTGACGAGTCGCAGCACAGTTCGGAATCATACCCACTGGTTTGCCCGCAGCGTGACAAGGGTAGTCTTTAATTTTGATGTCTAGAACAGTCGTTAAACCGCCAAGACCTTGTGCACCAATACCCAGCGCGTTTACTTTCTCGAAGATTTCGATACGAAGTTCTTCAAGTTTATTTTGTGGACCACGACGAAGAAGCTCGTCCATGTTGATCTCTTCCATCAATGCTTCTTTAGCAAGCATCATGGCTTTTTCAGCTGTACCACCGATACCAATACCGAGCATACCAGGAGGACACCAGCCTGCACCCATGGTTGGTACAGTTTTCAGTACCCAGTCCACGATTGAATCAGATGGGTTTAACATTGCAAGTTTAGATTTATTTTCTGAACCACCGCCTTTTGCTGCAACAGTGATATCTACTTTGTTACCTGGAACAAGTTTATGGTAGATCACAGCAGGGGTGTTGTCTTTCGTATTCTTACGGCCAAAAGCAGGATCAGCAAGTACAGATGCACGAAGTACGTTAGAGTTTTCTAAGTAACCTTGGCGAACACCTTCGTTAATCGCGTCGTCTAAGCTCATTGTTAAATCAAATTTAACGTCCATGCCCACTTCAACGAATACGTTGACGATACCAGTATCTTGACAGATCGGACGGTGACCTTCGGCACACATACGTGAATTGATTAAGATTTGTGCGATCGCATCTTTGGCAGCTTTGTTTTCTTCACGGTCATACGCACGACTCATTGCTTGGATGAAGTCTTGTGGATGATAGTAAGAAATGAACTGAAGCGCATCTTTAACGGATGTGATCAAGTCGTCTTGCTTGATAATAGTTGTCATACAAATATCTCTTGAGCGGGCTGATAGCTAGCGGGCTAAATTATAAGACAAAATGATTAAGTTGTGGCTGTTTTGCTGAGGATTTGACCGAAAGTTTACGAGAAAGGTGGGCTGTTCTAAAGGTTTTGCTTGATATATTCATCATATCTGGAGTGAACTTTCCAGATTGGGCTATTTGCTTCCACTGTTGGTATTTTGGGGGTATTACTGTAGCTGCTATCTATGCTCTACAATAAGATCGAGTTGTAAGCTTTATATTCGCTTTTTTGTGTAGAGGTGTCTAAAAATCATCGACCTATCAAGTTAATTTACCTCTTCATTTATCCACCTTTAAAGAAGGCAAGTTCTAAAGCACGATATTCAGAAATCTGATACCCGACTTTGTTTTGCATTAAGTAGTAAAATTTTTCAAACATCATCTCATTTTTCAACTGATCAAGAAGTGTCAAATATGCTAAATACGTTTCTGGTTGTTTAAAAATTTGATGATGGGGCTTACTCTCGCTTAAAAATCTGAATACTCGGCTATCCCAAATTGCATATTGTTCGGGGTGAATAAAGTGCAATAGTTTAGATACGCTCACCAGTGAATTATTGAACGCACTTTTGAGAATTTTAAGCTCTTCAACTGTGATGCGATGACCCTGTTTGAATTTATTCAAAATAAGGATTAGATCATCTGCTGAAGTTAAATCAATTTTTTTTAAATCGTAGGCATCCATGAATAGGTGAAGCTGATCCCGATCACAATGTCATCTAAAGTTAGGGTTTCGCTACTTTTGAAAAAGTTCAAAAAATAAGAATAAGCAAGTAAATAGTTTTCCTGATCTTTGTTAAATTGATTTGCGATTTCAAAGATTTGTTTAAATATTTCTGAATGACTTTTCAATGTTAAGGGCATATGACTATCATTTTAATATACAGAAAAAACAAATCTATTTGATTTTATTGATGTCTCAAAATAAAAAACCACCCCATCTTTCGAAAGGGTAGGTAACGCGGAGACATCAATTGTTAGAAGCTTAAGATGCCAATTGTTGATCTGCTTGAATGGCAGTCAATGCAATGGTGAATACAATGTCATCGACCAAAGCTCCTCGAGATAAGTCGTTGACCGGCTTATTTAAACCTTGCAACATTGGTCCAACACTTACAACGTTTGCAGAGCGTTGAACAGCTTTATAGGTGGTATTACCTGTATTAAGATCTGGGAAAATAAAGACATTGGCACGTCCAGCCACTTGAGAGTCAGGAGCCTTAGAACGTCCCACACTTTCGACAGATGCAGCATCATATTGAAGGGGGCCATCGATCAATAAATCTGGACGACGTTCTTTTGCGATGCGTGTTGCTTCAGCAACTTTTTCAACATCAGCACCTGTGCCAGATGTACCAGTTGAATATGAAATCATGGCAATACGTGGATCAATACCAAACGCTTTGGCTGAATCGGCAGATTGAATCGCGATTTCAGCAAGTTGCTCTGCATTAGGATCTGGATTGATTGCACAGTCACCATAAACATACACTTCATCTGGTAATAACATAAAGAAAACAGACGAAACTAAAGAGTAATCAGGTGCCGTTTTAATCAACTGAAATGCAGGGCGAACTGTATTGGCTGTGGTATGAACTGCACCTGAAACTAATCCATCCACTTGATCTAGTGCTAACATCATCGTTCCAAGAACCACTGTATCTTGTAACTGTTCTTTCGCTTGCAGTTCATTTAACTTGCCTTTACGCAACTCTACCATTTGCGCAATATAGTTGTCGCGAATGAGGTCTGGATCAATGATTTCTAAATCATCAGGTAATTCAATCCCTCGAGCTTTGGCTACATCTAAAACTGCTTCTGGTTTTGCCAGTAAGATACAGTGAGCAATACCACGTGATTGGCAGATCGCGGCTGCTTGAATCGTACGAGGTTCATCACCTTCAGGAAGAACAATTCTTTTCTTCGCTGCAATTGATTTTTGTACCAGCTCATGACGGAATGCAGATGGGGAAAGTCGTGGTTGGTATGAGCCATTCAGCAACTGCGTTACCCAATCCGCATCAATATGGCTAGATACAAATCGAGTGACTTGTTCAGCGCGAGCTGTATCATCTACAGGAATTTCATTGCTTAAATTAGCCAGTTGGGTTGCCGTTTCAAAGGTACTCAATGGTGTGTGTAAAATAGGTAAGCCCTGTTTTATTGCTGCTTGGCAGAAAGCCAGTACTTGTTGATTAGGTGCATAATGTTCAGTCAATACTAAACCAGCAAGAGGGATACCATTGCTGCTTGCTAAACTACTTGCAAGTAAGACATCAATACGATCTGATGCGCTAATAATCAGTTCGCCTGCCGTGAATTTGTGCAGTTCGCGCTCGATATTTGAAGCGATCAGGCTACTATGCAGAACACGTCGTTGTGCAGCCTCACCTAAGTTAATCCATTCTGCTTGAATATGTTGCGCGATATCAGACATTCGCGGCACACTTAAAGTATTACTAAATGGTACTAATGCAATAACAGGAAGTTGTTCGGAACCAATCAGTGGATGTGTTTTTTGAATTTCCCCAACAAATTGTTGAGTCTCTTGTGTCAGACGCAGACTTGGATCAATGGTCACTGGAATCTGTGCAGACTCCTCGGACAGACCTTTGGTTCGCATGAACAGCACACCAGCTGTTCGGTTGCTGTTTGCTCCACCAAAATTACGTAATTGGGTTTCTACTTTTTCTGCTGTATAGGCTGGTTGTTTGATATCAGCATTGCTCACAATGATGACTTTCGCATCTAGTGCTTGAGCAAGTTGAGCATTCAGTTCAGATGCAAAACTATCACGACTGTTTGGAACTAACCCTTCCACAATAATAAGATCATGTTTTTTAGCAATTTGACGATGTAGACGAACAGCTTCTTCTAATAACTCATCACTTTCACCAGCATTTAATTGCTGAACTACATTTTGATATGAGATTGGTTCAACTGTTTCGTTCTGAGAAACATGGCGGAATAACGCTGTGGTGCGATCGAAATTTTCAGCATGTACTTCTTGTGAAAATGGCTTAACAAAACCAGCTTTTACACCTTGACACTCAAGTGCATAAATTAAGCCTAAACACGCTGATGTCAGACCTACACTTTCACCAGTTGGAACAAGTACAATTGTTTTCATATCATCAAAATCTATATCTAAAAATAAAAAAGAAATATGTAAATAAGTCTGAGCGGGCGACTACTTAAGCAGTCGCGGTTTCAAGTTCAGACTTTTTTTCAGATGAATTCACATCTCCGATTTGATTCACCACATGTTCTGTTTCTTGTGCAATACGTCCTTCTTCATCTGTAGGAATGACCCAAATTTGCGGACCAGTACCTTTATCAATGCGACCTTCTGTACCGCGAGCTAATTGGTCATTTTTTTCTTTGCTAAAGTTAAAACCAAAATGTGGCAAATAAGATAATGTTTTTTCACGGATAAATGCTGAATTTTCACCAATACCACCTGTGAAGAATAAGCCATCAAGACGAGGTAAACCACAGCTGAGTGCTGCTAAGGATTTAGCAAGACGATAGCAGAATACTTCAATAGCAAGTGCAGCATCTTCATTGCCTTCTTCTGAAGCTTCGATAAGTGTTCGCATATCGTTTGACAGGTTTGAAAGTCCTAATAAACCAGATTGGCTATTGAGCATTCTGTCAATTTTGTAAATGTCCCATCCTAGGTTTTTGGCTAAAAAATTATGTAAACTTGGATCTACATCACCACTACGGGTACCCATCACTAAACCTTCGAGTGGCGTTAATCCCATAGAGGTATCAACACTTTTACCATTCCAAATTGCACAAGTAGAACTACCATTGCCTAAATGAGCGGTGAGCCAACCACCTTCACGGAAACTACCAGCAAGCTCAGAACCACGATCTGATACATAGGCATGGCTTGTACCGTGGAATCCATAGCGGCGAACATTATGTTCAGTGTATAAAAATTTTGGTACCGCATAACGATAGGCATGCGCTGGCATTGTTTGATGGAACGCTGTATCAAACACTGCAACTTGCGGTAAGTCTGGGAACAAACGTTTAGTCGCTTCGATCCCAACGAGATGTGCAGGATTATGTAATGGAGCTAAAGGTGTTGCTTCACGGATCTTTTCAATAATTTCATCGGTGATTAACTCTGCTTGAGTTAAAGAACCACCATGTACAATACGATGACCAATGGCATCAGGCTTGTGATTCGCTAAGCGAGATAATCCAACTTCAAGTGCTTCTTTGTGGTCTGCATTTGGAATACGAATATCAACTGGTTCGTTGCCTACAGTCACGCCTTTGATGCGCGCTTCTGGCGTACCTAAGTTTTCAGCAAGACCATGAATTCGGAAATCTTGATCTTTAAGTAATAATGCAAACTTGATCGAAGAAGAACCGCAATTGATGATAAGAACTGAATGAGGCATGGTGTGTTCCTTTACTGGCAATTTTAATATTTCGTTTGTTTTCTTCCAAATGAACAAAAAATGTTATTTCTTGATCGTGAAGCATTTGTATCATGCGTTTTTTTATTGTCCTAGATAGACTTTAGGTGATTAGACTTAAGCACTATCGACCACTAAGGTAATAATAATTAAAATTTATAGTCTTTCTTTATTCATTTATTAAATAAATGATGGTTATATTTTAATTAAATTGTATGCGTAAAACATAGCATGTATTGTATTTTTTATATACCACTTCTGCTTTGTAATTGATTTAATTTATACGTTTTTTATTTTGTTATAATGAGTTGAATCACTCAAAAACAAAGCCCTTTACTCAAAGGGCTTTGTTTTTTAAGTTAGGTTTATTGACGGATTTGGCCATCGCCTAAGACAATCCATTTTTGTGAGGTGAGTCCTTCTAATCCGACGGGACCTCTGGCATGAATTTTATCTGTTGAAATGCCGATTTCAGCACCTAAACCATATTCAAAACCATCAGCAAAACGGGTAGAGGCATTGACCATGACCGAACTTGAATCCACGCGAGTAAGGAATTTTCGCGCCGTGCTAAAGTTTTCAGTAATAATCGAATCAGTGTGATGCGATCCGTATTTATTGATATGCAAAATTGCTTCATCAATGCCACTGACTACTTTAACCGCTAAAATAGGTCCTAGATATTCCTCATACCAGTCTTCTTCGGTCGCAGTTTTAATCTGTTCACCTAAAATTGCTTTGACTTTCAAGCAACCACGCAACTCAACTTGTTTTTCAGCATAAAGTTCAGCAATGCGAGGCAGAAAGTCATCAGCAACTTTTTCATCAACCAGCAGCGTTTCCATGGCATTACATACGCCATAGCGATGAGTTTTTGCATTTAACGCAATTGGCAATGCTTTTTGTAGATCTGCTTGAGCCTCAACGAAGACGTGACAGTTACCATCAAGATGTTTGATTACTGGAATAGTTGCTTCACGTGTAATACGTTCAATTAAGCCTTTGCCACCACGTGGAACAATAACGTCAACATACTCAGAGAGAGTAATCAATTGTCCAACAGCAGCACGATCAGCTGTATTTACAACCTGCACTGCGTTGACTGGTACTCCAGCTTGCTCTAAACCTTTTTGAATTGCGGTAGCAATGGCTTTGTTTGACTCTAATGCTTCTGAACCACCGCGAAGAATGATGGCATTGCCAGACTTTATCGCTAAAGAGGCTGCTTCTAGAGTGACGTTAGGACGTGATTCATAAATCATACCTACGACACCTAAAGGCACTCGCATTTTTCCAAGCTGAATACCAGACGGGCGATAAGCTAGGTCGGTAATTTCACCAATGGGATCAATTAAACTGATGACATCTTTAAGACCTTGTAACATTCCACTGAAGCGTGTGGGTGTAAGTTCCAAACGATCGAGTAATGCGCTGTCTAAATTGTTTTCATGACCACGAGTCATGTCTAGTTTATTCGCAGCTAGAATTTGAGCTTGATGGTCTTCCAAAGCGGTATGGATTGCCGTCAAAGCATTATTTCGTTCAAAAGTCGAAGATCCAGCCAAAAAGCGTGAAGCTTCACGCGCATTCTGACCGACGACTTGCATGTACTGTTCGATGGAGTCTTGCATAGCAGTTTAACTGATCATTTTAAAATCTCATTCAAATAGTAGCAGCGCAGATGACAACAATCTATGTTTATCAGCGAAAAAAGCTAAGTTGATAAAACTTGTAACTATTTTTAGAACCTAACGGCAGTTAAAAAAGATAAAAGGTGAATTCTTGCATTGCGCAGATTTCATGCATCTGTATAAAATGAAATGAATGTTAATTATGTTGCATAATCATAACGAATTGAGAGTATGATCAAATTAACGGCTGTGAAAACAAAACAATAAAGCCAAATGGAGATAAAGGAATGAATTCCATGATAAAAATGGAGCTTGAAGATTATTCAGCTGAAGACAGCACTCATTTTTTTGATCTGTACCATAAAAATAGTTTTAAAGAGCCGCCACGAACCACATGGATTGATGGGTGGAAAATTGAATATATGGCGATCGCATCGCCAGAAACACTGCATCAGACGCCAACGCTGATTGTCGGAGGCGCATTTCAAAATTTTAATTCATATAAATATTGCGTTGAACAGCTCTTCGAGAAAGGACCTGTTATTTTAATCGACTTACCATCTTTAGGTTCAAATCAACAAATCCACAATCGTGATACTGGAATTTCTGCTGGTACTCTAGAGCTACCAGAGCTTTCAAAAATGTTAGGTCAATGGTTGGATTTGGTGGAGATTAAGAAAGTCTCTGTTATGGGGATGTCATTAGGCTCTGTGGTTGCTTCCTGTTTTGCTCATTATCGTCCAGAACTGGTAGATCGATTAATTCTGATGGGCGTCATGCAGAAGACGCGGAAAAGCTGGCGTATGTTGCTTGAAGAGTCATTAATATTGATGCAAGAGCAACGTATGGATGAGTTTGGTCAGGCTGTCATTTTGTATTTGGTGAATCATGCAAAATTAGATCAAACGCGTATGTCTCCAACAGCTAAACGACTTTTTTATAAGCAGATGTCTGAGTTTGATATCGCTGAGCGTGAGCGATATGAAATTAACTGTAATCGTTTATTGCGTCTTTCCCATGTTCCAATTCCGATGTGTAAAACATTGGTAGCATGTGGTCAATTCGATAGTTTTACTTTGCCATTTGAGAATGCGAATTTTGCCTTGCAATGTCCAGATGTTGAGTTTGCAATGATTGCAAATGCGGATCATGTGCCTCAATTGCAACGTCGTAAAGAAACCATGAATCTTTTTACCAGTTTCTTAAAAGGCGAATCGATTCACAATCTAGATGGAATCATTTATTTAGATAAAGACCAAATGCAATCTTTGGATCGAAGGGGGGAAGTTCGATTTGCCCTTAAAAATGCGCATTCTGTTTTAATTCATCAAACAAATACACAACGTTTTGAAGTTGAAATTAAAGACCTGAATTACTTTGGTGTATCATTCTTTTTGGATGACCCATCTCAAGTTGAAGTCTTACAGGAAGATGCTCGAAGTTTTGCAATTGAATTTGAGGATGAGCAAGGACATTTTGCTGTCGAATGCTTAATGTTCGATTTTATTGGAAATGAAGTAAGAGCATTATTCAAGCATGGTTATTTTGAAGTGGCTGATCGCTTACTTCAATTTATAGATACCCATAAACACAATGACAGCGTGGATTAGGCTGTCATTGAATTCATTTGAATCAAAAAATAGATACTTCGTAATATTGCTACGAATGAATCATTATTTTATTGCATGAATCATCCATACTAGATCACCAAGATGCTGATCTGTATCCATATTTTGATTCTTTTTTTCAAAATACAGTTGAGGTTGAATGACTTCAACTTCAGTAAAACCTGACAGTTTAAAAAAGTGCTGTACCTCTAAAGGGTCTTTAAAGTGGAAAGTAAATGCACTTCTTGAAGCGTATTTGAGTAATTTGCTGCTCGACCAAATTAAGTTAGCCAGTTTATGTTGGACAGGTTCGGGATAAAGGTCAGTTAAATAATGAAGCGTTTGGAATGGTTCACCAAAACGTACAATTGAATTCAGCAATTGTTTGAGTAAATCTTGATTAAAATAATTGATTAATCCTTCACTGATAATCACTAGCGGTCGTGTTGGGTCGAATTCGTCAAAAGCTGTTTTGAAATCATCCGTGAATAAGTCTGCTGATAAAACTTTAGGGCTTTCGGGATCGATTTTATTCAAAGCGGATTGTTTTGTGGCAGCCATGTCTGGTAAATCTAATTCGCGATAATCTATTTCGGGATAATGAGATCTAAACCACCAACCACGAGGTGAAAGTCCCGCTGCAATTTCTAAAATTTGCAGGTTTGGATATTGTTTGATTAATAATTTTAAATGGTCGTCTAATAATGTATGTCGTGTCTTCAGAGTTGAACGCATACTTCCACCGATAAACTTCTCAGCCATACTTTCAAAAGGGTGAGCGAATTGCGCCAACGCTTTACCTTTCGAAGTCGCAAATGCTTCGTGAGAGATACCCATTTGGTACCAAATATAGCCAGTGTAGTGAGCAGTAAACGAAATATGACGGTGCTTTGATTGTTTTGATTGAGACATACACATCCTTAGCTATGATTATTATTGGATTGGTCAAGATAAAGGGAGCATTTAGATGCTCCCTTTATTATTAAAATGATTGTCTAAAATCTTCAATGACCTTTTTGACAGATTTCCATTCGTTGCCT
Source organism: Acinetobacter sp. 24-47-67 (assembly GCF_056779735.1). Lineage (NCBI taxonomy): Bacteria > Pseudomonadati > Pseudomonadota > Gammaproteobacteria > Moraxellales > Moraxellaceae > Acinetobacter > Acinetobacter sp. 24-47-67. The sequence goes on from NZ_JBWYIK010000002.1 coordinate 251,176, forward strand.
AAGTCAAGTTGTTCACCAATGCGAATCTCTTGAATCTTACCGCGCATACGCTCTAAGCGTTCTTGGTTCGGCAATGGATAATTCTCTATGGCACTGAGCGCGACACATGCAGATTCCCGATTATTGCAGACTAAGCCCATATCACAGCCAGCTTCAAGCGCGGCTTTGATGCGAGCATCTGCACCACCTGCAACACAAGCTGCTTGCATACTTAAGTCATCAGAAAACAAGACACCATCGAACTCAAGTGTTTCACGAAGTACTTTTTGAACCCAATACTGAGAAAAACCAGCAGGATTTGGATCTACTTTTTCATAAATCACATGTGCTGGCATGAGTGCGTCAAGTTGAGGTTGGAGTTGAATAAAGCTTTGCATATCTTGAGCTTCAATTTCAGCATAACTTCGTGTATCCACAGCTGCCGCAATATGTGAATCTGCTTTAACCGAGCCATGGCCAGGGAAGTGTTTCCCCGTGGTTGCCATACCAGCGCGTTTCATACCTTGCATAAAGGCTTGGGCTAAAGGGATGATATCTGAGATATTTTTAGCAAAAGCACGGTCACCAATAACCTCGCTGATGTCGTTAAGGTCTAATACAGGTGCAAAGCTAAAGTCGATCCCGACTGCAAGGACTTCGGTAGCCATGAGCCAACCGCATTGTTCAGCCAATTCAATTGCTCGTTCTGGCTGACTTAAATAGAGCTCACCGAAACGTCCCATGGCAGGAAGGAGAGTGAAGCCTTGTTTTAAACGTTGTACGCGTCCGCCTTCTTGATCGACTGCAATTAAAATATCGGGGCGAACTTGGCGCATATGATCCGTTAAGGCGCGAACTTGTTGAGGTGATTCAATATTTCTTCCAAACAAAATGACTCCACCAACTTGTGGAGAATGTAGGAGTTGAATATCTTCTTGATTAAGTGTTGTGCCCTCAATATCAAGCATCAATGCGCCAATCATAGTGGAATCCGTGATTCTAATTTTAAAAGAGAAAACAATACCCGAATTTTGCAATGATTTGCTACATTTTCTCCGTACAGATTATGATAAAACTATACGGCAGAAATAAAAAAGTTGTTTAAGGTTTTGAATATTAATATTTCTATCTGAAAACAATAGTGTAAATTTGGTTTATCCAAGGAAAGACAAATTCGTTATGAAACTTCAAACAATCGCTTGCGCGGTAGCCATTGCCACTGGTGGTTTATTTTTTGGTCATACAATTAATGTTGCGATCGCAGCGAATGAACCAGCGGTTCAACAGGTTCAGAATATAAAGCCCACACAAGAACAAGCTTTAGTTTCAAGACAATTAGCAACTTTGGTGGATCGTCAGCACTATTTAAATATGCGTTTAGATGCTACGACCTCACAACGTATTTTTGATATGTATATTGATAGTCTTGATCCTGACCATAGCCTTTTCTTGGCAGATGAAGTGGCAAACTATAAGAAAAAATACGGACCAACTTTTGGAGCGGCGCTGAAAGCGGGTAACCTTGAAGGACCTTATGCCATTCACGCTCAATATCGTGATCGTTTAAAGTCATTCTATGAGTTTATGTTGGCGGAGTTAAAAAAACCGCAAAACCTAAATCAACCTAATGTGTTTATCGAGTCTGATCGTGAAAAGGCTCCATTTTTCAAAAATAAAGCTGAGCAAGAAAATCAATGGCGCAAAATGCTGGTGTCTCAGTTAATCAATTTAACGATTGCTAAAGAAGAAGATTTGGCTAAGCAAAAAGCGCTGAAAGATGATCCTTCTTTAGCAGCAGGGCAAGATCTCACTTCAGCTGAAGATTTAACGCCAGTTCAGACTTTGACCAAGCGCTATATGCGTCAATTAGAACGTATGAAGCGTACAAAAAGCGATGACGTTTTAGAAAAAACGCTCAATGCTATGTTAGCGACTTATGACCCGCACAGTAATTATTTCCCACCAATCGATGCGATTGAGTTAAATCGTCAGACCACATTGCAGCTTGAGGGGATTGGTGTGTCGATCCGTCCAGAACGCGGGAATGAAGACTATACGCGTATCGAGACGATCGTAGATGGTGGTCCTGCGTTTAAGACGGGACAGGTCAAGTCTGGTGATCGTATTATTGGTGTCGCGCAAGACGGTGACAAAATGGTCGACGTCATTGGATGGACCAGTTCTGAAATCGTTGGATTGATCCGAGGTAAGCGTGGGACTAAAGTCACCATTAAATTGCTCGGACCTGGAGCATCTATGAGTCAGGCACGTACCGTAACTATCGTACGTGATGTGATTCAAGAAGAGGATGCGGGTGTACGTTCAAGAACAGTTGAAATTGTACGTGATAGCAAGAAACATAAAGTTGGAGTAGTCGAAATTCCATCGTTCTATTACAACTACCGTGCCCGTCGTGCTGGTGAAAGCTATCGTTCAGTATCTGAAGATACCAATAATGCATTGAAAAGTTTAGCTGCGCAAAATGTCGATGGCATTATCGTTGATCTTCGTAATAACCCTGGCGGTTCACTCGAAGAAGTGGCAAAAATGATTGGGCAAGTGATTAAATCTGGTCCAGTGGTTCAAATTCGGGATGGGAATGGTAACGTCAGTGTCTTCGAAGATCGTGATGGAGGCGCTCAAACCTACGCAGGTCCATTGGCTGTCATGGTGAATCTGGCTTCTGCATCAGCAAGTGAAATCTATTCAGCTGCTGTGCAGGATTATGGTCGTGGGATTGTGATTGGAAGTACTACGACAGGTAAGGGTACAGCTCAAGTTCAATTGGACAGCTTAGCGTATGGTCAAGCGACATTGACGCAACGAAAGTTTTACCGTGTTACTGGTGGAAGCACACAAAATAAAGGGGTTGTGCCTGATATTCAATTGGTTGATATCTACGATGAAGAGTTTGGGGAGCGTAAAGCTAAGAATGCTTTAGAGTGGGATACCATCCCTACAGCTCCTTTCAAACGTGAGGGAGAAGTGCAAGCCTTTGTACCAAAATTAGCTGCTCATTCAAAACAGCGTGTTGCGAATGATATTCAATTTAAGTATTTAGAAGCGCGTAAAGCGATTTCGCAGAAAGCTAAAGAGAATAAACAAATCGTGTTGGATATCGATCAACGTAAAGCTGAACTCATCGCTTTGGAAAAAGAAACGTTGGCAGAAGAAAATAAACGCCGTATAGCAATGGGTAAAACTGCTTATCCAAATTGGGAAAGTTATCAGGCATCGATGGAAGCTTTGGCTGAATCGCGTGCTAAGATGAAAACTAATCAACGCCCACCTTTACCTGAAGAAGAGGCATTTGTCACTGAATCAGCTCATATCTTGCTCGATTACATTGCCTTGCAAAAATAAAAATATTTATTGTTAAGTTTTACTTAAAAATGGCGTATTTCGATACGCCATTTTTTATGGATATCGCCGAAAAACAACTTGACGTTCAATGAGATGGTGATATTGTTGTAGGCGACAAATGCTCATTAAAAAGTTGAACCTTCTTACATTTATTTGCTGTACTTTTGGGGTTTAAATAAAATAAAAACAGGTTCAGGTACGGATAAGTCTCTATATGATTCATATGAGTTACGATTATGCAATGGTGGCGGGTTCTGCTGTGGCGGCAGTGATCGTCTGCTTTATTGCTATTTCATTTGAACAACTCATTAGTACCCACAAAAACCCAGTTGGTCAAAAAGTGCTGCTCGGTGTAAGTGGCATGATATTTGGTCTTGCGATTTGGGTCATGCATTTTGTTGGAATGCTGGCTTGTCATTTACCTGAAGATCATAGTTTCGATATAGGTTTAACGCTATTCTCTTATGTGATCGCAGCTCTCGCTTCAATTTTTGCCATATGGCTCACGACTAGATCTACACTTCCTTTGGCTAGATTGGTTTTGGGTGCACTTCTGATGGGTTTCGGTATTTCAGGTATGCACTATACTGGAATGGCGGGATTGATCGTTCCCAACTACATTATTCGTTATGACACCATTTTGGTGATTTTTTCTGTACTGATTGCTGTATGTGGTTCAGGATTGTCATTCTGGCTGATGTTTAAATATAAGCGTACCTATCACAATAAATTGGCTTTCAAGCTTGCCGTGGCATTCATGATCGCTTTTAGTATTGTGGGAATGCATTATATTGGTATGGCGGCTGCGACTTTCCAACCCGTGGATGCCAAATATGCAGCATTGAATCAACTCCATGAAGGTCAAGGTTTATTACTTTTTGTCATTATATTTGTCACCTGCTTGGTTTTAGTGGTCAGTTTTTTTGTCGCTATTTTAGAATTACGACTTGAAGAGCGAAATCAACAATTAATCAAAATGAATAAGGAATTGGAAAGCCTTGCCCTTCAAGATAATTTGACCAAACTTCCAAATCGACTTTTTTTGCTTGATTACACCACTTCATTATTTTCACTACACCAATCTAAAGATCATAAAGTTGCATTCATTTATATTGATTTAGATCGTTTCAAGGCAGTAAATGATGCTTTTGGACATCATATTGGTGATCAGCTTTTAGTGAATTTAGCACATCGACTTCATGCATTACTCGAAAAAAACCAAAAATTAATTCGTATTGGTGGTGATGAGTTTTTATTGGTTGTTGAAGACTTTTCTACAGACCAAATTGATCAAGTTGCCAATCTAGTATTGAGTAAAATCCAAGAAGGCTTTGTGATTTCTGGGAAGGAAATCAATATCTCAGCAAGTTTAGGTGTGGTCTATTATCCAGATCATGGTGCTGATTTACATGATTTGTTGGTGAATGCTGATGCTGCAATGCTGATGTCCAAAGAGCAAGGTCGCAATACTTACAGTGTGTTTAACTATTCATTAGATCAACAAGAAATCGCACGTAGCCAATCAAAACTTATTAATGATTTGTATCGTGCTGTTGAAGAACAACAATTCATTTTATTTTATCAGCCGAAATTCACAGCAGATTTTAAAATTTGTGGCGTTGAAGCTTTAATTCGTTGGAAGCATCCAAGTCTAGGACTTCTAGCACCAAATATGTTTATTGAGGGTGCGGAGCAAACAGGTCTTATTATTAAAATGGGCTACTGGGCTCTTGAACAAGCGTGTATACAGATTCAAGCTTGGCAAAAAAAGAAATTGCCTTTCTGTCCGATCGCTGTAAATTTATCAGCTGTACAATTTGAACATAAAGCGCTGGTAGATACATTAAGATGTTTAATCACGCAATACCAGATCGATCCAGCCCATTTAATTATTGAGATTACTGAATCGACAGCAATGCATCATATCGATGTCAGTATTCGTACTTTTGAGAGCCTACGTAATTTGGGGATTGGGCTTGCGATTGATGATTTTGGAACTGGTCATTCTAGCTTCTTATATTTAAAGAATCTCCCGGTAGATGAGCTTAAAATTGACCGTGAATTTATTCGAAATCTTTCACCCAATACTAAAGATGAAATTATCTTAGAAAGTATTATTGTATTGGCTAAACGTTTAGGTTTGGTGGTGACAGCTGAAGGCGTTGAAACTCAAAAACAAGCCGATATCTTAAAACGTTTAGGTTGTCAGCAATTACAAGGCTATTTATTGGGTATGCCATTACCTGTGGATCGTTTAGAAAGCACATTTAAGAACTATTAACTTCTGGTCAGTTTCTGATTCATCACATTCACATTCGGTATTGATCTGCTACAATATCGCCAATTTTTATTTTGATCTTTTTTGATCTTCTAAACTGCATGTCTGCAGTAGGTGTTATTCATGAGCTTTAAGCAAGAGTTAGCGGAGCAAGTTGCTCAGCGACGTACATTTGCCATTATTTCCCACCCCGATGCGGGTAAAACCACAATGACGGAAAAGTTATTGTTGTGGGGGCAAGCGATCCAAGTTGCAGGTATGGTAAAAAGCCGTAAATCTGACCGTGCTGCGACATCAGATTGGATGGAAATGGAAAAAGAGCGTGGTATCTCAATCACGACCTCTGTGATGCAGTTCCCTTATAAAGACAAAATGATCAACCTGCTCGATACACCGGGGCATGAAGATTTCTCTGAAGATACATATCGTACCCTTACAGCCGTAGACTCAGCATTGATGGTGATTGATGGTGCGAAAGGTGTCGAAGATCGTACGATTAAATTGATGGATGTGTGTCGTATGCGTGACACACCGATTATTTCTTTCGTTAACAAAATGGACCGTGAAATTCGCGAGCCACTTGAGCTCCTCGACGAAATTGAAAACGTCCTGAAAATTAAATGCGTACCTTTAACTTGGCCTTTAGGCACAGGCCGTGACTTCGCGGGTGTTTTTAATCTGATCGAAGAAAAATTCTATGTCTATAAAGCAGGTTTTGGTTCAACCATTACAGATATCGAAATTCGTGACGGTTATGACCATGCTGACCTTCGTGAAAAAGTCGGTGAATTAGCTTGGGCTGCATTTGAAGAGTCACTAGAATTAGTTCAAATGGCAAATGAACCGCTTGATCGTGAAGAATTCTTAGCAGGGCGTCAAACTCCAGTATTGTTTGGTACAGCGTTGGGTAACTTTGGTGTAGACCATGTCTTAAATGCATTTAGTGAATATGCACCACCACCAAAAGCACATCCTACCCAAGACCGTAAAGTTGAAGCGACTGAAGAGGGTTTCTCTGGTTTTGTCTTTAAAATTCAAGCCAATATGGACCCTAAACACCGCGATCGTATTGCTTTCATGCGTATCTGCTCAGGCAAATATGAAAAAGGCTTGAAAATGAAGCATGTGCGTATTGGGAAAGATGTGCGTATTTCAGATGCATTAACGTTCTTGGCGGGTGATCGTCAGCATCTAGAAGAGGCATGGCCAGGTGACATTATTGGTTTACATAACCATGGTACGATTCAAATCGGCGATACTTTCACTTCGGGTGAAAACTTGCAATTCACAGGTATTCCTCACTTCGCTCCTGAAATGTTCCGCCGTGTTCGTTTAAAAGATCCTTTGAAATCGAAGCAACTCCAAAAAGGTTTAAAAGAGCTTTCAGAGGAAGGTGCAACTCAGGTATTTATGCCACAAAACAGTAATGATCTTATTGTAGGTGCTGTGGGTGTTCTTCAATTTGAAGTTGTAGCTTATCGTTTAAAAGAAGAATACAAAGTGGATTGTATTTACGAGCCTGTGAGCATTAATACAGTTCGTTGGGTTTCATGTCCAGATGAGAAAAAATTTAATGAATTTAAGAAAAAAGCACATGACCAACTTTCAGTTGATGGTGGTGGGCATTTAACGTACTTAGCACCTAGCCGTGTCAATTTACAATTAATGCAAGAGCGTTATCCTGATATTGTTTTCCGTAATACACGTGAACATTAATTTTGCTTGAAAATGTAAAACAGCTTCCTCGTGAAGCTGTTTTTGTATCAGAATAACCAATGCTTTAATTTTGGTTGATTCTTGTGATTACTCTAAATTTACAAAAAAAACGACTGCGTATTCTTCTTGCTACCTTAGTCATTGGGGTGGCATCTTGTGAAAAACAACCAGAGTCTACGACACAAAAGTCAGGGCAGTCTGCCCAAGTTAAAAACGCTGATGTGTTACCTTACTTAAATGATGACGCGTTTCAAGTTGAAATTAAGAGCGAAAATTGTACAAAATCGGTCTGCGAAAAAATTGAAATTTTAAGTCTAAAAACTGCAGATCATTGGGTCAATCAACAACTTAACAACCATTTGGCTTTTGTGATTCAAGATCAAATCAATGAAAAAGAAAAATTGAGTTTGGATCAATCCATCGAAACCTATATAAGTCGATCTGAATCATGGATGAAGGAGTTTTCACTGAATCAGCCTTATGAGTTGGATATACTGACGCAAGTCGCCACCCAACGAAATCAATATGTGTTGATCCAATTCATCGTAAACACAAAACAAGCTGAAGTGATCGTTAAAGATCGTGGTTACTTTATGGTATTGGATCGAAAGCAGAAAAAAGTTTTACAGTTGCAGGATGTGATTCAAAAGAACCAAATAAATGATTTTGAAAGAATACTTCAGTTGTCCTATCAAAAATGGTTAAAGGCCCAGAGCAGTGAAGTGAGAAGTATCGCTCCAGTGAATCTTAGCTGGAAAAATCAGGAGTGGTTCTTTGATGGTGAAGGGATTGGTATTCATATTCGCGCGAACGAAATTGTCAAAGGTGGTGAGCAATTGGATATCTATTTGAATCATGCTCAAACCAAGCAAGTGGTTGTGCCGCAGATCTTCCAAAAGATGTTTTGAAATATTACAAATATTGTAATGTAGCATATACAATTGCAGTTAAACCCATACAAACGAAGCTTGAGCTATCAATTTCATCGGGTTAGGCTTAAATCAATGATAAATGACCGTTTCTCCTCAAGGTTGTGAGATGTTAAAAAATAAAATAGTTTGGACTGTATCTGTACTTACTGCCGCAATTACGCTGAGCGCATGTCAGCCAAAAGGGGACGGGCCTAAAGAGTCACCTGACACTCAAACTCAAGCAGCATCGGAAGTTCAGATACTCGTGCTTCAGGGTGAAACTGAAAAAGTGCCTGTTCGGTTGGTAGAATGTGATGGTAACAATTGTCCAGAAATTTCAATTGATCGATTGAGAACGAATCAATTTGTGTTAGATGGCTTAATTGATCAAGCGATTATCAAAAATTTACAAGAAACGCTAGAGTTGTTCGAACCTGAGCAGACGCTGTCTAAAGACAAAGATACTCAAGCCGCAAGCGAAGTTGTTGAATATAAAACTGCAGCGCAGTTACTTGCAGAGCAGATTCAGCCCTATATTGATAACTTTGTGGGTTTAGATAAAGAGTTAAAGCACTTGGGGGTTGGACATCAAATTAGTTTGAGTATTAGTCCTAAAATTTTAAATTCACAAGGACCACTTGCAACCATCGTATTGAATACGAGTAACTATTTAGGAGGTGCACATGGTTCTTCTTCACAAACTTACTTTAATTTTGATTTGAAACAGCAGAAACAAGTGTCACTGGATCAAATTTTAGTGAAAGACCAAAAGAATAAATTAAATCAATTGGCCCATGAAGAATTTAAAAAATGGGTCATAGATTCGCAGTTAGCAGATAACGTTGAAGAGTATGAAGAGGCTTGGAAATTTAAACTCACTGATAACTATTATTTGGGTAAAAAGGGTTTAATTCTTCAATACGGTGAATATGAAATTGGTCCTTATGTGGTGGGTTTGCCAAGACTTACGATTCCTTATGAAAAGCTACAGGGTGTGATTAAACCTGAAATGCTGGAGGCTGTTCATCCTGCGGTTCAAGTTGCTGTACCTCAAGCTGCAGGTGAAGCAAAATAACATGTCTATGCCACGTTTGTTTGATACGCATACGCACTTTGATGTAGAAGATTTTGACTTCGATCGTGAGCAACTTGCGTATCAGGCTAAACAGAAGGGAGTGGATGCCCTTGTACTGATTGGGTTTCAACACCAACGCTTTAATACATTGATTGAAACACACCATTGGTTAAATGGTTTAGATCAGGCACCGAGGAGTTATCTCGCTCCTGGTCTACATCCTTTTTATATCGAACAACATCAGCCTCATCATCTAGACGATTTAAAAAAAATTCTTGAAGTACAACAATGCATCGCCGTTGGAGAAATTGGTTTAGATACTTTTCTCAAGCAACATAAGCAGTCGGAAGTTTTCGCTAAGCAACAGAATTTTTTTGCGCAACAACTCGATTTGGCTCAACAATTTAAGCTTCCTGTGCTGTTACATATTCGTAAATCTCATGCTGAAGTATTAAAACTGTTAAAAGCAAAGCAATTTTTTCAGGGGGGGATCGCCCACGCATTTAGTGGAGGGGTAGAAGAAGCAAAGGCATTTATTCAACTTGGATTTAAGTTAGGGGTCACGGGACAGATTACCAATCCCAATGCTAAAAAATTACACCAAACAGTTCAGTATGTTGGCATTGAGCATCTGGTCATTGAAACAGACTGTCCTGATATGCCGCCATTATGTTGTCAAACTTCAACTGAACACCGAACCCGTAATACCCCACAGAATTTAATTTATGTTTTAGAGGGTTTGGCACATAGTCTAAATACGAGAATCGAAGACATTGCGCAACGTGTTTGGGAGAATAGTGTGTCTGCACTCAACCTAAAAAATGAACTGAAATTGTCGTGAGTTCAAAACTCTCTATTCCTCTGAAGTTTTGCTAAAATACGCCTTTTCCAAATAGTGTTAGAGCAATATGACTGACTTAGTTCATGATGATGAATATGAACGCCGTTTTACCGGTGTAGCCAAAATTTATGGCGAAGAAAATTTTCAGCATTATGAAAACAGTCATGTCATGGTGATCGGTATTGGCGGTGTTGGCTCTTGGGCTGTCGAAGCTTTGGCTAGAACAGGTTTGGGCGAGCTCACATTAGTGGATATGGATTCTGTTGCAGCATCGAATATTAATCGTCAGTTACCTGCGATGACATCAACATTAGGTCATGAAAAAATTGAAGTGATGGCAGAGCGTTGTCGCCAAATCAATCCACGTATAAAAATCAATTTAATTGATGATTATCTAACGCCTGAAAATGTAACAGAGATTTTGAGTTCAAATCCAGATGTTGTGTTGGATTGCATTGATGATGTCAAAGCAAAACTCGCATTGATGCTACATTGTCGTTTCAATAAAGTCCCTTTGATTGTATCTGGCGGTGCTGGTGGTAAATTAGATCCACTCAAAATTCGGGTCGCAGATTTGTCAAAAACAGAATACGACCCGATGCTGGCAAAATTAAGAAGTCAGTTGCGCTCAAAAGGTATCTGTAAAAAGCCGAAAGAGAAGTTTGGTATCACCTGTATTTATTCGGTGGATAATCCTTTTTCGAATGCTGATGTTTGTGCAAGTGCCGGGTTAAGATGTGGGGGCTATGGTTCAGCCGTGGTGGTGACATCAAGTTTTGCAATGGTAGCTGTGGCTGAAGTGTTAAAACGATTAGACTCGATTCAAGCAAAATAAGCCTAAAAGTGATTATCAAAAAAGGTCTCTATCAAGAGACCTTTTTTACTGATGATATTTGTTTATTCAGCATTGATTTTTAAGCTTTCTTGTTCAGCATGTCTTTGAATGGCTTGTTGCATACCGATTAAGGCATTTTCAATATCTTTTAAGGTTTTCGCATTACCCCCACTCAGGGCTTGTCGCCATTTTCGTGCACCAGGAAGGTTCTGAAATAAGCCTAAAATATGACGTGTAATCACTGAAAGTGGCGCACCATCAGCTAAACGTTTTGCAATATATGGCATCATTTCCTGCATGATCTCAAAACGATCAGGTGCTGACAAATTCCATAATTGTCCTAGTTCAGCCAGTAGATAAGGATTGTGATAAGCCTCGCGACCAATCATGACACCATCCACATGTTGTAAGTGTTGTTGAGTTTCAGCAAATGTTTTGATCCCACCGTTGATTTCGATCAATAGTTCTGGGCGATCTTGCTTTAAGCGATAGACATCTTCATAACGTAAAGGCGGAATGTCCCGATTTTCTTTCGGTGACAAACCTTGTAGTAAAGCAATGCGTGCATGCACGATAAAATTTTGACATCCCGTTTTTGCAACGGTATCGACAAAATGCAGCATCTCCTCATAAGATTGCATATCATCGATGCCGATTCGGTGTTTTACCGTGACGGGGATATCAACTGCATTTTGCATTTCAGCAATACATTCAGCAACCAGGTCAGGCTCAGCCATGAGGCAAGCACCAATTTTATTGTTTTGAACGCGATCACTAGGACAACCAACATTCAAATTGATTTCATCATAGCCCCAATCTTGAGCCATTTTAGAGCAGGTTGCGAGGTCTTTAGGATTTGATCCACCAAGCTGTAACACAATAGGGTGTTCTTCTTTACTGTAATCTAAATGACGGGCTGCATCGCCAAATAAAATTGCGCCTGTGGTTACCATCTCGGTGTACATGATGATATTTGGATTGAATAGACGTGCAAAAAAGCGGTAATCACGGGTCGTCCAATCCATCATTGGGGCGACGGAAATTCGAGGCTGTAAGGATTGGATATAAGACATGGTGAAACCTAGATTGAGTAAATCGTGAAAAGCTCGGCATCTTACCATAATTTAAAAAATGGTTCATTGAGGGAGGTGTTAAAGAATACTGCTTTTAAAGGTTAATGAATCTCTAATTTTTAAAGGCTTTGTTGCACAAAGATTTGAAAGGCAAAGAGCCCCTAATTGAGCCAAATTTAAGGCGTAACTTGGGTAAGTGGTCGACCTAATTCCGTAAATCTGTTGAGGACTGCTACACGTGTATGAACCTCATTGACTTGGCTATCAAAGCTCCTTGCACTGAGTTTATCTCCTAATAATTTGATGCAGTGCATTTTAGTCTCAACCAAACTTCGGCGATGATAGCCTGACCATTTTTTCCATAGTGTCCTACCTAAACGTTTAACTGTTCGAAGTAATTCATTTCGCTCTAGCGAGCTGCTCTTTGTATCTTTCCATGGTTTCGCATTTTTTCTAGGTGGAATCACCGCATGCGCTTGCCGATCTGCAATGGCCTGACGGCATTGCTTGGTGTCATAAGCTCCATCGGTATAAACAGAGTCAATCTGCTCATCTTGTGGAATCTGATCAAGTAAATCACCTAGTACCTGCGAATCACTGATATTATTGGTTGTGAGCTGAATAGCACGTATTTGAAGAGTTTCAGCATCTATAGCAATATGTAGCTTACGCCATTGGCCACGATATTCAGGTCCATGTTTCTTGCGTTTCCATTCGCCCTCACCTAGAAACTTCAAGCCTGTAGAGTCCATGAGTAGATGCAGCCCATAGCTACTTTTTTGGTAGCTGATTGCAATATCAATATACTTTTGTCTTTTACAAAGCGTACTTTAATCTGGCGCTGTCCAATTTAATCCGCAAAGTTTAATCAGACTTTGCACAAAGCCAGTGACCATACGTAAAGACAGACGAAATAAGGATTTAATCATTAAGCAGCATTGGATGGCTGCGTCGGAGTAGGTTTGATTTCGTCCTTGTTTGCCTTTTGATAGAGCATACAATTGCGTAGTAGGATCAAACCAAATGGCAATATTTCCGCGATTAATGAGTGCTCGGTTATATGCGGGCCAATTGGTTGTGCGGTAGATTTTGTGTGTAAGCTTCTTCATTTGAAAATTATATGGCTGAAGAAGCCCTTAAGAATAGCTTTTTGCAACAAAGCCTCCTTGTAGCAGAACAAGTTTCAAGAAACGATTTATCTGGATTGATGTTTAATTTGGGAGCGGAATATGATCGTACCTTGCAGACCGTGCTTGCTGCGTTTAAAAATGAATACGGTACGCAAACAACATTATCACAATGGAGATATGAAGCAGGTGATGCCATTATGAAATTAGGGTATGAAGACTTTAAAAATGTTTATCAAAATTACCAAACAATAGATTTAAAACAATGGAGTATCCAGCGCTTGGTAGATGAACAGGTTGCATTACAATCTATTCATGAAAAATATGTTTCTAAATTAGCACCTCCATTAAGATTAATTATGCAAGGTAAAGCGAAAATCGAGAATATTTTAAATGTCCAAGATCGAATAGATAAAGGATGTGGGGATATGGGCTATGAAGCCAAATGTGGGGTTTCAAAATGATGAGTGGTTTTAAAAACCCAGGAGACTTTTTACTCATTTTGGCATATTTTTTTATTTTTCAGGCTACATTGACTCTCTTTGGTTGGCAATTAAAAGAGAAAAGAGAAAAGATATTGAACTGGAACATTGTAATTGGATCGCTTCCATTTGTACTCAGTATTGAATTGTTGTTTGATCACTATCAGAGTTCATTTTTTGGGGAACTAACATTAATTCTCACTTATTTTTGTATATGTTTTGCTTTAAATACATTTTTTTGGATATTTAGTCTTTTATTTGAATTAAATCTACTTAAAATTAGATGGTATTTTTTTTCTTATATCAATGTTATAGGCGGTTGGATATTTTCAATATTAGGGTTCTTTCATAAATCATTTTTTACTCAGTTCTAAATTATAAATCCCTGCGATTAAACTGAATCTTAATCCCAATCTTTTGCCACGGTTGCGATATCGCTCAGCAAGGATTTTGAAGGTCTTCAAAGTTCCAAATACATGCTCAATCCCAATTCTTCTTTTATTGATTTCTTGATTGTAAACTTTTAGCTCAGGATCTAGTTTACAGCGCTTTTTTGCTTTTAATGGCAATAGACTATTTGGATACACCGTATAAATCCCTTGATAACCTTTCTCTGCAAGAATAAAAGCACCTTTAGGAATCTGATTCAAGTTGCGTTTGAAAAGCTCGAAATCATGTACAGCACCACAACTCGTGCATAAACTCAGAACTTGCTGTGTTCTATAATGGATAATGGCTTGTACTTTGAAAGTATGAGCTTTCTTCTTACCACTATAGCTTTTCTTCTGTTTTTTTAGGTCTTTGTATTGGGGTTTCTGTGGCATCTACGATCACCACATTCCAGTCGATACCTTCGCCTTCAGGCAAACTCTTGGGTAAATTAAATAGATTGGACTTGATCAGGCAATCCTCTACGTGGCGGACGATTCTTGAAGCAGTAGGCTCTGACACACCATAACTGGTTGCGACATGAAACAATGTTCGATATTCACGCCAATAACTTAAGCACAGCAGGATTTGATCTTCTACACTTAACTTAGATGGTCTACCTTTAGCAGGTACAAGCATTTTTAGCTGTTCCGCCATTAAATCAAAGGTTGACCATGAGATGCCTGTATATCGCTTAAACTGTGTTTCAGAAAGCTTCTTTGAGTCGATGTATGATGTATTTCATTCGCAAATTATGTATGAATATTTAAAATTATTCGGTACAAATAATCAGCAAAGGATAGATCTTTTTTTGATTTATGAAAGAGATATAATTTAAATTTTTCAATCATTGGTTTAAAAAGTGTTCAAGTGAAGTCATATTTTATTGATGATTTTATTTTAGAATTCTATTAGCTAACCCTTCAAGAATAAACTTAGCTGCTTGAGTTTGACTCTGGATAAAACCATTATATTTTGGCAAATCATCAGCTACATCTTGCACACGACGATGGTAAAAAATATGCATATTTTCAGGGGGAACTTGCGAGAAGTCTTTTAAGTTCCATTTAGGAATAAATAACAACTGATCTAATATTCCAAATTCAATAGAAGGGGACTGACATTGTTTGCATATCCCACGACGGATATTGGGTGGTGACTTCAAACGTTTAAAAGTAGTCTGTTTAATATTTAAATCATAAACATCTTGTTTCAAGAATACTAAAACATCTGAAAATGCCTTACCTGTATATTCTTGGCAAACTTGGCAGTGACAAATAAAATGTGCGATGGGTGCATGAGAAAAGCGAAAAGTATTTGCGCCACAAGAACAACTTGCTTCAACATTGAAAGGCATGTGATTTAAATTTGACATAAAACTTCCTTGTTTAAGATCTATTCATAGATGAAATTAAAATTTTAAAGTTCGATTGAGTATCACGCAGGATAAATAAGGACTCTGATCAAGTTTGAGCCCCATAGTAAAAAAATCGCTGAGCACTTATGTCGTATAGAACCTAAAGATTATCTAAAGTGCACTGATATCAGATCCGGTCTTTTTGGGGTCGACCAAAATTTTAGCGTGTTGTTCAGGATCACCTAAGGCCTGAAAAGCATCTTTGACTCCTGCAAGACCTACAACGCCCGTTATCAGAGGAGAACAATCAATTTGACCTTCAGCGATCATATGGAGCGCATCTCTGAACTCAAGTGGCGTATAACCAATCACAAACTGGATTTCGATTTCTTTGTTTAAAGCCAAAGCGGGTTCGATGCTGTCGGATTGCATACATACACCCACACCGATAATTTTAGAAAATAATGGCGCACCGTTAATAATCTGTTGAAGGATGCCTGGCATCCCGACACATTCAAAAATCACAGGGCGTTTGGGTAAAGCACCTAATTTGTCAGCCACACGCCACGCATGCCACCATGGAATATGCATAGACTGTATCTTTTCGAAAATACCGATTCCATAGTTAATCGCTTCAGAAGCATCACCCAATAAACCGTATTCTTTCCAACTCTCAAAAGGCGAGGATTGTTTAGGATCAATGACGACATCTGCACCACAAAGTTGAGCCAGCCGACGGCGATTTGGTGAAAAGTCACTGGCAATAATTTTTTTCACACCAATCGCTTTGAGCATTAAAATGACACCTAAGCCTACTGGACCACAACCAATAACAATTGCGGGTTCTGATTTCTTTATTCTGCTCCGACGTACTGCATGTAAAGCAACCGCCATTGGCTCGGTCATTGCTGCAAGATCGGGATGTAATCCATTTGGCACCGCAAACATGAGTTGAGATTGCACCAAGATTTGTTCGGCATAACCACCAGAAGCTTGAGGGGAAAGACCAGTCGCTTGATAACACCACTGATCAACTTTCAATAGTGGCATCGCACAAACTAAGGTATCTGTTTTAAATTTTTTTCTAGTTTTAGGACCATAATCTAGAACACGACCGCAAAATTCATGCCCCATGACAAAACGGTCTGTTGACTTTGCAACACCTTTTAGACCCACTTTAGCCGTAAGTTCATGCATGTGGTCACAACTATGTTGCATATGTAAATCACTGCCACAAATACCACATCGCACAACTTCTAATAAAGTTTGTCCTTGTGATGGTGTTAGATGGCTGACATCTTCAAGTGTTAATTCATTTTGATGACATACAACTGCTTTCATTCTTGTTCACGAATATTTTTTATAATGATAGTGAACAGTGTGTGTGATTACGCACAAGAGATACACAGCTTTAGAGGACTGAATGATGACTGCAGAGGCTAAATTATTGAAAAAGCCTCTATTTATAGAGGCTTAACATGCATATTTTATGAGTTAGCTGAGTTGGGTTCGATGATAACGTTGATCCACTAGCGTGAATAGTGCCGTACAACTGACCAAGATTAATCCTACGATACACGCCATTGCCCATCCACCATGATCCCAAGCATAAATTCCTAGCGCGGAACCACTTGCGCCACCAATAAAATAGCTGGTCATATAGAGTGAATTCACACGAGATTTAGCATCCGGTCTTAAATTAAAAATCACATTCTGGTTGCTACTATGCACCAATGCTAGGCCGAGATTCATCAGTCCAAAACCGATGATATAGCAACTTAAATAGAATGCACCTAAATAAAGGAATATCCAAGCGCTACCTAGGATTAAAATGCCAAACCAAGTGATTTGTTTGACGTAACCACGGTCGGCGATCTTACCAATTTTCTTGGTGGACAAGGCGCCAAATACGCCAACCAAAGTGACTAAACCCACCATGACATCTTCAAGAGAAAAAGAGGATTTAAGTAAAATAGAAATGGTGGAGAAGAGAATGCTCATCGTTGCAAATGCAAAGGCACCAATGATAGAGCGATAGATTAAACGAGGCTCTTCTTTAAGTAGCAGCCCCATGGATTTAAACACAGCAAAATAACTAATTTTAGAGCTAGGAATATAAGGCAGACGAATATTAAGTACCACAGCGACCATTAACATCAAAATTCCACTGACGATATAAATGAGCTGCCAATTAAATAAGTTGGATAACAAACCAGCTAAACTGGTCGAAATTAAAATGCCTACCAATAATCCGCTCATCAGTAACCCGACGACTTCGCCTGTTCGTTCTGGTCGAACCGCCATCGTGGCAAACGGAATCAAAATTTGTGCTGCAACCGAGAAAAGCCCAGTGATAATTGTGCCAGCCCATAACATATAAAGGTTGAGCGAAAAAGCACAAATAAATAATCCCACTGCTGCAAAGAACATTAAAAATGGGATTAATTTCGTTTTATTGAGAATATCACCAAGTGGTACGATAAAAAGTAGTCCGACAGCATAAGAGACTTGAGCCAAAGTAACAGTTAATGCCACATCTGTTGCAGGGGCATTAAAGTAAAGTTGAACAGAGTGAATTAAGGGCTGCGAATAATAATTAGCGCCTGCACAAATACCACAAGCAATGGCCATCAACCAAAGTAAAGCAGTGTCATTCGTGATGTCTTTTTTATTTAAATCGTCAAGATCGTTATACATGAATAAATGGCTCAGTGGATGAGGAGCAGTAAGCTGTGGCTTCGATTTCAATTTGCATGGCGTCTAATGCCAAGCGAGACACAGGGATTAGTGTGCATGCTGGGAAATTTTGATCTTTCCATATTGTATTCATTTTCAGATTTAACAGGTGATGTTTTTGTTGGTCAAAATTGACAATCAATACGCTTAGAACAGCAATGTTATAAAAGTCGATATGTGCATAGCTGAGAGCGATTTTGAGATTTTCGAAGACTTGGTTGAGTTGTTCTGAATAATCAGCGGAATAATGTCCTTCGGCATTTTCACCACCTTGACCTGATATATGAACGACTGTGTTGAAGTGTTTGACCTCACAGATGTGGCTATATCCAAATTGCCTTGGGGAATAAAGCTTAGGTGGATTTTTAGTGGTTAAACTAAACGTTGGCTTATTTGGTTTTGTCATTCTATCTTCTCTGCATTAAGCTTAGAAAAGAATTATGAAAGCTCAACTTAACTTGAGGTCAAGAGCATGGAAGAACAAAAATTACAACAGTGGCTCAGTATAGGCGCGTTAGCTGCTCGAAGTGGTGTATCGGTCGCAGCACTCAGATTTTATGAAGACAAAGCACTTATTTGGAGTGTGCGGACGGAAGGAAATCAACGGCGATATCCACGATATATGCTGAGAAGGATTGCCATCATCAAAGTGGCACAGCAGGTTGGGATTTCACTCTCTGAAGTGAAGCAAGCATTTAACATACTCCCTAAGAATAAAACCGCGACTAAATCAGATTGGACCGCATTATCAAGTGCGTGGCAGAAAATTTTAGATCAAAAAATTTTAAATATGCTTCAACTTCGTCAACAACTGGATTGGTGCATTGGTTGTGGGTGCTTATCTTTAACTGAATGCCCACTAAGAAATGAAAATGATCAAATGGGGTCTACATCGTCGGGTTCCCACTTTGTTCCACTCGACATTAAATTTGACGATGATCAAGGGAAAATAGAAATTCACTATGAAGACTAAGTTTCATCGTGAAGCATTATTTTGAAATTTGAACTGTGAGGTTAATGTTGTCTTTATTTCAGTTTAGTTTTGGAAAGCGTAATCATCATCACACCCAATATATTCAGCGCACAACCAAACCATTGAATCATATTCATTGATTCCCCTAAAAAGATAGTTGCCAATATAATGGTCAGAATTGGACCAAGTGAACCAATCATGGCTGTTTGAGAAGCACCTAAACGAGCAATACTTTGCGCAATGAGAATAGTTGGAATCACCGTTACCCCAATGCCTAATGCAACACCATATCCGATTAGTTCCATGGGTTGTTCAAGGATATTGGATACAGGGCTTGGCTGAGCAATAAAATAGTGAAGAATCGTCCCTAAGCAGGCGATAGACATCGCTAAGCCCGTAAAATTCCACGATCCAAATTTTTGAATTAATTTTGGAGTCATCAATAGATAACTCGCAAAGCAAATCGCGCTTGCGAAAACTAAACTCACACCTAGCCAAAAATTACTTTCATGAGGCACATTGCTTTGTTCTTGGAGCATCACCATAAGCGTGCCGCCATAACTTAGTCCAATTGCAAAAATAGTCTTCAGTGAAAGAGGATGTTTGAAAATTACACTTGATGCAATTACTGTCATGGTGGGATATAGAAATAGGATAATACGCTCCAAAGAGGCACTGATGTACATCAGACTCATAAAATCGAGCCAACTTGAAAAATAATATCCAATCAAACCAGCAACGAGGAGTAGGGCCCAATCCTGCGCTGAAAATCCGCGATTACGGTGTCGGTTCAACCAACAAATAAAAAGAAAAACGGGTAAGGCACTGAGCATTCTTAAGGCAACCAGCAATGTTGCATCAACATCTTCAGAAACTGCATAAGCTTGTTTGATTAAGATCGCTTTACTACTAAACAAGAATGCTGCCAACAGCGCACATAAACTCCCTAACTGAGTGGGAGTCAGCTTAAGTACCATAAATGTTAAAAATCAATTTTTAAGTAATGGAAGTATAAGCCAATCTTCATTGTAAGCTCTAAAATTCAATCTCTAATTTTCGCTAAATCACCTACCTAGCGACATAAGGCGTTTTGATTTTTTGTTTAAATGCATCATTGTGGTGCGTAATATGAAAAAAACAGTGGTCTATCAACCCAAAAAATACATCAAAAAAATATTTCAAATTTTTTTTGCACGGTTTGTAAGTATTCTTTTCAAGAGTCAGTCAGCTTGTATTTCATGTTCAGCCAAAATTTAAGCTCAATTTTAAAACCAAGTTTTATCTAAATTTTGTCTTATTTATAATTTTTAAGAATGTCGTGAGAATTTGAATCGATTAGTCTGATTTTTTGTCAATTCGGCAAATTGAGATTTATGAGAATGAAAGAAGCAACTAAAAATGTGACATGCACGGCGCTTTAACACAATCAAAAGGGATAAAAAGAAAGCTAAAAAATGTCAGAATGATCAAAGCTTAATAAAGTCAAGCTCCCTATACTGACGATAAATTAGAAAAAAGTTTCTTTTTTGTTAAAAAATGGATCGAAAATTGAACGAATCTGGAACT
The DNA here is from genome assembly GCF_056779735.1 of Acinetobacter sp. 24-47-67. NCBI lineage: Bacteria > Pseudomonadati > Pseudomonadota > Gammaproteobacteria > Moraxellales > Moraxellaceae > Acinetobacter > Acinetobacter sp. 24-47-67. The sequence goes on from NZ_JBWYIK010000002.1 coordinate 271,917, forward strand.
ATTTTTTATGAAAATGATAGATCAAGTACCATGAAATTTTGTGATGATTGTGAATCATGAGTTCAAAATGAGGGTATTTATTAAATAAATATTGGGTGGTAATTTAAAAAAGTTCAATTAGAATCCAAAAAATTCACATGAATACATCCAGGGGTATATCGCAAGAATGCGATATCTACTTTAAGAAAAATTAGCTTGAGGAATGCTCATGCAGATCGGAATCCCTACCGAAACTGTAGTTGGTGAAAGTCGTGTAGCTGCGACACCAGAAACAGTAAAGAAGTTAATTGGTGCTGGTCACAGTGTCGTTGTCCAACGTAATGCAGGTGTTAAAGCTGCTTATATTGATAGTGCCTATGAACAGGTTGGTGCAAAAATTGTTGATGATGCTTATACCGGCAGTCAATTGGTTTTAAAAGTTCGCGCACCTAAAGGCGAAGAAATACAAAAATTAGCCCCAAACACCACAGTGGTTGCGATGTTTGATCCGTACCGTAATACGGAACTTGATCAATTCGCTGCTCAGCAAGTGTCTGCATTTGCACTTGAGTTATTACCACGTACGTTATCTCGTGCCCAAAATATGGACGTGTTGTCATCACAAGCAAACTTGGCAGGTTATAAATCTGTGCTTCTTGCGGCGGCAGAGTACCAACGTATGTTCCCAATGTTAATGACAGCGGCGGGTACGGTTAAACCAGCTCGTGTAGTCATTATGGGTGTTGGTGTAGCAGGCTTACAAGCGATTGCAACAGCCAAACGTTTAGGTGCTATTGTTGAAGCGACAGACTTACGTCCAACAGCCAAAGATCAAGTTGAATCTTTAGGCGGTAAATGGTTAGACGTACCAATGTCAGCAGAAGAGCAAGCGCGTGCCGATGAAGCTGCAAAAAATGGTTATGGTTGGATGCCTGGTGAACAATATATTAAAGACCAAGCTGCAATTGTAGACAAAGCGGTATCGAATGCTGACATCGTGATCACGACGGCGCTTTTACCAGGTCGTGATGCACCGCGCTTAATTAAAGCTGAAACAGTTGCCAAAATGAAACCAGGTTCAGTCATCCTCGATATGGCAGTTGAAACTGGCGGTAACGTTGAAGGCTCAAAATGCGGTGAAACTGTTGTGACTGATAATGGCGTGAAAATTTTGGGTATTCCAAATATTCCAGCGACCGTTTCTACAGAAGCTTCAGCGCTATATGCACGTAACGTTTATAACTTTGTTGAAACGCTTTTTGATCAAGATAAAAACTACAGCATTAATCAAGAAGATGAAATCCAAAAAGCATTGCTTGTCACTCATGGTGGTCAAGTGCTGTTGAAGCGTGGTTAAGGAGACTGATCATGGTTGAAACTATTACAATTTTTGTCCTCGCAATCTTCGTAGGTTATTACGTTGTTTGGGGAGTGACACCTGCGCTTCACACGCCGCTGATGGCCGTAACGAATGCATTGTCTTCAATTATTATTGTCGGTGCGATGATCCAAACTGTTGGTCTACCTGTTATGGGTGTTGAGGGGGCTGTTGATTTTCAAACCATCAATGTGGTGAGTGTATTAGGTGCGATCGCTGTTTTCTTAGCAAGCATTAATATTTTCGGTGGCTTCGCTGTAACCGCTCGTATGCTTGAAATGTTTAAGCCAAAGCAAAAGAAAAAAGAGGGTTAATACATGGAATTTATTCGTGAGTATGCGGATTGGTTTTACCTAATCGGTGCCGTTCTTTTTATCTTAACTTTGCGTGGCTTGTCTGGTCCTAAGACAGCAATTGCAGGTAACCGTTACGGTATGATTGCAATGGCAATCGCCGTGTTAACAACTTTCTTTGTTGCTGATAATCCTGTGGTATGGATGATTGTCGGTGCAATGGTATTGGGTGCGATTGTTGGTATTGCTCGAGCTCGTACAGTGCCTATGACACAAATGCCAGAAACAGTTGCTCTCATGCACTCACTCGTGGGTCTTGCTGCAGTGTTGATTGCGATCGCTGCAATTATTCACAACAACAAGCTCGTCGAGCTTGGGCCAGACTTACTGGCTGCAAATGGTGTGAACTTCCATGAAATGAGTCGCGTACATTTATTCGAATTATTCGTAGGATGTTTCGTTGGTGCCATTACATTCACTGCATCGGTATTTGCTTATGGTAAATTGGCGGCAAAGAAATGGGCAAAAACGATTTCAGGTGCATGGGTTAAACCTGTTCAAGCTTTGATTTTTATTGCGATGCTAGCAGCAGGGATTCACTTCTTCTTGACGGGTAACATGACCTCGTTCTGGGCAATGACAGCACTTGCTTTAGCCTTTGGTTGGGTATGGATTGCGCCTGTTGGTGGTGGTGATATGCCAGTTGTGGTGTCTTTACTTAACTCATTCTCTGGATGGGCGGCAGCAGGGATTGGTTTTACGCTTGAAAACAACATGTTAATTGTTGCAGGTTCGCTTGTAGGTTCGTCAGGTGCAATTCTGTCTTATATTATGTGTAAAGCAATGAACCGTTCAATCATCAACGTATTGTTTGGTGGTGCAATGGGTGGTGTTGCAGCACCGACAGCAGCAGCTGGTGCAGCAGTTCAACGCAACTACCGTTCTGGTTCTGCTGACGATGCTGGTTTCTTAATGTCAAATGCAGACAGTGTTGTAATTGTACCGGGTTATGGTATGGCGCAGGGTCGTGCTCAAAATGCGGTGAAAGAGCTTGCAAATTTATTGAAAGAGCAAGGTGTAACTGTACGTTTTGCGATTCACCCAGTGGCAGGTCGTATGCCTGGTCACATGAACGTCCTTTTAGCTGAAGCAGATGTTCCGTACGAAGACATCTTAGAGATGGATGAGATTAACTCAGACTTCCCAGCAACAGATGTGGTGTTGGTCATCGGTGCGAATGACGTCGTTAACCCTGCAGCGAAAGATGATCCAAACTCGCCAATTTATGGTATGCCTATTCTTGAAGCACATAAAGCTCGTACCATTATGGTGATCAAGCGCTCTATGGCGACAGGTTATGCGGGTCTTGATAATGACTTGTTCTATAACGACAAAACAATGATGATCTTTGGTGATGCGAAGAAAGTTGTTGAAGATATGACGAAAGCCATTAATGGTACAGGTCACTAATTTATAGACTGTTTTAAAAAAACCACCTTCGGGTGGTTTTTTTATTTTTCATGTGTAGGTTTTCGCCACATTCCCCAAATTTCAGGTGCATTGTAGGGCAGATCGCGAAGGTGAAAGATCACTTCAAATCCATAATGACGATAGAGTCCAACATTACTTGGTGTTGCAGTTTCTAAATAACATGGGATACCGTGTTGATCGCTCTTTGTGAGAATAGGTGTTAAGACTTTGCTGGCTAAGCCTTGTCCTTGGTGGTCAGGACTTACACCTATGAGTTGTAAATAATAATGCGCCTCACTGGGATGATGTTTCTGCACCAGATTAATGATGTGAATAAATTTCACCAGTTGTCTTAAACCGATAATCTTCGTTAATTGAGGGAGTAGTTTAACCTGCTGAATGAGGTTTAAATCCCACTGATTTGGCGGAATCCAAAGTGCAGCAACTGAGCGATCGGGATTGGTATAGACTTCATCATATGGTTGAGCGATATCTTTCAATTGAATACTAAAGAATTGCTCAAGTTTTTCATGTTTTTGTTGGAAACTCAGTTTTTCAGCTTGGATCGCCCAGTTGCAAAACTCTTCGTTCCAAAAGGATTGCATTAATGTTTCTACTAATGCATCGTGATCTGTTCTTGTGGCTTTTATCATGGTCATATCAAGGTAAACCAAATTAGTGAGTTCTTTTTTGTTGGCTTTATTGTTATAAATTTAAAATGCACAGTATAAAAAAGCGACCAAGAAGGTCGCTTTAATATGTTTATGCTACAGAATCTGTAGTTGAAGCATTACGCCATAAGTTTTCTAGATCATAAAACTTACGTGCTGTAGGTAACATCAGATGTACTACAACAGTGCCAAGATCAACAAGGATCCATTCTGCATCGCTTTCACCTTCAATACCGATAGGGCGAAAACCTGCTTTACGTGCTTCATCAGCGACGTTGTTTGCAAGCGCTTTCACGTGACGTGTAGAAGTACCTGAAGCAATGACAATTGCATCTGCAACATTGCTCACTTCGCTAACATCAATCGTTGTGATTTCTTTTGCTTTAACGTCAAGCAATGCTTCTTGAACAACTTTTAAGCAAGCTTGAACGTCTTGTTTTGGAGAATTCAAAGAGAGTTCGTGAGAATTAGAAGCGCCGGGCGATGGTTCTAAATTCATGAGAAGTGTATTTTCCTGACTATAACTCATCTTTCACTATAGCGCTTTCTGCTTGAAAATTCAAACTTTGAACAAATTTTATACCACAATATGATGATATTAAAGAAGTTTATTTTTCCATTCGAAAGAATCTGTTGAATGAGATTGGGGGCGATATTCGGCTGCGACAAATCCTTCATACATGCTATTTGCAATGCATTCAAAAATAGCGGGATAGTCAATTATCCCTGTGAGCGGTTCATGGCGACCTGGTACATCTGCAAATTGGATATGCCCAATGTGTTGCATATTTTCTTTGAGTGACAGAATCAGGTCTTCTTGCATTCTAGCCATGTGATAGCAATCGAATTGCATTTTTAGAGCTGGATGATTGACGTCTTTCAGTAACTCTTTGGCTTGATGCATTGTTTGAATCATGAAGTTGGGCATATCAAAGCCATTAATCATCTCAAAAACGGGTTGAATCCCATGCGCTGTGAAGATCTCGCTGACAAATTTAAGATTTGAGACTAAGGTTTCATAGCAGACCTGATATTCAACATTATCTGGTTGCTTGCCAGCCAAAATATTCACTCGAGGTATATTGAGTGAGCATGCATATTCAATCGCTAAGTCAACAGCTTGTTTAAATTCATCAGTTTTACTTGGGATACTTGCTAATCCGCATCCGCCTTGCATTAAATCTCCGGCAGGAACGTTGATGAGACACAAGCTAAGTTGATGTTCATTAAGTTCATGCTGAATTTGCTCAATACTCAGCTCATATGGAAATTGAATTTCTACATGTTGGAACCCATATTCAGCAGCCAGCGCAAAGCGTTCAATGAGTGGAACTTCTGTAAAGATCATCGATAAATTAACAGCGAGCTTCATATTGAATGCGACCTATTTATTGTTTTGTTCAACTTGCAGAATGACTGAGGCAAGGTCTGATTCAGAAAAGCCATTGGATTGATGCGCTTTCAATTGTTCTATGGCTTGTTGAGCGACAGGAATATTAAGGTCAAATTGTCGAGCCAAACTCAAGGCATTATTTAAATCTTTAGACAGCGTCTGAACTTTCCATTGCACAGGCTCAAACTCATGCGTTGCCATACGTGGTGTTAAAATTTGAAAAGGTTTAGAGTCAGCGAATCCACCTGCTAAGGCAGGTGCAAGCAGTTGAGTATCAACACCCGCCTGATCTGCTAAAGCAACAGCTTCTGCGATGAGTGTGCTATTTGCAGCAACGATGAGTTGATTACAAATTTTGGTGGCTTGTCCTGTTCCAGTTCCACCCATACAGGTTACACGTTGTGAAAGAACTTGATACATTGGTTGTAAAGATTCGATGATGCTCGATGGTCCGCCAGCAAAAATAACTAAACTGCCATTTTCAGCACCAGCTGTTCCACCTGACACAGGAGAATCTATCCAATGCGCTGATTTAGCAGTTGCACGTTGTGCAAGATTTTTAGTTTTATCCACAGATAGACTCGAGAAGTCCACAATAATCTGCTCGGGTTGAATCAGTGATTCAATTTGAGAAAAAACAGCCTCTACCGCATTGTCATCGGCTAAACAAGTTAGGATCAGATCAAATTGTGCTATCTCAGAGAGTTGAAGGGGATGTGCCCCAAGCTGGATTAACGGCTCACATGCGTTGGGGCTTCGGTTCCAGACAGCAGTGTAAAACCCAGCCTGTATCAATCGAGTCGCCATTCTGCTACCCATTAAACCCATACCTAAGAATGCGATTTTAGTTTGACCGTTAATCATTATTGAAGCTAATCCCTGATCTAAGTTTGAAAACCAATTTATTTGAATTGACGTGGTAGAAATTCCAAATCTGGATTTTTATCTTTTTTACGCGCAATTTGACTGTTTTTGCCAAGGAGTAATTTGAGTTGCCAAATTTTCTCAAGACGAAGTGATTTTTTGGGTGCGTGTTCCATCGCATCTAAGACTTGTTTTACTGCAGCTAAGGCATCAGGTGAGCGCTGCAACATTTCGTCGGCAAGCTGTTGAGCTTTTTGCATCGGCGCGTTATCAACATGTGTGATCAATCCAATTTCTTTGGCATATTGACCATCAAATACACGTGCTGTTAATGATAATTCTTTGGCTAGGTCGACTCCAATAATACCTTTGATTGAGCGTGTTAACCCCATATCTGGAACTAAGCCCCAACGGGTTTCCATAATCGACATTTGGGTGTTGGGGTGAGCAATTCGAATATCAGCCGCTAAAGCCAATTGCATACCTGCACCGAAGCAATACCCTTCAATAGCTGCAATGACTGGAACAGGGAGTTCTTGCCAGATTAAAAAAGCTTTTTGAAATAGACTTTGACCAGGCTTAATGAGTTCCCATGCGGCATAAGCACGATTTTGTGGATTATTCAGGTCTGTTAAATCAATACCTGCACTAAATACGTTGGCTTCACCAGTGAGAATCACACAGCGGATAGTACGATCAGATTTAATTTTTTTTGCGACTTGCACCAACTCTTTCAAAAGTTGAAAGCTCATGGCGTTACGTTTGTCGGGACGATTCAGAAAAACCGTCGCAATTCCATTATTTTTTTCTACACGTATTACAGCCATTATTGTGACTCGAGTTTATTGTTCCTTGTTTTAAGCATAACATGTCCAAAATAGACTGTCGTGACAGTAGAGTCATCACGTATTGCCTAATACAGTGCGTTGATCGTCTATTAATGATTCAAAATAGACTCGGCTGCTTCTTTTACTTGTACAATCGCATCTTTTAATTCATCCAGTCGTTTCATCACATTTTCAATAAATTGCTCATCTGCTTTTCTACGCTCTTTACGCAGCGTTGAAACGAACTGTTCAAATTCACCTGTGATGCTTTGTAAATTCGGAGTGCCGACGTAGCGTGTTGCCCCATACAAACGGTGTAATACATGTTCGAGCTGCGGATAATCTTCAAGTTCGATGAGTTGTTCTATTTCAGCAAGTTCATTCGGGAAGCTGTCCACCAGCATCTTCAATAAATCTTGTGCTAAGTCTTCTTTATTCGCTGCCAATTGAACGCACTGTTTCCAATCTAAAACCTGATGATCTAAGGTTTCGATACGTAAAGTTTTTTCTTGGGATTTAATTGGATGAATAAACTTATCACTGCTCCAATGGGTCAGAATTTGAATAATCTGATCCATTTGGATTGGTTTGGTGACATAGTCATCCATGCCAACTTTAAGCAACTTTTGTTTCTCATCTGCTAAAGCATGTGCTGTGAGTGCAATGATTGGTGTGTGACGTCCCTCGATGGTGGATTCTAACGATCTGATCGCACGAGTCGTATCGATGCCAGACATCACTGGCATTTGAATGTCCATAAATATCAGATCAAACGGCTTTTCATCATTTTGAATCTGTTGTTGTAAAATTTGTAGTGCCTCTTGTCCACTTTGCGCTTTAGTTGTTTGAACATTAATTTCGCCGAGCAAAGCTTCTAAAACGATTAAGTTTGGTAGATGATCGTCTACTGCAAGTACATGTAAATTAAGGGCTTTAAAGTTATCATGAGGTTCTACTTCAAATATTGGCTGATTTTCCAAAAGCTGAATTAATGATGAACGGCTCAGAGGTTGATACAGTGGTCTCGCTTTGTATTCATTCAACATGTTGAGGTCGAGCGCCATCTGATAGCCATATACGGCTAAGTGACCTTGATAACGTCCGCGAATCTCTTTTAATAAAGCCTCTGGATCACCACTGTGATCTACAATCAACCACGTATTTTCAGGTTGATGTGTTAAACCATTTAGACGGCTGAATAAATCTAGAATGGATTGAGCTTCTGTGTGTTCAACACCATAATTTTCTAAATAATGACGTAAAACATTCGCAGTTGCAGGGTGGGCTAAATAGGAGATGACACGCATGTCATGGAATTGCGGATGAATAATTTCATATTCATCAACCGCAAATTTCGCAGTAAACCAGAATGTTGAACCCTTTTCAGTTGGGGCACGTTCTTGGTTATCTTCAAAGCCAATTTGTCCATGCATAAGACTGACCAATTGTTTTGAGATTGCTAACCCTAAACCTGTGCCACCAAATTGACGAGTAACGGAAGCATCGCCTTGAGAAAATGATTCAAATAACCGTTTACGATCTGTACCACTTAATCCAATACCACTATCTTGAACACTGAAATGCAATAGGCAATATTCTAGATCGTCATGCTCCATGCGAACACGTACAATAATTTCACCATCAGGAGTGAATTTAATGGCATTTGAAATCAGGTTAGTCAAAATCTGTTTACAACGTAAAGCATCGCCAATCACATACTTTGGAATGTTATCGGCATAGTAGAAGGCCATATCGATATTTTTTTGTGCGGCTAATGGCGACAACATGTCCATAACATCGAAGATCGCTTCTTCTAAATCAAATGATGCGGTTTCTAATTCAAGTTTACCGGCATCAATTTTTGAAAAGTCTAAGACATCATTGATCAGTGCTAAAAGATGTGCTGATGATTTGCGAATCGTTTGCAAATACAGGCTTTGATCATTGCTGAGATTCTCTTGGCGCAATAACAAGTGAATAAAACCATCGATACTATTCAGCGGGGTACGCAACTCATGACTGATATTGGCAAGAAAAACAGATTTTGCCTGATTGGATGAGATGGCCTGATCGCGTGCTTGTTTATAAGTAATATTTTGCACTTCAAGTGTATCAAGCGTACGTCTTAAATCGTCTTCGGTCTGCTCGGTATGTTCCTTCAGCTCTAAAAAGCTGAAATGTAGACGCTTCACGACATTCGCAATATCACGTTGGAGTAACCTTAACTCGCCAGTACTATTGATGACCATGTGTTGGTCGAGTGTGTCTGCATTGAGTCGCTGTAATTGCATACGTATTTCGTACATAGGCGCAATCCAACGTCGTGAATAAAAGTTCAAGCACAGTAATAAGAGTAAAAGTGTCAACAAACCCGTCGTGATCAGTACAATGAAAACACGATATTGAGAAATGGCTAGAGGTTGATTATCTAGCTCGATAACAAGCCATTTTTTACTTTGATCAGGCGTATTTAATGCTAAGCCATAAATATGATTATATTGATCTTTAATCGGACCAAATGTTTGTACATTGGTCGGGAAGCTAGGCCAAGGTTTTTCATTGCGATAGCCTAACCCAAAATAAGGTTTTTGTTGTTGGTCTAGGACTGCGACACTGAGTAAATACTTTTCATTAAACATCTTTTGTAAGATGCTTTTAGCGCGGTCTTGTTGCGCTTGTGAGGGGTTTTTTTCAAGCGCAATAAGTAGGTTTTCTGTCGTGTATTTATAACGACTTAAAATTGCATTTGCGGCAAAGCGTTGTTCTGATTTTGCGGAATTAGACGTTTCTGTGAGTACCAGTGCAGAGCCGACGCTTGCCAGTACCGCAATGGGTACAAAAATGAGGGCAATCAATTGCCCATAAGCATGGTTTAGTTTTAAGCGATTGAAGATTTTTTTATTCAAATTCGACATGTGCAGAGTGACTCATTCCCCATGTTGGGCATATTAGCACGCTTTAAAAAAATGATGGTGCTTTAATCACCCTCATTAAAAAGCCTTTGAAATTGATGCAGTGAGATACTTTTTTTCATACAATACCTGCACCTCAATATGGGTGCAAATAATGAGTAATACACAAGTAGATTTTCAATCAGACGATTTTTTATTAGACCACTATGTGGGTAAAACCCCATTGGTTAGGTTACAGCGTCTGGCAAGTCATACTCAAGCGACTGTATTGGCAAAACTGGAAGGTAATAATCCAGCGGGCTCTGTCAAAGATCGCCCAGCATATAACATGATCATGCAAGCTGAAAAACGTGGTGACATTAAGCCAGGTGATACGCTGATCGAAGCGACTAGCGGTAACACAGGTATTGCATTAGCCATGGTTGCGGCAATGCGTGGCTATAAAATGAAATTGATTATGCCTGCAAGCTCTAGTCAAGAGCGCAAAGATGCAATGCGTGCGTATGGTGCTGAGCTTATTGAATCCGAGAATATGGAAGAAGCTCGTGATATCGCATTGCAAATGGAAAAAGATGGTCTAGGTTTAGTACTCAATCAATTTGGTAATCCAGACAATGTCCAAGCACACTATTTGACAACTGGTCCAGAAATTTGGCAACAAACTGGCGGTAAAATTACGCATTTTGTAAGTTCGATGGGAACAACGGGAACCATCATGGGGATTTCAAAATACCTCAAAGAACAAAATCCAAATATTCAAATTATTGGTCTACAGCCATCTGAAGGGTCGAATATTGCAGGTATTCGCCGTTGGCCTCAAGAATATTTACCGACGATTTTTGATGCTTCTCGTGTTGATCAAATTATGGATATTCCACAAATTGAAGCTGAAAAAATGGCTCGTCAATTGGCACGTAAGGAAGGAATTAGTGCTGGTACTTCTTCTGGTGGTGCAGTTTGGGCATCAATAAAAATCGCTGAACAACATCCTAGTGCTGTGATTGCATGTATCGTGTGTGATCGTGGTGATCGTTATCTCTCTACGGGGTTATTCTCTGTAGAAGATGAACAATAAATTCGAGTAAATCTATATGCGCTTACCTGTTTTAGTGTTTGATATTGAAACATTGACCGATCTTAAATCAGGAGCGCATCTATATGGCTTAGATTTACCAGAAGATAGTATTGAACAAGCGCTGAGTAAGTTAAGACGTCAAGAAGCGGGCACTGACTTTCAGCGACTTGCTTTGCATGAAATTGTCTGTATTTCAGGACTATGGATTGATGAAAAGGCGGGAATGAAATTATTTTCATTCAGTCGTGAACATTATTCAGAACCTGAAATTTTACAAAAATTTCTATCAATTTTTGATAAACGTAATCCGACTTTAGTCAGTTGGAATGGCTCCCAATTTGATCTGCCTGTTATTATGTATAGAGCAATGTATCATGGGTTGTCTGCGCCAAGTCTGTTTGATCAAGGCGAAATTGATACACAAAAGCGCTATAATAACTACCAGAATCGTTACCATCATCGTCATATTGATTTGATGGATTTTATGGCAATGTTTAATGCGCGTCACTTCCAAAAACTGGATGATGTCGCCTATATGCTCGGTTACCCGGGTAAGCGCGGAACACCAGGTTATTTTATCCCTGAATATGTTCGTAACAATAATTGGATAGAATTAACCAGTTATTGTGAAGGGGATGTTTTAAACACATGGTTAGTCTATCTGCGCTATGTATTGTTAAAAGGACAGATTTTGCTTGAAGATCATCGTCTGTGGATTCAAGCGACGATTCATTATCTTCAGGGTCAACCCCAGCAAACAGAATTTTTGCGTATTTGGCAAGAATCTGCTGAAAAAACTGACTTCACCGCTTCGGATTTTAAATCAACTCAACATTAGGTTATCTCTTTGAAACAACGTGCCGCACATCGCTCATCTCAACTTCCTCGTTATACATTTACAGTTGAGAGACTTTCACATGAAGGGCGAGGGATCGCACATTTTCAAGGACAGGAACATCCTCAAGACAAATTGGGTAAAAAGGTTTTTATTCGTTTTGCACTGCCAGGAGAAACAGTAGAAGCTCAAATTACCCATCAGGCAAAAAAATTAGAAGAAGCTGATTGTGTGCAGTTGATTGGGGCGCCGAGTCCAATTCGTACACAGCCAGTTTGTCCACATTTTGGAAAATGTGGAGGCTGTAATATGCAGCACATAAAATTAGATGAACAAATTCGTTTAAAACAATCAGTTTTAGAGTCGCATCTCACCCACTTTGCAGGTGCTCTTCCAGAGTCGTGGCTAGAACCATTGCGTTCGACACGTGAAGATTATCGTCACAAGGCTCGTATTGGCGTTCGCTACATTGCTAAAAAAAATAAACTAGTCATGGGTTTTCGTGAGGTTCAATCTAATCAGCTTACAGAAATTAAAACCTGCAAAATTTTAGATGCAGAGCTAGATGCTGCGTTACCTCACCTCAAGGTACTCCTTGAAAATCTAAAAGCAAAAGCAGATATAGGTCATATCGAATTGGCGAAAGGAGATCAAGAGGTTGCACTTTTGATACGTCATACCAACAAATTACTGCAAAATGATGTCAACCAACTGCGTGAATTTGCGTTAGAAAGATCATGGCAGCTTTATTTGCAACCAGCTGGTGTAAGTAGTGTTCATCGTGCGGATGGTGACCTATCTGAGCGATTACATTACTCACTACCGGATTTTAACGTGACGTTTGGTTTTAAACCGACTGACTTTACTCAGGTTAACCCCACCATTAATCCACAAATGGTGAAGCTGGCATGTGAATTGCTTGACCTGAGCGGAAATGAGCGTGTTCTTGATTTATTCTGTGGTCTAGGGAATTTCTCATTGCCACTTGCACGTTCTGTAACACGGGGTGAGGTCGTCGCGGTGGAGGGAAGTGAGGAAATGGTGATGCGTGGGACAGAAAATGCACTGAAAAACGGCATCACAAACGTAAAATTTTATGCTCAGGATTTAACGCAAGATTTTTCGCAACATTCTTGGGCAAATCAAGGGTTCGATGCACTCTTAATAGACCCACCACGCGCTGGAGCTGAAGAAATTATGCACTATGTGCCAAATTTTGGTGCAAAAAAAATCGTCTATGTTTCCTGTAATCCTGCTACATTAGCACGTGATACAGGGATTTTAGTACAACATGGTTATCAGTTGAAGAAAGCTGGTGTGATGGATATGTTCAGTCATACAGGCCATGTTGAATCTATTGCTTTATTTGAAAAAAGCTAGTGCTAAGTGTTGATTTAATAAAATGAAGATTAGATTTAAAAAAGGAGAAGGGTATGGTCACAGTACGTGAGCAGTTACCTGGACGACTGACTGAGTTGTCTGAGGAAACGACTGTAGAACATGCCGCTGAAGCGCAACTTGGTTTAGCAACTTGGCTAGACCGTGCGCGGATTATTTTAGACGGTGCAGAACTTAAAAAATTAGAAGAAGTCGCTCTTAGTGTTTTAAAAAAAGAACTGACTTCTGATCACCATCATAAAACCAATACCTTCGCGACTGGCTTAGGTATGGCAGATATTTTGGCTCACCTACATGTTGATGAAGATACTTTGTCAGCAGCGATGCTTTATCGTAGTGTGCGTGAGGGCATGACGTCGCTTGAGGAGATTCGTAAAAGCTTTGGTGAAAGTGTCTACAATTTGGTGAAAGGCACTTTGGCAATGGGTAAGTTGTCAGAGCTGATCGAAAAAAATAAACGTTTAGAAGATCACTTCAATAATAATCAGCGTGAACATTTAACTGGGATTTACAAGATGTTGATCTCAGTAACAGAGGATGTTCGCGTTGTATTAATCAAGTTGGCTGAGCGTACGCTGGCTTTGCGTGAGTTGGCAAACTCTCCAAAAGAGCGTCAAGAGCGTGTCGCACGAGAAATTTTGACCATTTACTCGCCCTTGGCGCATCGTCTTGGTATCGCGCAGTTAAAATGGGAACTTGAAGATCTTGCATTCCGTTATTTAGCACCAGAGCGCTATAAAGAAATTGCATCTTTACTCAATGAAAAACGCTTAGAGCGCGAACAATATATTCAATTCGTGGTCGATAAGCTGAAAAGTGAGTTGTTGAAGCATGGCATTGAGGCTGAAATCTCAGGTCGTGTGAAACACATTTATTCGATTTATCGAAAAATGAAAAGCAAAAACTTAAGTTTCGATCAGCTATATGACATTCGAGCTGTTCGTGTATTAGTTCAAAATGTATCTGAGTGTTATCACGCTTTGGGGATCGTACACCAAATCTGGCGTCATATTCCCCATCAATTTGATGATTACATCACTAACCCGAAAGCCAATGGTTATCGCTCTTTACATACTGCAGTGATTGCTGAAAATAAATCTTTAGAGATACAAATCAGAACCACTGAAATGCATGAAGAAGCTGAGTTAGGCGTTTGTTCTCATTTCAATTATAAAGAAGGTGCGAAAACTACAGATTATTCATTTAATCATCGTTTACACTCTTTACGTTCGGTGCTTGAGCATTATCAAGAGCGAAATGAAGCAGGTGCGCATCCGAATGAAGACGAAACTGAAAATTTCAATCAGCTTCAAGATTTTGAAGATTTTGAAAAAATTTATGTTTTTAGTCGTGATGGTGACATCAAAGAATTACCACGTAATTCAACCGTTTTAGATTTTGCATACCATGTGCATACGGAGGTTGGCAACAAGTGTTATGCAGCACGTGTAAACCAACGTTATGTTCCACTGACTTATACATTAAAAACAGGTGAACAAGTCGAGATTTTGACCAAGAAAGATCGTGAGCCAAATCGTGATTGGTTGGTGAACTCTTTAGGTTATATCAAGACAGCACGTGCAAGAGACAAGTTGCGCCATTGGTTCAGACAGCAAGACCGTAGTAAGAACTTAGAAGTCGGTCGAGAGATTCTCACCAAGGAATTATCACGTCTTGCAATTCACCCAAAAAGTATTGATTTGAGTGATTATTGCGCTCATTTTAACGTTAAAACAGGTGAGGACATTCTTGTATCCTTGGTGAGTGGAGATATCAGTCTTCATGCATTGATTAATCAAGTCAATCGTCATATGCACTTGGATCAAGATGAGCCTGAGTTAGTGCTGAAGCCAGCATTAAATCCACGGGCGAGTCATACATTATCAGCGCATGGGATTCTGATTGACGGTTTGGATAATGTTGAACTACATATTGCACAATGTTGTCAGCCTGTTCATGGTGAGTCGATTGCTGGATATATCACACTCAATCGTGGGGTGAGTATTCATAAGGTGGCTTGTCCGGATTATGTACGTATGATCAGCCAAGAACCTGAACGCGCTGTTGAAGCAGATTGGGAAATGCAACCTACAAGAGGGCAGAGTGTCCAAATTGTGGTTGAGGCTTATGATCGTCGAGGACTGCTGAAGGATCTAACCCAAGTGATTTTTTCAGATCAGATTAATATTCGCCAAGTGAATACCATTTCCGAAGCGGATGGTATTGCCAATATGAAGCTGTTGATTGAGGTCAAAGGTTTGGCTCAATTGTCTCGCTTGTTGGCTCGATTGGAACAGCAACCAGGCATCATTAGCGCAAGACGTTTGGTGCAAGGGAATTAAAAAAAAGCCTGCTTTAGCAGGCTTTTTTATGACTGATCACTCAAATAGCGTTAAATCAGATTTTGCATTTTTTAGAACCTTGATAGATTCCAATATTATCAATGTTTGCTTGTGATGCAGCTTTGATCTGTTGCTGTAATGGAATATTTGCAGCATCAGAAGTATCGCTTTCACCCGCTACAGAGTTTGCAACTTGCCCCATCTTTGTTGCTTTTTCTGAGTTGCCACCGAAAGTAGATAATGCATTACCTGCCATACCCGCCCATTTGCTCAATGATTTAGCTGGTGTTTGGGTTGCAGCAGCTGCAATATTTTTATCAGCATTTTCTAAGTTACGCTTAGCATTGGCTTTTTCAACAGCTAGTGTTGCACAATCCATTGCCTTGAGTTCAGCAGTTGAGTGTTGATGCGTTGGTAGTTCACCCGCAGCTTGAGCAAGAGTCGTTGTTAAAGCAGTAGCGATAGCTAAAGTTAAAATTTTTTTCATTATATATTCTCATTTGTAACGCATTGTTATAAATGCCCCTGTTAGGGCGAGAGAATATTACACAAATGTGACCAATTTGTCATTTCTTTTTACTTAATATTAAGTTTGTCACTCTATTGATCAATTGAGGGCTAAATCTTGACAGGTGATACATCAATTCAGTTTTGATGCCAACCGTATGGTGAGTCACGGTTAAGTGATGGTTTTTTAAACGAGCGACCCGGTAAATTTCCTGAGCAACGTCTTGGGCGCTGAGGCTGACTCCCATATTTTGGATCGTACCCGCATCCATGCCTTTTACCATTGCAGTCTGAACAAATAATGGCATGATGTCTAATACGCGTATTCCATATTTTTGCCATTCAACATCAAGACCTTCTGTAATACCGCGAACAGCAAATTTACTTGCTGAATAAGACACTAAATCAGCTTGACCATAGATAGCAGAAGCAGAAGACATATTGATGATACGTGCGTGGGAGGCCTGTTTTAAGAAAGGGAGCGCAGCGTGACAGCCATTGAGAACGCCGTTAACATTGATATTAAATGTTCGATGATGCGATGAGATATCTGTATTTTCGAATGCCCCTGAATATAAGATGCCAGCATTATTTAATAATATATTTATTTCACCAGCCCATTCGTTGAACTCAGTTAAAGCACTTTGCCATTGGTCGTATTGGGAAACATCTAGCAAACCCGCTTTAGCATTTGGCCCTAAAGATCGAGCCAATTGTTCAGCTTGTTCGAGATTGATGTCATAAATACCGACTTTATAACCTTGCTGATAGAATAGTTTCGCGGTAGCTGCGCCAATCCCTTGAGCCGCGCCACTGATAAAAATGCAAGATGTCATCGAAAATCCTTGTTGTTTTACATCATTTTATGTTCCTAGTTGAGCATAAGATTGTTCATTGAATCAACAATAACTTTAAACTCATCATTCACTAGAGATCAACTTTCATGGAAAAACTTTTAAATATCATGCAAGAGCTTCGTGCGAAATGTCCATGGGATCAAAAACAAACGCCTGAAAGCTTGACTCGCTATGCGATTGAAGAAGCTTATGAGGTTGAAGAAGCAGTTCGATCACAAAATACAGCGCATATAAAAGAGGAATTAGGAGATCTTCTGCTGCAAGTTGTATTTCAAGCGCAAATGTATAGTGAGCAAGGAGCATTTAATTTTCATGATGTGGTGGAAACGTTGTGCGACAAGTTGATTCGAAGACATCCTCATGTCTTTCAATCGGCTCAATTTGAACAACAGAATGAACAGCAGGTGAGTGAACTTTGGCAAAAAATTAAGGCTGAAGAGAAAAAAGACAAAACTAAATCACGTTTAGATGAAATTAAAGCGGGTCCTGCCTTAGATCAAGCCGAGCAAATTCAAAAAAATGTAGCTCAGATTGGATTTGATTTCGAAAATGTTGAGCAAGCGTATGAAAAGTTAGATGAAGAGTTATCTGAATTGAGAGAGGCGCTCAACCATCAAAATTCCGACGAAATACAAGAGGAGTTTGGAGATTGTTTATTTTCTTTAATCAATGTTGGACGTAAAATCGGCATTTCAAGTGAGATGGCTCTACTTGGAACCATCCATAAATTTAAACAACGTTTTTCATACATTGAGTTGCAGGCAAAAAATAGAAATACACCCATTGAAAATATGAGTCTCAAAGAAATGGACCAATTGTGGGATCAGGCAAAAGTGTATCTAAAGCAACATAACAATAAAATTCAGGTTCAACATGAATAGCATCATTTCTTTTCTTCTTCTGATATTTACTGCATGTGTGAGTTTAATCAGTTCGGCATATCCACAACAGTTTGATCAATCTTACTTAAAATGGAAAGCAGAGCAAGAAGCTCATGATCAACGACTTAACCGGCAAAGTGCGAACCATTATTTATCTCGACCAGCCGTAAATACATCATCAAAGCAAGCAGCTGGTGGTGTCGGGCAATCAACTAAAGTTCGTCTTAATACGGCTTCAATGGTTGAACTACAAATGATTAAAGGAGTGGGTGAGAAGAAAGCTGCTGCAATTATTGAGTATCGGCAAAAGCATGGCAGTTTTAAGTCAGTAGATGAACTTCAAAATGTCAAAGGAATAGGTCCAAAGTTTATCGAAAAGAATCGCAACGAGTTAGCCCTCTAACACATTTTTATAGAGAACGAATGGTACTAAGGGGTGTTGAAATTTAATCAATTTTGACAGTGAATCCTGGAGAATAAAATTGCCCTTTGATTGTGTTAGAGCTATGATTAGCACAATTATGATTTTACGTTCTGACGTAGGAGACAGCGTCTTTTGCAAACTTTGCACGCGTCAAAGTGCGGTTTATCCACTGCACAATTACCTTCTTCCATTTTAGATGTTATTGATTCTTTAACTAAAGCCGGCTATGAAGCTTATATCGTCGGTGGTGGTGTCCGTGATTTGATGCTTGGACTTGCGCCTAAAGATTTCGATGCTGTAACCAATGCGACACCTTCACAAATCAAAGAAGTATTTGGTCGTCGTTGCCGAATTATTGGTCGTCGTTTTGAGTTGGCTCATGTCTATTCTGGTCGTGAATTAATTGAAGTGGCCACTTTCCGAGCTCCTCCTAAAAAAGCAGTGACTTCTGCTGCAGGGATGATTCTAAGAGATAATAATTGGGGCTCAATTGAGGAAGATTTTGCTCGTCGAGATTTCTCAATCAATGCGATGTATTACCAACCGCGTAAGGGTATCGTTCTTGATTTCTGTAACGCTATTGATGATATAAAAACAAAAACATTGCGTTTATTGGGTGATCCAAAGTTACGCTTTGAAGAAGATCCAGTTCGTATGTTACGAACACTGAGATTTGCTGCGAAACTTAACTTTAAAATTGATCCTGCAATTTTAGACGTATTTACACCTGAAGCAACCTTGCTTTTACGTGATGTATCACCACATCGTTTATATGATGAATCTCAAAAGTTATTCACAATGGGGCATTTGAATCGTGTGCTCCCGATGTTGATTGAGTTTGGAATCTGGAAGCAATTATTTGCAGATATTCCTCCTCATATTGATGCATTTATTGAACGTGCAGCGAAAAATACAGATCAGCGAATTCAAATTGGTAAAACGATCAACCCTGCATTTTTCTATGCGGTATTGTTGTGGAAACCATTCCTTGAGCGTTGTGATTTTTATATGCACAAAGGTGTTGTGGCAGCTGAAGCACGTGCTCAAGCTGGCTTAGATGTGCTGAAGCGCCAAGCGACACGCACGATTATCCCGCGTTTTGCAGAAACATTTATTCGTGAAGTTTGGGAAATGCAAACTCGTTTGTTGAACCCAAAACCTCAGCAAATTGAAGCACTCTCAGGTCATGCTCGTTTTAGAGCAGGTTTTGACTTTATGTTGCTGCGTGAAAAGTCTGGAGATCAGACGACCAATGGCATGGGTCAATGGTGGGATGCTTATCAGTTGATGTCTTTGGACGAAAAAGAGCGTGTGATTGCGCAGTACAATCGTCAACGGACTAAATCACGACGTAAAGTTGCCGTGACCGAAGATGTTGCGGAAACAAAGCCTCAGCAGATTGAACCGCTAGTTAAAGAAACGGAGTCACGTAGCCGCCGCAGTCGTAAGGCCGCTTCAGCGAATGAGCGAAGAACAGAGCAAAATGCGAGTATCGCTTTGGATAATGGTATTGCAGCTGATCATCCTATTTTGAAGCGTAAACGTGTCAAACGCGATTTAAATACAGTGGTGTTTGGTCCTATCCAATGACAGTACGAACATATATTGGACTGGGAAGTAATTTAGGTGATTCTCAGCAGTTGATGGCAGAAGCCTATACAAAACTGGCAATGCTGGGTGTGGTGAAAGCATCAAGGCTTTATCATAGTCCACCTATGGGTCCTCAAGACCAACCACATTACCACAATGCGGTCGTTCGTTTAGATACGAGTCTAACGGCGCTTGAATTATTAGATGAATTACAAAAAATAGAAAATGAAGCAGGGCGGGTGCGTTTACGTCGTTGGGGTGAACGCACACTCGATTTAGATCTATTGTTATATGGTGATCAAACGATTCAAAATGATCGCTTAACTGTTCCGCATATCGGGATATTTGAGCGAGATTTTGTCATACTGCCGTTATTAGATCTGGATGTCGAATTAGAAATTCATGGACAGAAAATTCGAGAAACGAATATTGCAAAACACAGCCAATTGGATGTTTTAGCAGATTCATCTTGGATCAATATTTAAACTTTAAAATGTTCTAAGGAACTGTGTTAGAGGACATCTTATGATCAGTCTGAGCGATTTAAGACAATTCAAACAGCAAGGTCGAAAATTTTCATGTCTGACTTGTTATGACGCCAGTATGGCGAAGGCAATGGAAATTGCTGAAATAGATACCATTTTAATTGGTGATTCGCTTGGGATGACTATTCAAGGCCATGATTCAACGTTGCCTGTGAATGTGGAAGATATGGTCTATCACACCTCAGTTGTACGTCGTGGAAATAACCATGCTTTCATCTTAACTGATCTGCCTTTTATGAGTTATGCCACACTCAATGATGCACTAGTAAACTCGAAAAAAGTGATGCAAGCTGGCGCACAAATGGTCAAGCTTGAAGGTGGTGCTTGGCTTGCTGAAACGGTAGAAGTATTGACTCGCAATGGTATTCCAGTGTGTGTCCATCTTGGACTAACGCCACAATCCGTTCATGTATTTGGTGGCTATAAATTACAAGCCAAAACGCGTGAAGCTGCGGATCAGCTGATTGCTGATTGTAAAGCCGTTGTTGAGGCTGGGGCTGCAGTGTTATTGCTAGAGTGTGTACCTGCACAATTGGGTCAAGAAATTACAGAACTATTTCCGCATGTACCTGTGATTGGTATTGGTGCTGGAGCACAAACCGATGGTCAAGTTCTGGTTGTTCAAGATATGCTGGGATTAAACTTCGGTCGTGTTGCACGTTTTGTACGTAATTTTATGAAAGAACAGTCTGGTGAAACGGCCATTCTTGATGCAATCAAATCGTATCATGTTGCTGTACTAGATCAATCTTTCCCTGCTAAAGAACATACGTTCCAAGTTGAGCTTTAATCATGAAAACTGAAACAACAATCCATGGTTTAACCGCATCACTTCATGCTGCTCGTCAAGCACGAAAGACTATTGGTTTTGTCCCGACCATGGGGAATCTACATCAAGGTCACTTAAATTTAGTACGTGAAGCACGTAAATTATGTGATGTGGTTGTGGTCAGTATTTTTGTGAATCCGATTCAATTTGGCCCAAATGAAGATTATGACAGTTACCCACGCACACTTGATCAAGACAGTCAGTTGTTGGCTGAAGAGGGTTGTGACATTATTTTTGCACCTTCAGTTGAGCAAATGTATGGCAGTCAACCTCGCTTAACAAACATTAGTGTCGGTCAAATTACCAATGATTTATGTGGTGCTCAACGTCCGGGGCACTTTGATGGTGTTGCGGTAGTGGTAACGAAGTTATTTAATATCGTACAACCACATTTTGCATTTTTTGGTCAAAAAGACTACCAGCAGTTGGCTGTGATTAAGACAATGGTACGTGACTTGAACATGCCGATTGAAATTATTGGTGTGCCAATTGCACGTGCTGAAGATGGTTTGGCATTAAGTTCACGTAATGGTTATCTTTCGGCTGAACATCGTCAAATTGCACCAGTCATTTATCAATCTTTAAAAACTGCTGAAACAAATTTAAAACAAGGTCAAGCGCTTACAGAGGTTCTTGCTGAGATAAAATCAACTTTAAGTGATGCTGGCTTTGTCGTGGATTATGTTGAAGCACGTAATCCAATGTTGCAGGCAGTAGAGCAATTTGACCAAGATATTGTGTTATTTGTTGCTGCGAAAATTGGTTCGACACGCTTGATCGACAATTTACAAATCAGTCATTAAAACAGGATTAAACTCGATGATGATCGTCAGGTGTGGTGCATGAAGCGAATTCTTATTGTTACAGGACAATCCGGTTCAGGGAAGTCATCTGCATTGCAGGTTCTCGAAGATTTAGGTTATTACTGTATCGATAATTTGCCGCTAGCATTACTTCCTGAGATCGTTGGAAAGTTAGATCAAGAAAATAATTTAGAACAATTGGCTTTAGGGGTTGATGTTCGGAGTACACGCGCTGATTTGCAAGAATTTGAGCAAGTTTATCAGCAACTGGAAAAACATGGTGAGGTCGAGGTGATTTATCTCACCACCAAAGATCAAGAGTTAATTGCTCGTTTTAGTGCTTCGCGTCGACCTCATCCACTGGCGAATCGTTTTAAAAGTCTGAATGAGTGCATTCAGGAAGAGAAACAATTACTGTTGCCGATTCAATTAAGAGCAACTGTACAGATTGATACATCAGATAAAAGTGTCCATGATCTTAAAGATACATTATTATCCCGCTTAGGGCAGGTAGATAACTTAATAGTTATTTTACAGTCTTTTGGATATAAGCATGGTATTCCGTTGGATGCTGATTTTATTTTTGATGTGCGGCATTTACCCAATCCACATTGGGATTTAGAGCTTAGAAAATATTCGGGTTTAGATGAGCCCATTGAAAAATTCCTGACATCATTTGACCAAGTGAATATGATGTTTGAGGATTTAAAGCAATTTTTAGAGAAGTGGTTGCCTGCCTTTGCAGAAGGGCATCGCCATTACATTACGGTTTCGATTGGATGTACAGGTGGTCAGCACCGCTCTGTATTTATTGTGGATAGACTCAAAAAGGCGCTTGAGGCACAATGGTCTATTCAGGTCTTGCATAGAGAAATGAAGCACTGGTCATGATTGACACAACTGTTGACGTAATTAACAAATTAGGATTACATGCGCGTGCGTCAGGCAAGCTCATTGAGGTCACTACCAAATTTCGAAGTTCGATTAAAATTGGTAAGGGCGATAAATTAGTTGATGCCAAAAATATTATGTCTTTGCTCATGCTCGGTGCAGGCAAAGGAACTACATTAAGACTAGTGATTGAAGGGACAGATGAAGAGAAAGCTTTGTCTGAAGTTCAAGCATTATTCGCAGCAAAATTTTACGAGGCTGAATAATCGTGGCACGTCGATCGCAACGTTTTACTGAAGATGATTTTGAGTCTTTAGAAGGGCGTGCAAGTAAAACTGAACAAAAGAAAGCTGTACAACGTATGGCTGCTTTAGGGGCTCAACTTGCTGAGTTACCCAAAAAAAAGATTGAAAGCCTTCCTGTGGAAGAGCGCTTAATTGAAGCTTTATTGGATGTTCAATTGATAACATCAGGTGAGGCTCGTCGTCGTCAATTTTTGCGTATTGGTAAATTATTACGCAATGAAGACGAGAGCATGATCTTATCTTATTTGACACCTCAACAAGGGGCGAAAAAGACAGCACAATTGCACCGCTGGGTCGATCGTATGATTGCACAAGGTGAGCCTGTTATTAAAGAATTTATGAAGACTTACAATGCTGCAGAGCATCATGCAATACGTCAGCATTTACTTCGTATTGAACGTGATATTCAAAAAAACTTAGGTGAGGATGCTGTTGCACAATCTAAGTTAAATTTGCTGAATTACGTTCAGCAAGTTGCACTTATCTCTGATCGTTAATGGTCAAAAAAAAGGTCTGATGTGTCAGACCTTTTTTATTTCTTAGATGCTTAATATTTAGAGTGCAGCACGATCTTTTGCCCAATCTCGCAACACAAACTTTTGCAGTTTACCAGTTGAAGTTTTAGGGATTTCAGTAATCACTACGTCTTTAGGTACCTTGAATCGAGCAAGATGTTGTTTGCAGTATTCAATGATTTCTTCAGGTGTAGCTTGTTGCCCTTGCTTCAATTCAATAAATGCGCATGGAACTTCTTGCCAACGTGGATCAGGTTTTGCAACAACTGCAGCTGTCAGCACGGCTGGGTGTTGATAAAGTACTTCTTCCACTTCAAGTGAAGAAATATTTTCACCACCAGAAATAATCACATCTTTCGAGCGATCTGTGATTTTGGCATAACCATCAGGCTGGCATACGGCAAGATCGCCAGTATGGAACCATCCACCAGCAAATGCTTCAGCGGTGGCTTCAGGATTCTTCAAGTAACCTTTCATGACAATGTTGCCACGGAACATAATTTCCCCCATGGTCTGACCATCGTTCGGTACAGGCAGCATCGTTTCAGGATCCAATACTTTCATCCCATCTTGAAGTGGATAAGGTACACCTTGGCGTGAATGTAGTTGAGCTTGTTCTTGGATGCTTAAATCACTCCAGCCTGCTTGCGAAGCACATAGCGCTGATGGTCCATAGGTTTCAGTGAGACCATAGACGTGGGTAACATTGATTCCTAGATTTCGCATACCTTCAATAATGGCAGCTGGTGGCGCTGCACCAGCAACCATCACTTCGACTCGATGATTAATTTCGCGTTGTTGCTCTTTTGGTGTGTTGATCAACATGGACAATACAATTGGTGCACCGCAGAAGTAATCGACTTGATGATCCGCGATCAATTGATAGATCTGTGCTGGATCAACTTTTCGAAGACAAACATTTGTGCCACCGTTGGCGGCCATGGTCCAAGCGAAACACCATCCATTACAATGGAACAGAGGCAAAGTCCATAAATAGGTGGCACGGGGTGTCATACCACAAGCAATGATATTACTCGCTGCATTAATATAAGCCCCACGATGATGATAGACCACACCTTTTGGATTCCCAGTTGTGCCTGAGGTGTAGTTTAAGCTGATGGCATCCCATTCATCCTGTGGTAATTGCCACTCAAACTCAGGATTACCTTGTGAAAGCCAAGATTCATACTCAATTTTTCCAATACGGGGCGCTTGTTCATTGAATTCATATTCAGTATCTGCAACATCGATAACATAAATATCTTGAGGAACTTGTGCTAAAGCTTCCTGTGCTAATTCTGAGAATTCAGGGTCAACTAAAAGTACTTTTGATTCAGCATGTTCAAGCATAAATGCGAGTGTTTTTGCATCTAGGCGCGTATTTAATGTATTGAGTACAGCGCCTGCCATAGGCACTGCAAAATGCGCTTCGATCATGGCTGGAATATTTGGAAGTAATACTGATACAGTATCATTTTTCTGAATACCAAGCTTTTGCAGCTGATCGGCAAATTGACGGCAACGTTGGTACTTTTCTTTCCAGCTAATCCGGCGTGTACCATGAATAATTGCATCTTGCTGAGGGTAGATGTAGGCCGCACGCTCTAAATATCTGAGTGGAGAAAGGGCAACAAAATTTGCCGGCGTTCTAGGTAGTTCGTCATACGGACTTAAATTCATTTTAGTATCCATCTTCATTTTTATAATCCTGAGTAAAAGATAAGCAAAAAAGAAACGGAATACATTTATCCTTTAGTCGAGCAAACGTGACATTTTGTCAATTAGGCGAAAATTCATATTTTTTAATTTCAATTTATTGCGTTTTATTCGTGAAGTTGGTGATATTTATTTGTGCTGATTAATGTAATTGATCTAGAAATAGGGTAAATTTTAAACAGATTTTAAGTTTCAAAATCGAATAATAAAAGCAAAAGGATTTTGCATATGTATATTGTTGGGTGGGGGAAAGATGAAATTAACATCGAACCCAAAGGCTATGCCATGTTTGGCTATGGGATGTGGCATCACCGTGCCTATAAAAAAAGAACTGCGCTGTATGCGAGAACAGTGACCATTCAAAAAGATCGAGATGCTCCATTAATTTTATGTTGTCTAGATTTTGGCTGTATTACTTCAGCAATTCGAATTACTGTAATCCAACGCTTGAA
Organism: Acinetobacter sp. 24-47-67; assembly: GCF_056779735.1. Classification (NCBI taxonomy): domain Bacteria; kingdom Pseudomonadati; phylum Pseudomonadota; class Gammaproteobacteria; order Moraxellales; family Moraxellaceae; genus Acinetobacter; species Acinetobacter sp. 24-47-67. Next base: position 297,669 of record NZ_JBWYIK010000002.1, read on the forward strand.
TGAAACGTTGAGCGATCGTTTCGATCCACATCGTTTGGTTCTAATGGCAACGCATACCCATTCAGGTCCAGGCGGTTGTGGTTATGAAGCTCTTTATAATATGCCGACACCAGGATTTGTGCCTGAGCACCTTGATGCAGTTGTGGATGCTGTGCAATCCAGTATTCAACAGGCATTATCCAATCGCGATTTTACAGAGATTCGGTTAGCGACAATTGACATTCCTGAGCAAGTTCCTGTGGCATGGAATCGCTCGATAAAAGCGTATAATCGAAATCTCGATACTGCATTTGTCGACGAATCTGAAACTTACAAAGCGATCAATCGACAAATGCAAGTCCTTGGCTTTTATCGTGGGGAAAAGCTGCATTCACTGTTGTCACTGTTTGGTGTGCATGCGACATGTTTGGGCAATCAATTAGACGCTCATGATGGTGATAATAAAGGCTATGCCGCAACACTTTCGGAAGAGACCTTAAGTGCTGCTGGGGTGGATGGACCAGTTTGTATATTTGCGCAAGCAACAGCAGGCGATGTGTCACCACACTTCCATGGCAAGAATCAGACTAAGATCAGAAAAAAGATAAAAGGAGAAGCAGAATACATCTATGCGAGAAACAATGGTCGTATACAGAGTGAGTATGCTTTAGCCGCTTTACTTGAGCAACAGAATCAAAACATCCAATATCAAGATTTGGATGCAGTACTCGAGTATGTGGATATGGCAAATACTGTGGCTGATCCAGAGTTTTCAGGTGGATATAGCAATGCGATAACAAGCCAAGCTTGTCATGGGACAGCATTTATTGCGGGCACACCAGTCGATGGTGTGGGTGCTGCAAAGCCCTTGATCATGGCTATGAATTTACTTTCAAAACAATTCAAACGAAGTAAATTGAATTCAAAAGATCCAGTGGAAAGTGCTTATTATCAGAAGCTTTATCATGCTCAAGGACCCAAAAATATTATTTTTGAATCGGGTCAGCATCGGATATTAGGAAAAAAATTAGGTTCACTTCCTGGTGTTTTAGATCCACTCATTGCTGAAATGAATGCTCAAGTTCACGCCGGCGCAATTCAAGAGAGCGATTTAGTGCCACATATTGTGCCAATTCAGCTCATTCGAATCGGTCAACTTTTTTTGGTATGTGCTCCCGGAGAATTTACAACAACCTCAGGTAAGCGCGTATTAAATACCATTCAGAAAAGTGTATTACCGACATTTCCTAACGCAAAAATTTGGTTTGCATCTTATTGTAATGACTATATGGGCTATGTCACGACATTCGAAGAATATCAAGAACAAGCCTATGAAGGTGGACACACTTTATTTGGTCAATGGACTTTGGCAGCTTTTCAAACCTATTTTAAACATTTGGCTAAACAGATTTGTTTGCCACCTGAACAACGTCAATTATCAAATTGCGTACCTAAAGCAGTACCTCAAAAAGAATTAGAGAAAAGAACCAATCGGGGAAATGTTCAAACCGCCGTTGCACAAAAGGAGTTGGCAACATGAGTAATCTGACACATCATTATTGGTCTAACTGGTCGGGATATTGCCACTCAAACCCGCAACACATCTTATATCCAGACCAATTACATGAATTACAGGATATTGTGATTCAACATCCTAAAGTTCGTGTGGTTGGTGCAGGGCATTCATTTACTCCGTTGGTAAAAACGGATGCGTCTATTATTTCTTTAGACCGATTTTCAAGTGTCTTAAATGCTGATCAGGCTAAATGCCAAGCGACGTTATGGGCAGGTACTCGACTATTCAATTTAGGCCAGCATCTTGTGCCTTATGAGCAGTCGCTTATGAATCAGGGTGATATTGATCAACAAAGTTTAGCTGGTGCTGTGTCTACAGGAACACACGGGACAGGTGCAGCGCTACATTCTATTTCAGGCTATGTAGAAGATTTTGAGCTATTACAGGCAAATGGAGAGTTAATCCAGTGCTCCAAGACGGAGAACCCTGAAATTTTTCAGGCAGGGAGAGTATCGTTGGGATCACTCGGGATATTAACGAAAATAACCATGCAAAACCGCCCTAGATATAAATTGGAAGAGAAAATTCATTTAGCCCCTGTAGAAGAAAGCCTAGATCAATTTCTCCAATTGATGCACCAACATCGGCATTTGGAGTATTTTATTTTCCCTTTTACAGATCAGTTAATTTTTAAAACACTTGATGTTACAGAGGGTGAGGTGAAGCCAAGAGAAACTTCTTGGCCATCTGAGGATCAACTTTTAACATGGTGTTGTGAAATTTCTAAAAAAGCCCCTTTTTTGACGAAATATCTTCAAAAATTAGTCGGTGTTTTTGTGAAGCCAACAGAATTCATTGATTGGTCGGGTGATATTTTTGCAACACCTCGGAATACCAAATTCAATGAAATGGAATATCAAATTCCAATTGAGAATGGTATTCAATGCATCAAAGAAGTGATTGCAACGTTTAGAAAATATCAAATAAATTCTTTTTTCCCTATCGAATTCCGCGTGGTCAAAGGGGATGATATTTGGCTAAGTCCTTTCTATCAGCAAGACAGTATTTCGATTTCAATCCATCAATATTATAAGCAGTCACCTCAAAAAGTATTTGATCTTATTGAGCCGATTTTTCAAAAATATCGAGGCCGTCCACACTGGGCTAAGATGCATCAACTGTCTCACCAAGAGATGCGAGCTCTTTATCCGAAATGGAATGAATTTATGCAAATCAGAGAAGCGCTCGATCCCCATCGAAAGTTTCTCAATCCCTATCTTGAAAAACTATTACTTGGGCAACAAGGATGAGAGATGAATAGTTTTTTTAATCAAATGAATGATGATTTGCGGGCACATGGTTTAGGTCAACCTATGCTCTTGATCGATGACGATGCATTAAACTTTAATATTGCTTATGTAAAACAGCAGCTAGCTTCGGCAAAGCACTTAAAACCGCGGTTAGTCGTTAAATCTTTGGCTTGTTTGCCTTTGTTAAAAAAGCTAAGTTTCGATTTAGACACCCGACACTTTATGGTGTTCCATATTGATCACTTACAATTGATGTTCAATCATTTTGATCAAGCTGATTTACTCTTTGGCAAGCCGATGCCAATTCGTGCAGTAGAAAGGTTTTATCAAAACCATCACACGCCAATCCAATGCAAGATACATTGGTTAATTGATTCCTTTGCTCGTTTGCAACAATATCATGCCTTGGCTGATCAACTGGGACTTAGCTTCAATATCAATCTTGAAATTGATGTGGGATTACATCGTGGAGGCGTTCAAAATTCTGCTGAATTTATACAAATGCTCAATTATATTCAGCAGCATCAAAAAACGCTAAATTTGAGTGGCTTAATGGGCTACGATGCGCATGTCACTAAACTACCTAAGGTGGTGAAGCGTGCAGAAACAGCTTATGCTGAATCTCAACATATTTATCAAAATTATCAGCACATCTTAAAGCACCAATTCCCAGATTTAAATCATGCTCAGCTGTGTTTTAACGGAGGAGGAAGTCCAACCTTTAGTTTTCACGTGAAACATAGTGTGTGTAATGATCTGTCATTTGGCTCAATGTTGCTTAAGCCCAGCGATTTTGATTCTGAATATCTTTCTTCACTTAAATCTGCTTTATATATAGCGAGTCCCGTACTGAAAGTTTTAGACCAAGTTTCATTGCCAGGAATGCCTTCATTTAAAAAAATAAAATTCTTTCAGAAGCATCAATCGGTTTTTATCTACGGTGGCTATTGGATGGGTCAATATGTTTATCCAGCAAAATCTCATCCTCATTTATTGTATGGACGAAGCACCAATCAGGAAATGATTTGTGTCGATCGTAAAATTGATATCCATCCTGATGACTATGTAATTATTCGACCGAGCCAGAGTGAGGTGGTCATCCCGCAGTTCAATCGCACGTACCTTTATCGAAAAGAAAATGAGTGGAATTCATCTGATTTGGAAACGAGTAGATTTGAACCTTGGGAAAATTTTAGAGAGTAGTGATTAAAAGAAAAAGGGATGAAGTTAATCATCCCTTTTTAGCATTGGTTTGAAATTTATTGGATACCGCCGTAGTGGATGCCCGTTAATTCACTGATTTCTTTTTTCCAAGTGGTTAAGTCATCCAAATTAAATTTACTTAAATGGTCATGCCCACAAGCACGCGCCATTACCTGCATCAATTCGACTGAAGCATTGAAGAAGTTGGCGAGTTGCTGTGCTGATTTTTCAATTTCGAGTCTTCGACGCAAATGATCTTTTTGTGTTGCAATACCGACAGAGCATTCATTTGTATTACACGCGCGCATTCCCAAACAACCAATGGCCTGCATGGCAGAGTTAGACACTGCAATGGCATCTGCACCCAGCGCTAAGGCTTTAATAAAATCAGCGGGGATACGTAAACCACCTGTAATGACCAAACTAATGTCACGACGTCCTAATCGATCTAAATGACGACGTGCCCGTGCCAAGGCAGGAATGGTCGGCACTGAAATATTGTCACGGAATAATGTTGGTGCTGCACCTGTACCACCACCACGACCATCTAAAATAATGTAGTCCACACCTATCGCAATCGCAGCATCAATGTCTTTTTCGATATGCTGTGCAGAAAGTTTAAAGCCAATCGGAATACCACCTGTCTGCTCGCGTATATAGTTTGCAAACTCCTTGTACTGTGAAAGTTCAGTCCAATCCGGGAAGGTTGCGGGAGAAATCGCAGATTGTCCTTCTTCTAAACCACGTACTTCTGCAATTTTTCCGACCACTTTATGCCCGGGTAGATGTCCGCCTGTTCCTGTTTTTGCTGCCTGTCCACCTTTAAAGTGAAAAGCTTGGCATTTTTTTACTTTTTCAATGTCATAGCCAAAACGACCAGAGGCCAGTTCGTAAAAATATCGTGAATTCGAGGCTTGTTCATCATCTAACATTCCACCCTCACCAGAACAGATGCCAGTACCTGCCATTTCCGCACCCATTGCCAGTGCAGTTTTTGCTTCTTGAGATAAAGCTCCAAAACTCATGTCGGAAACAAATAATGGAATATTGAGTCTCAATGGTTTTTTTGCATTTGGTCCAATAATCACTTCGCTTGCAACGGGGGTATCATCCAGTAGAGGAACTTTCCAAAGTTGAGCTGTGACCAGTTGAATATCTTCCCATTTTGGAAGTTTGTCAAAAGGCACACCCATGGCTGCGGTAGGACCATGATGACCGAAATTTTTTAGACCATTTCGAGCTAATTCTAAGATGAATCTATTGTGTGGCTCTTCAGGAGCAGGCTGAGAATCTGCGTAGAGTCCTTGATAACGATTACGGTTGAATTGCTGTGGATTTCTTTTTTCCCAAGCTTCGATTTCTTCTAAGTCAACATAGACATGATCATCATGAATCCAAGCTTTAAATTTTTGCAGATTTTTATTGAGATATCTCGGGTTAATGCCAGTTTTATAGAAGTAATGAGAGCCGTGAAGGCCACATACAATTTTGTCGCCTTGAATATGGGCATCGGACATGAGTGCTCCGCGATGCTGACAACGACCATACATGACAACGACTTTTTCTTCATCATGATCTTCAAGACGAAGAACAACAAGATCCACATTGGCTGCTAAAGCATATGCGGGTTTAAGCGGCTGGAGTGTAGACCAAGCAATTAGTGGGTGAGATTTCATATGACCTGCCTAATGATTTCAGTGGGTTATATTTATTTGTTTAAAAGTATGTTGATCATCTAATAGAAAGTATAAAAGATTATTTTTCTATAATTGGGATAATATTGGTTTAAATATTAAATTGGGAATATATTTTAACTATTTTTGTCACAATTAAAACTGCTATCGCCTAATGCTCGATTAACGGTTTATTAAACAACGTGACACGTGTAAAATCTCTAGCGATTTTATTTATCCACCGTTTTTATCTTTTGAGGTTCGCCTCGATCATAATCTCGCGGTGACATGCTCCATTGTACGGGGCATCACTCCTTAAGGATTTTTTATGCCAATTATTACTTTGCCAAACGGCGATCAAAAACAATTTGATCAAGCTGTCTCTGTCATGGAAGTTGCTCAAAGCATCGGTCCAGGTCTTGCAAAAAATACGGTTGCAGGTCGTGTAAACGGCCATCTAGTTGATGCATGTGACTTAATCACTGATGATGCCACGTTGCAGATCATTACGCCTAAAGATGATGAAGGTGTTGAAATTATTCGTCACTCTTGTGCCCATTTAGTTGGTCACGCAGTGAAGCAGCTTTTCCCCGAAGCAAAGATGGTGATTGGACCTGTCATTGAAGATGGTTTCTATTACGATATCTACAGTGAAAAACCATTTACACCAGATGATATGGCTGCCATCGAAGAGCGTATGAAAAAGCTCATCGATCAAGATTATGATGTCATTAAAAAGATGACACCTCGTGATGAAGTGATCAAAGTATTCACTGAGCGTGGTGAAGATTATAAATTACGCCTCATCGAAGATATGCCAGATGAGACTCAAATGGGTCTTTATTATCATCAAGAATATGTGGATATGTGTCGTGGTCCACACGTACCAAACACTAAATTCTTAAAGTCATTTAAGTTGACGAAGATGTCAGGTGCTTACTGGCGTGGTGATGCGAAAAACGAACAACTTCAACGTATTTATGGTACGGCTTGGGCGGATAAGAAGCAGTTGGCTGCTTATATCAAACGTATTGAAGAAGCTGAAAAGCGTGACCACCGTAAAATTGGTAAAGCGCTTGATCTGTTCCACATGCAAGAAGAAGCACCAGGCATGGTGTTCTGGCATCCAAATGGCTGGACGATCTATCAAGTTTTAGAACAATACATGCGTAAAGTTCAGCAGGACAATGGTTATCAAGAGATTCGCACACCTCAGGTGGTCGATTTTAGTCTTTGGGAAAAATCAGGACATGCTGCAAACTATGCAGAAAACATGTTTACTACACATTCTGAAAACCGTAACTATGCCGTTAAACCAATGAACTGCCCATGTCATGTTCAAGTGTTTAACCAAGGTTTAAAATCTTACCGTGATTTACCAATTCGTCTTGCTGAATTTGGTTCATGTCACCGTAACGAACCATCGGGTTCATTACACGGGATTATGCGTGTTCGTGGTTTCACCCAAGATGATGCACACATTTTTTGTACAACTGAGCAAATTGGTCAAGAAGTTGCTGACTTTATTAAACTGACTTTAGATGTTTATAAAGATTTCGGTTTTGAAGAAGTGCAAATGAAACTCTCAACACGTCCAGAAAAGCGTGTAGGGGATGATAAGCTTTGGGATGTTGCTGAAAAATCTTTAGCTGACGCACTGGATGCAGCGGGTCTCGCTTGGGATTTACAACCTGGTGAGGGTGCGTTCTACGGTCCTAAAATTGAATTTTCTTTGAAAGATTGTTTAGGTCGTATCTGGCAGTGCGGTACAATCCAATGCGATTTTAACTTGCCATTACGTTTAGATGCATCTTATGTCACTGAAGACAACGATCGTGATCATCCTGTGATGCTTCATCGTGCAATTCTTGGCAGTTTTGAACGTTTTATTGGTATACTTATTGAACACTACGCTGGATTTATGCCACCATGGTTGGCACCAATTCAAGCATGTGTGATGAATATTACCGATTCTCAAGCAGATGCTTGTCAGTCAGTCGTCGCTAAATTGCAAGAAAATGGCATTCGAGTGATTTCAGACTTGAGAAATGAGAAAATCGGCTTTAAGATTCGTGAGCGTACTTTAGAGCGTATTCCATACCTATTGGTGCTTGGGGATCGAGAAGTAGAGGAAGGTACAGTGAATGTACGTACTCGCTCTGGAACAAATTTAGGTACTATGTCTATCGATGCATTCGTTGACTTAGTGAAAGTAGCCGTAGCCGAACGCGGCCGGTATATTGTGGAGTAAGAAAGATTAAACAGCCTGACCGTAACCAACAACAAGGTGCTAAAAGCAATCGTCCTGCATTAAATGATGAGATTCGTGCGAAAGAAGTGCGTCTCGTTGGCGCTGACGGAGAACAAAAAGGCATCGTTTCACTTGCTGAAGCGTTGCGTGCTGCAGAAGAAGTTGATCTTGACCTCGTTGAGATCGTTGCGAATGCAGAGCCGCCTGTTTGTAAAATCATGGATTACAACAAGCATTTATTTGATCTGAAGCAAAAGCAAAAAGATGCTAAGAAAAAGCAGCATCAAGTTCAGGTTAAAGAGATCAAGTTGCGTCCTGGTACAGACGTTGGTGATTACAATGTTAAGTTGCGTGCTATTCTGAAATTCCTTGAAGAAGGCAACAAAGTTAAAATTACTCTACGTTTCCGTGGTCGTGAGATGGCTCACCAACAATTGGGTCTTGCTCAATTACAAAAGATTGAAGCTGATGTGGCTGAAATCGGTGTAGTGGAACAAGCACCAAAAATGGAAGGCCGTCAAATGGGTATGTTACTTGGTCCTAAAAAGAAAAAGTAAAACCGATTTAGAGAAAAAGCCCTGCACATGCAGGGCTTTTTTATATGTTGATTGAAGGGATATAGGTACATCCTGAGTTAGTAAAGAGAGGAACGACTGTAGTTGGGGGTATAAATCATCAGTTGAATATTTCCATCAGGCAGTACTTTAGAGAAGTCTAATAAACGTATATTTTAAACTTCTCGAATCATTTTGTGGCTTGAGTAAAAAATGTAATTATTTCGACAGGTAAACTCGTACTTATACATAGAAAATTCTAGATGGATGGTAAAACTGAATAGGTTTAGAGTGTTTACTGTCTTGAAAGATGACCCAAAAAGGATTTTTTATATTGCACATCAGCACATCAGGAAATTCGTTGCTCAAAGTAGCTGTAGATTTGATTTATAAAAAAAGCCGATACTTTTGCATCGGCTTTTTTTGTGACTCATTAAGTTCGATGCTTTATTCGACATGAACTGTTTTTTCAGTAGACTCTGTATTTTCTAACAGAAGTTTTTTGCCAATTGGAATTTGTCGAGGTAATTTCTCTTCTGGAATGATACGCTCTAAGTCGATCACTAATAAGCCATTTTCATAATCTGCTTGTTGAACTTCAATATGTTCATCTAAGCGAAGCGATAATTTAAATGAACGACGCGCAATTCCTTTATGAAGATATTCGGTTTGTTCAGATTGAATAGCTTCTGGTTTTCCTGTGATCGAGAGAAGCTGATTTTCAAGACTGATATTTAACTCATCTTGACTAAATCCTGCAGTAGCGACCACGATGCGATATTTATTCTCACCTTTTTTTTCAATGTTATAAGGTGGGTAGTTTGGAGCATCACTTTGCATTGCATAATCAATAAAATCGTTTAAACGATCAAAACCAATGCTACGACGAAACAATGGATGAAGATTTAAGTTACTCATGATTAAAACCTCCTGAGGTCAGCAAAGTCATAAAAATAAGAATGTTGTTCTGTCATGACTATCATCAACAGAACCAGATGATCATCATAAATCTGGCAATTTTTTATATAGGTTCAGACCGAAATTTTTCAATAATAAATTCAAAAAATTTTTAAAATATTTTATAAATAATTGATTTTTTATAACTTATAAATAAAAAATTTCTATCCTTGTTGTTTGGTTTGAAATGATTTATGGTGGATAAATCAATCAACAAAGGGCATATGGAGCCTGAACTGTAATGATCGATTTATATTACTGGGGAACACCCAACGGATTAAAAATAACAATTGCACTCGAAGAAATGGCTTTAGATTATCAAATCTATCCAATCAATATATTAGAAAATGATCAGTTCCAAACTGACTTTCTTGCGATCTCTCCTAATAATAAAATTCCTGCGATAGTTGATCAAAATGGACCGAATAATCAATCGATTTCGATTTTCGAGTCTGGTGCAATACTGCAATATTTAGGACGTAAAACGGGACAATTCTATCCTCAGCACGAAATCGCGAGGATTCAGGTTGAACAATGGTTGATGTGGCAAATGGGTGGTCTAGGACCGATGTTAGGTCAAAATCATCATTTTGCTAAATTTGCTAAAGAGAAAATCCCTTATGCGATCGAGCGCTACATTACAGAAACTAAAAGATTATATGGGGTGCTCAATAAGCAGTTAGTTGGGCAAGACTATGTGGCTGGTGAGTACTCTATTGCGGATATGGCAATTTTCCCTTGGTTGATGCGGCACGAGTGGCAAAGTATTCATTTAGCAGAGTTTCCTGAAGTGGAAGCTTATATTCAACGTATCCAACAGAGACCAGCGGTACAAAAGGCGCTTGCACTACTAAAGTAGATCACGGATTTAAGTGTGCTAAACTCTATACATCTAAACCACCATTTGGTGGTTTTTTTATGGAGAACTGCCATGAAGGATTTTTTTTTAAATTTCAGCAAAATTGTTGAATCTAATTCAAAAGTATACTGGGCAATTATTGCTGGTATTTTACTCTGTGTTGCTTCTTATATCGTCGAAATATTTCATGTGCAAAATATCATTGCAGCAATCGATCCAGATTCTAGGGATCAATTAAAACAGGTGATTCCAGCAATTACGAGTAAATATACGGTGCTACGTGTCATCATAGTAGTGTTGGCAATTGCGTGGTCGATAAAAGAATATCGTAAAACTCAGAAACTTCTAGCGGTGAATAAGTCCAGTAAATGAATCTGATTTTATTGTTCTTAAGTGCCTTTGGAGCCGCCACTTTATTGCCCTTACAGTCCGAAGCAATATTGTTGGGGTCATTTGCTCTAAAACAATTTTCGCCGTGGATGCTTATTTTTGTTGCAAGTGTAGCGAATGTGATGGGTTCATGCGTTAATTGGTGGTTGGGCTTAAAAATAGAGCAGTTTAAAACCAAAAAGTGGTTTCCATTTAAGTTAGATCAAATGATTCGTGCTCAACGCGCTTATCAGCAGTATGGTACATGGTCACTTCTTTTAAGTTGGGTGCCTATCATTGGTGATCCAATCACCTTAATTGCAGGAATCTTGAAAGAAAAATTCTGGAAATTTATCTTCGTAGTGGGTATAGCGAAAACAGGTCGATATCTATTTATCTACTGGGTGTATCTTGGTTTGTTCTAAATTTTCGTAGAGTAAAACTCATCAAGATTAATTTGTCTGAATCAAGATTAACGGTGCTTTTGTTTTGCGCAAAGATGCTATAGAATACTCGCTCCCTTACCTGCAGGTCGTATTGTAATGGTGCAAACGAGCCGAACAGGTGTTCAAAAGAGGTTGTTATGCCTAAGATGAAAACTCGCCGTGGTGCAGCAAAACGCTTCAAAGCGACTGCTAACGGTTTTAAGCGTAAACAAGCGTTCAAACGCCACATTTTGACCAAAAAATCTGCTAAGCGTATTCGTCAATTGCGCGGCTGTGTAATGGTTCACGTAAGTGACGTTGCTTCAGTTCGTCGTATGTGCCCGTACATCTAAGGAGATTATAAATGGCTCGTGTAAAACGTGGTGTACAGGCTCATCGCCGTCACAAAAAAATTCTTGCTCGCGCTAAAGGTTACTATGGTGCTCGTTCACGTGTTTACCGCGTAGCGTTCCAAGCGGTAATCAAAGCAGGTCAATATGCTTACCGTGACCGTCGTCAAAAGAAACGTCAATTCCGTGCTTTATGGATTGCGCGTATCAATGCTGGTGCACGTCAAAATGGTTTGTCGTACAGCCGTATGATCGATGGCTTGAAAAAAGCTCAAGTGATCATCGACCGTCGCGTACTTGCTGACATCGCTATGCATGACGCAGTTGCATTTGCTGCTTTAGCTGAAAAAGCTAAAGGCGCATTAGCTGCTTAATCATCGTAGATGAGAAAAAGACCGCTTTTTAGCGGTCTTTTTTATTTTCATTGTTTACGATCAAATAAAGCCAAGAGATTAGTATGAATAAAATTATGGTCGTCGGTACAGCAGCATCTGGGAAAACAACCTTTGCACGTAAGTTGGCTGCTCAACTGCAAGTCGATCATATTGAACTTGATAATCTCTTTTGGTTGGATAACTGGACTGAGTCATCTTCAATAGAATTTCAAGAAAAATTTATAAATCGTGTTAGGTCTATGAATAAGGGCTTCGTGATTGATGGTAATTATTCCCTGATTCAAAATTTAATCTTAAGTGAGATCGACACTGTGATTTGGTTGGATTTTTCACTACGCGTAAATCTTTATCGTGTGATTAAGAGGTCGCTATACCGTGTGATTAGCCAAAAGAAAATATGGAAAAATTCTAACAATAGAGAACATTGGGCGAAATTGTTAAGTAAAGACTCAATAATATTGTGGGTAGTCCAAACACATGGGAAAAATAGATTTAAATATTTGCAGATGATGAATGCCACTCAATATCATCATATAAAGTGGCTACATTTTCATAAAACTGAACAATTAGATGAATTTTTAAAACATCACAGTCCAAAATAGTAAGCGCAGAAACAGATTATTGCAGTGACTAAAATGAGGGCAAACACATTTGATTTACCTGTTTTAGGTGTGGGTTGGTGAGAACTGGAATCATTGTTGAAAAATCGTTTTCCATGTTGAGTATGTGTTGAAGCTTCATCCAAAGGGGAGTGAATTTCGGGGCTTTTTAAATGAGCAGTTTTATAGTGATTTGCTACTTTAGTAATGAATTTTGCACTCAGGTCATCTAACTTTTGTTGAAATACCTTCAGTTGTTTTTCTTCCTCAAGAGATTCTTGATGATCTTGCTCCAAAAGCTTTCGTTTTTGAATCTTTAAATGTTGTTCTAGATGCATGAAACGCACTAAGGTTTCATTGGCATAAGGTGCTGCATAATCTTGTGGCAGTAATGGTAAGGCAGCTCCAGCGTTGGAGGGTGATTGATCGTCAGTACCATAAAAGATTGCGCCACGTTTAACAGATTCCACCCCTTGTGCTAATGCGCGATCGAACAGCTCATTCTCTGTGTAGTCGTGAATATCATTCCAATTAGGTGCTTGAAGATCTGCCTCAACACGTTTGATATGTTGGGTGGATAGATCAAAACGCCAAAATGTTTCAATTCGTGCAGGGAGTGTTTGGTTGTTTGGTATGTCGAAGTCTTGTTCAGAACTATACCATTCGGCAAGTTCTTTACCACAGATCCATGCTGTTTTTACATTGCGGTGATGACTGACAATGAAATGGGGATATGGTAAAAGCTCAACATTTGGATTGGGATTTTTTTCATCGATTAATAAACTTGAGTTATGTAGGCTTAAGCGTGTGACACCCTGACGTTTTAAGCTTTCTAACCAAACTTGGAAATGTTGTGCCAATAAGTGTTGCGTATTTAAATCTCGAAAAAGGAAATGGTGCTGATTAAAAATCGCATGATTTTTCCAGTGTTGAAAACTTAAATCCTGACTTAAAAACTCATTGCCGTAAGTCACAAGTGTGAGCTGTTGTTTCCAAATTTGATCTAATGCCATGACATATCTTCTCAATGATCATTGCGCATATCTTAAACTTTTTATAAATGTAATTTCCAATTTAATTCCACATCCAATTTTAACACTTGCTGATCTTCATACGGAGCTATAAAAGCTGTTAGAATGCGCAGTTATATTATTTTTTATATTTGTTGCTTTGAGAGTTACTATGTCACTGGAAGCCCTGACCACTGAAGCGCTCGCTGCCATTGCAGCAGCTCAAGACCTTGCAACACTCGATCAGGTTCGAGTGCAATTTACGGGTAAGAAAAGCCAGCTTGCTGAACAATCGAAAGCACTGGGTAAAATGGATCCGGAAGAGCGTAAGGTTTTTGGTGCGCAGATTCATTCAGTTCGAGAAGCGATTAATGGCGCATTAACTGAGCGTCAAACTGCATTACAAAAAGCTGCACTAGAACAAAAATTAGCAAGTGAACAGATCGACATCACGTTGCCTGGTCGTGGACAACAGGTGGGCAGTATCCACCCAGTGACCCAAGTACAAGAGCGTATTTGTCAATTCTTCACGAAAGCAGGTTTTTCTGTTGCGACTGGTCCAGAGGTTGAAGATGATTATCACAACTTTGAGGCATTAAATATTCCTGGTCATCACCCTGCGCGTGCAATGCACGATACCTTTTACTTCGATGTAAACCATTTGCTTCGTACGCATACCTCTGGTGTACAGATTCGAACGATGGAAACACAGCAACCACCAATTCGTATTGTATGTCCAGGTCGTGTGTATCGCTGTGACTCAGACCAAACACATTCTCCGATGTTCCACCAGATTGAAGGTTTGTACGTTGCAGAAAATACGAGCTTTGCTGAGTTAAAAGGATTATTGGTTAATTTGCTGAATGAGTTCTTTGAAAAAGACTTGAAAGTACGTTTCCGCCCATCTTACTTCCCATTCACAGAACCAAGTGCTGAAGTCGACATCATGGATGAGCGAGGAAAATGGTTAGAAGTATTAGGTTGTGGCATGGTACATCCAAATGTTCTTCGTTCAGCGGGTATTGATCCAGACAAGTACAAAGGCTTTGCATTTGGTTTAGGTGTTGAACGTTTTGCAATGCTTCGTTATGGCATAAACGACTTGCGTATGTTCTACCAAAATGATGTGCGTTTCTTACGCCAGTTTGCTTAAAACTTTTTATTAAATCCTCTCCTAACTTGAGGAACTCCATAGAATCATTTGGGGTTCTCTCCCTTAGCAAAGGGGGTTAGAGGGAGGATTCTAGAGATTTGAATTACAGGTTTTATATCAATGAAAATTAGCGAAAATTGGCTACGCACATGGGTTAACCCAGCCATCGATAGCGATACTTTATCTGACCAACTGACCATGTTGGGTCTTGAGGTAGATGATTTATCTCCTGCTGCAAAACCATTTACAGGTGTGGTTGTAGGTGAAGTACTTACGGTAGAACAGCACCCAGATGCAGATCGTTTACGTGTAACGACTGTCAACATTGGTTCGGGTGAACCATTACAAATCGTCTGTGGTGCACCTAATGTACGTGCAGGAATGAAAGCACCCGTAGCAACCATCGGTGCAGTATTGCCAGGTGATTTTAAAATCAAAAAAGGTAAGCTTCGTGGTGTTGAATCACAAGGTATGCTGTGCGGTGCATCTGAAATTGATTTAGAAGATAAAATCGACGGTCTACTCGAGCTTCCTGCAGACGCGCCAGTCGGTGTAAACGTACGTGAATATCTAGACCTTGATGACAACGTGATTGATATTAGTATCACACCAAACCGTGGTGACTGTTTCAGTATTCGTGGGATTGCACGTGAAATTGGTGTGATTAACCAACTTCCTGTGACTGCGCCTGAAATTAAAGAAGTGGCTGCAACGATTGCTGATGAAAAGAAGGTCGTTGTATCTACTGAAGGTTGCCCACGTTACTTAGGTCGTGTGATCAAAAATGTCAACACCAAAGCGCCAACTCCTGAATGGATGGAGCGTGCACTGGCTCGTTCTGGTATCCGTCAGCACAGTATCTTGGTTGATATTACCAACTATGTATTGATGGAGTTGGGTCAACCGCTTCACGCATTTGATGGTGGTAAAGTTCAAGGTGCGGTACACGTTCGCCAAGCAACTGCAGGTGAAAAACTTGTTCTATTGAATGAGCAAGAAGTTGAAATGCAAGACAACGTGATGGTGATTGCAGACGACCAAAAAGCATTAGCAATTGCGGGCATCATGGGTGGTTTGTCTTCATCGGTGACAGACGCAACGACTGAAATCTTCCTTGAATCAGCATTCTTTGCACCACTTCATATTGCGGGTCGTGCGCGTAGCTTCGGTTTACATACAGATGCGTCTCAGCGTTATGAGCGTGGGGTGGATTTCGAACTTCCAATGATCGCAATGCACCGTGCATCTCAGTTGATTTCTGAGCTTGCAGGTGGTGAATTTGGTCCAATTACTGTAGCAGAAAATCCAACAGTATTGCCAACACGCGAAGCAATCGAGCTTGAGCAGGCGCAAGTTGATCAACTTCTTGGTTATAAAGTTGACTCTGACTTTATTACTGATGCGTTAACACGTCTAGGTTGTCAGGTAACAATTAAAGCACAAGGTCAATGGTCTGTCGTACCGCCATCACATCGTTATGATATGGCAATCTACCAAGACTTAATTGAAGAGGTTGCACGTATTCATGGTTATGACAACATTCAAATCAGCTTGCCTGTGATTGATGTGAAACTTGCAAAATACCAAGATCAATTTGAAGTTGCACAATTACGTCAAACTTTGGTTGCACTTGGTTACCAAGAGGCAATCAGCTTTAGTTTTGCTGATTTAAAACTTGAAAAACAGTTAAATCCAAGTGTAAATCCTTTGGCATTGGCAAATCCAATTTCAAGTGATTTGGCTGTAATGCGTTCGACTTTACTTTCAAGCTTAATTCCTTGTGTCCAATACAACGTTAATCGTCAACAATGTCGCGTACGCTTCTTTGAGCTTGGCTTACGTTTTGATTATCAAGAAGCAACCAGTATTCATGATCTTAAGCAAATACCTACACTTGCGATTGTGGCAACAGGTGCGAAGAATCAGGAATCTTGGCATGCTAAACCTCAGCCAATGGATTTCTTCGATTTTAAAGGTGAAATTGAGGCTGTATTGGCGGCTGGGCGAGTTCAAGTAGAATATGTGCGTTCAGAGCGTTCATGGTTACATCCAGGTCAATCTGCTGAAATTTTAGTGGACGGACAATCGATTGGTTATATTGGTCGTTTACATCCATCGCTTGAAGATGAGCTTGATCTCGCAACGACATGGGTAGCAGAACTCGATCAATCGTCTGTTTTGCAAACTTATGTATCTAATTTTACAGAATTATCACGATTTCCTTCAGTGAGACGTGATATTGCAGTTTTAATTAGTGATAAGATTAATGTTAGTGAAATTCAGCAACTTATCGAAAAAACTGGAGGAGAGTTACTTGATTCTTCTTGGTTATTCGATGTGTATACGGGTCAAGGTGTAGAAGAGGGTAAACGTTCATTGGCGTTTGCACTTTTATGGCAGCATCCGAGTCGCACGCTTGAGGATGCTGAAATTAAATCTGGTATGGATAATATTTTACAAGTGTTAGAAAACACTTACCAAGCGACATTGAGGGCCTCATGACAGCATTAACAAAAGCAGAAATGGCTGATCATTTGAGTGAGCTGACGAGTTTAAATCGTCGTGAAGCTAAACAAATGGTTGAGTTGTTTTTTGATGAAATTAGCCAGGCATTAATTGCAGGTGAACATGTCAAATTATCGGGTTTTGGTAATTTCGAACTGCGTGACAAGCGTCAGCGTCCAGGGCGTAATCCAAAAACAGGTGAGGAGATTCCTATTTCTGCTCGCCGTGTAGTGACCTTCCGTGCTGGTCAAAAGTTTAGACAGCGTGTAGGGACAGAGCAAGTCGATTAATCGCTTGATCAAATAACATAAAAAAACCTGAGCTCAGCTCAGGTTTTTTTATGCTCTTAACTTTATGCGTATTCATAAAATTCAGCGCATAAAAAAGAGAACCAAAGGTTCTCTTTTTTTCGAATAATCTAAACTTTAGATTATTGAGCAGCAGAAGCAGCAGCAGTAGCGTCAGCAGCAGCGTCAGTAGCTTCAGCAGCAGCATCAGTAGCTTCAGCAGCAGCAGCGTCAGCTTGAGCAGCAACTTCAGAAGAAGCTTCAACAGCAGCAGCGTCAGCAGCTACAACAGCTTCAGAAGCAGCTTCTACAGCTTCAGATGCAGCAGCGTTTGCGTCAGCAGCAGCTTCTTCAGTTTTTTTAGCACAACCAACGAAAGCTAAAGTAGTAGCAACGGCAGCAGCAATAGCAATTTTTTTGAATAACATGGCATCACTCTCATTAAAATAAATTGAGACAAAAAACCCGGTTAGTCTGTTGTGTGCTTTTATTATTCCTAACGTTAGTAAGGTTAATAACGCATGGAGCAGCCTAACTGGTATGCCGACATGCTATCACTGAGTATTTTGAATTACTACTAGGCGAAATGAAAAAATGCTTAAAAAATGAGAAATTTGACCCTATTTTTAACAGAAAATTACAATCATTTTTGCATTTTGAATTGGAGAAATACTAAGTAAATACTTAAAAAATAAAGGGAATTAAAATACAAGATGATAAAAATCACATACTTGCAAGAAAAGTTACATTCAAAAGTTAGTATTGTGTATTTATGTAAATGGTGTCAACCCAAATAAAAGGCCATCAATAAATGATGGCCTTTTGCGTATTAGTTGGCAGCTTTGCGTTTCATTTGATCGAAGAAATCATCATTGGTCTTGGTTTCCTTCATGCGATCAAGTAAGAATTCCATCGCAGCAAGTTCGTCCATAGGATGGAGAAGCTTACGTAAAATCCAAACCTTACGTAGTTTATCTTCATCCATGAGACGTTCTTCACGACGTGTACCAGATTTCTTGATATTCATCGCAGGGAATACGCGCTTCTCTGCAATACGGCGATCAAGCGTAATTTCTTGGTTACCTGTACCTTTGAATTCTTCGTAGATGACTTCATCCATTTTACTGCCAGTTTCAATTAAAGCAGTAGAAATGATCGTAAGTGAACCACCTTCTTCGATATTACGTGCAGCACCGAAGAAACGTTTTGGACGTTCTAAAGCGTGGGCATCAACACCACCAGTTAAAACTTTACCTGATGATGGAATAACAGTGTTATATGCACGTGCTAAACGTGTAATTGAGTCAAGCAAAATAATAACGTCTTTTTTGTGTTCTACCAGACGTTTCGCTTTTTCAATCACCATTTCAGCGACTTGAACGTGACGTGCAGGTGATTCGTCAAATGTTGAAGCAACAACTTCACCACGAACGGTACGTTCCATTTCTGTTACTTCTTCTGGGCGCTCATCAATGAGAAGAACGATT
Source organism: Acinetobacter sp. 24-47-67 (assembly GCF_056779735.1). Lineage (NCBI taxonomy): Bacteria > Pseudomonadati > Pseudomonadota > Gammaproteobacteria > Moraxellales > Moraxellaceae > Acinetobacter > Acinetobacter sp. 24-47-67. The sequence continues at coordinate 316,551 of NZ_JBWYIK010000002.1, forward strand.
AGGAAGCATTCAGGATTATTACGAACAATAGATTGAGCAATGTTTTGGATCAACATTGTCTTACCAGCTTTAGGTGGTGCAACAATAATTGAACGTTGACCTTTACCAATTGGAGCAACTAAATCGACAACACGCGCAGTTAAATCTTCAGTCGAACCATTTCCTAACTCCATCACTAATTGTTCAGTTGGGAATAAAGGCGTTAAGTTTTCGAAAAGAATCTTATTGCGAGAGTTTTCTGGCGTGTCGTAGTTAATTTGATTCACTTTTAAAAGTGCAAAATAACGTTCGCCTTCTTTTGGTGGACGAATCGTACCTGTAATCGTATCCCCAGTGCGCAAATTGAAGCGGCGAATTTGAGAAGGGCTGACATAAATGTCATCTGGACCCGCAAGGTAAGACCCTGCTGCAGAACGTAAAAAACCGAAACCATCAGACAGAATTTCAAGAACACCATCGCCGAAAATTTCTTCACCATTCATAGCATGGCGTTTCAAAATGGCAAAAATAATGTCTTGCTTACGGTTACGTGCCATTCCTTCAAGGCCCATGAACTCAGCAATTTTGATGAGTTCGCCTATCGGTTTTTTCTTGAGTTCAGTTAAGTTCATAAATGGTCGATTGAATTAAAAGGAAGTGTGGAACACAGATAGAATAGAAGCAAAAGACATCCGCAGTGCAAGAAAAGAGCAGCAATTGATTTGCACAATAACAAACTCAGAATCTAGTAAGTTCTTTCGAGGAGAAATGTGTAAACAATTTCTTTAGCCGAGCGGCGATCTTATGTTTTGTGTATTGTAAGAAACGAGGAGAAATTGTCCAAGTGTTTCTTGATCATGCAATATAAGTGAGATATGGCTCTTTGTCAATTTTACCGTCAAAAAAAGCGCCAAAAATTTGACGCTTTCAAGGCAATTAAAATTGAAAGAATTAGATATTTTCTTCAATAAAAGCTGCAAGTTTAGATTTAGGAGCTGCACCAACTTGTTGAGCAACAACTTCACCATTTTTAAACATCAATAAAGCTGGGATATTACGAATATTGTAATTTACAGCAGTTTGTTCGCATGAAGTTACGTCAACTTTTACGATTTTAACTTTACCTTCGTATTCAGTTGCTAAAACTTCAAGTACAGGAGCAATAGCTTTACATGGCGCACACCAGCCTGCCCAAAAATCAACAAGAACTGGCGTGTCAGAATTTAAAACGTCAGCTTCAAAATTAGCATCAGTTGTATTAACGATATTAGCAGACATGGAATTTGCTCCGAATAATTTTTTGAAAACGGTCTATCTATGTATATAAGTATTACATAGACCACTTTAACAAAGTAGGGGATAGGGTTTATTTTCGGACTAAATTCTGTAAATGTCTAATTGATGCTCACGATTTCCATGATCGGTGTAACACAATTGTCATATATGATGATTTTTTAAATAGTCGTTAAATTGACTAAATAAATGGCTTTTAAATTACAGTTATGTGAATTAATCTAGGCACAATTCTGGTTGAACTTAGCGCAACAATGTCTGATTTTTTGATTGATGAAGAACTCCTTGCAGCCATTGATATGGGCTCAAACAGCTTCCACTTGGCGATTGCTCGAGTTGATCATGGTGAGGTAAAAAAAGTCGCATCGATGTCTGAAAAGGTCCAATTGGCCGCAGGTTTAGATGAAAATAAAAATTTGACAGAAGCTGCTCAACAACGTGGTTTAGCATGCTTGGCTCGATTTGTAGGGCGCCTAAGTTCAGTCCAATCGAATCGTTTAAGAATTGTGGCCACCAATGCTTTGCGCCAAGCTAAAAATGGGCATGAATTCATTCAAAAAGCAGCTGAAATTCTGCCTAAACCTATTGAAATTATTGCTGGTCGTGAAGAAGCACGCTTAATTTATTTAGGTGTATCACATACTATGGCGAACAGCGGTCGCCGTTTGGTGATTGATATTGGTGGTGGCTCGACTGAGTTAATCATTGGTGAAGAGTTTGAGCCGATTCATACTGAATCCGTGCAAATGGGATGCGTTGCATTTACGAAGGCCTATTTTGCAGACGGAGATATTAATCCAAAAGCTTTCGATCGTGCGGTGACTGCGGCACGCAAAGAAATCTCGGGTATCGCGACTACTTACCGTGCGGCAGGATGGGATACTGTTGTTGGTTCAAGTGGAACCATTAAAGCCTGTCGTCAAATTGCGGTAAATATGGGTTGGAGCGATGATCAGGAAAACTTGACGCGAGAAGGCTTGGAAAAACTTAAAGATAAGTTACTCAAATACAAGCATATTTCAGACATGGAATTTGAGGGTCTTAAGGAAGATCGTCGTGCAGTCCTACCTGCGGGTATTGCGATTTTATACGCTGTATTTGAAGTTCTTCAAGTTGATAAGCTAGTCTATTCAGATGGCGCCTTACGAGAAGGTGTAATGTATGATTTACTCGGGCGTTTCCAGCATGAAGATATTCGAGATCGTAGCGTACAAGCCTTGATGGGGCGTTATGGTGCTGATCAAAAACAAGCAGAACGTGTTGTTGAAACGGCTCAACAATTATTTGATACCGTGGCAGGAACGCTTGGTCTAAATAATGACGATAGTGATTTGCTACGTCGAGCAGCTTATCTTCATGAAATTGGTTTAGCGATTAGTCATAGTGGTTATCATCGTCATGGCGCATATTTGCTTCAGCATTCTGACATTGCTGGTTTTTCACAAATTGATCAAAATCATTTGTCACATTTGGTCGCTCATCATCGCCGTAAATTGCGTGCTGAAGCAAAAAATGATGTGACGAAAGTCGGTGGAATTAAACTTGTCTATCTATGTTTGCTCCTTCGTCTCGCAATTTTGCTGAATCACAGCCGAAGCGATGAGATGCTTCCTGCCATTGAATTAAAGATATTAGATGAGCAACAATGGCAACTGAAAGTTTCTGGTGATGCAAAACAATGGCCTTTGTTGGTTGCAGAGCTGCATGATGAGCAGGTGCAATTTAAACATTGGGATATCGTTTTGAATATTCAGTCGGAACAATTTATTGGCTAACAGAAGCTGATAAGCGAATTTTATTAGTTAACTACGTCATAGTTAATTTAGGGATATTCATCGACTTATGAAAAATAAAGCTGCTCAATCTAAAGCATGGAAAACGGTTCAAATTGCGCGTCATCCAGATCGCCCACAATTTTTAGATTATGTGAGCGAAATTTTTACAGAATTTGATGCACTTCATGGTGACCGTTTATATGGTGATGATGGTGCAATGGTTGGCGGTTTAGCACGTTTTAATGGTCAGGCTGTGATGGTGGTTGGTCAACATCGTGGTCGTAGTACACGTGAAAAGTTACAGCATAATTTTGGGATGAGTAATCCAGAAGGCTATCGCAAGTCTCAGCGTTTACTTGATATGGCTGAACGCTTTAATCTTCCAGTTTTCACATTTATTGACACCATGGGTGCATACCCTGGTGTAGGTGCTGAAGAGCGTGGACAAGCAGAAGCAATTGCTACGAGTCTAGCTCAACTCTCAAGTTTAAAAGTACCTGTCATCGCGACTGTTCTAGGCGAGGGTGGTTCTGGCGGTGCATTAGGCATTGGCGTTGCAGATCGTGTGATTATGCTCTCTCACAGTATTTACTCTGTGATTTCACCTGAAGGTTGTGCCTCAATTCTTTGGAAAACTGCTGAAAAAGCTGAGCAAGCGAGTGAAGCACTTGCACTCACTGCGGATAAACTGAAAGAACTTGGTATTGTTGAGTATGTTGTAGATGAAGGTGAGGGTGCTCATCTTCAGCCAGACGTAGTCATGGATAAATTAAAACATGTGTTACAAGCTGCACTTGATGAGCTTGTTCCAATGGATGCAAATGCAAGATGCGAAGCACGTTACCAACGTTTAATGAAGTTTGGCAGCGACAATTCAGGTCTAGCTTCTTAAAACAAATTGCCAAATTTGGTGATGAACACACGTTCTTAGTGGGATGTAGTGGCGGCATGGATTCCATGCTGTTGCTGTATCTCATGTCTCAATTAATTCCCCAAAAAATCCGTGCGATTAATATTAACCACCAGTTGCAATCTGCAAATCAGGAATGGGCTGAATTCGTCCATCAATTTTGTATAGCAGCGCACATCCCTGTGGTTCTCGAGACAGTTCAAGTTGCTGAGGGGAATTTGGAACAGCAAGCTCGAGCAGCACGTTATCAAGCTTTTAAACATCATTTATCCGACACAGATATTTTAGTACTGGCACATCATCAGCAGGATCAAGCTGAGACCGTATTATTACGTTTGTTCTCTGGTGCTGGAATACAGGGGTTGTCCGCGATGAAATTATTAGATTCACGTGAAGACATCATTATTTGGCGACCATTATTGAATCTAAGTCGTGAGCAGATTTGCCAATGGGTAGAACAACTCAAATTGCCCTACGTGGATGACCCGACCAATTTTGATACGCACTATGATCGAGCTTGGTGCCGTCATGAGCTTTGGAATATTTTGCAAAGCCGATTCCCTAAAATGCAACAGGCGATTGTGAGAACCAGTGTGTTGATGCAAGATGCGGATGAAATTTTGCAAGAGATTTTACAACAGGATTTGGCGTTCTGTGGCGATGATGATCATCTAGATTTACGACAACTCAATCAATTAAGTTTAGCAAGAAGAAGACAACTTTTATCCAATTGGATGAAAGGTAAGGATCAATACCGTCCTGCATTTGAGATGGTAGAGCGATTGACTGAAGAAGTTATTTTGGCGAAACCTGATGCACAAGCAGCATTGCATTGGAATGGACAATATTATGTTCGTTTCCAAAATATCTTATATCGAGTTCCTAAGGATGAATACTTAGCAGAATCAAACACAACTGATTCGGAAATAAAATTTGAAATCCAGCAAGTTGTTAATTTAGCTTCGGGTCAATTTAAGATCTGCCAACATCATGAAGAGTGTGGTCTGCGTACAGAACTTTTAAATCAGTCTCTGACATTGCATTATCGTCAAGGTGGGGAAAAAGTCCATTTGCATGGACGTGTGGGGAAATGGCCATTAAAAAAAGCAATTCAAGAGGCACAAATTTTTCCATGGAAGCGTCATACTATTCAAATTTTAAGCTTAGATAATGTTATGCTTGGTGTTTTCACGCCAAAAGGGTTTTGGCTGGCTGAATCAGAATATTGTGAAGTCGGTGGTTGGCAGCCAAAGTTAGTTTCATCGCTATAAAATCAAGGTTGAGAGTCGTTCATGAGTGTTGCGTTAAACTGTAATATTTGTTTCATTGGTGGTGGTAATATGGCTCAAGCCCTAATTGGAGGGTTGATTAGTCGTGGTTTACCAACAACGCGTATTACAGTTTCCGATCCTGTAGAACGTGTGAGAGAGTTATTAAAAGAAAAAGAAATTCAAGTTACAGACAATAATGAAGACGCGATCCAAAATGCTGATGTTGTTGTTCTGGCGGTGAAACCACAAGTACTGGCACAAGTTCTTAAACCGTTAAAAGATAAATTTGAGAATAAGTTAATTGTTTCGATTGTAGCAGGAGCTGAAATTGCAACGATTGCTGCATTAACGGGGACGGAGTTTATCGTTCGTGTCATGCCTAATACACCTGCATTGGTTCAAACAGGTGCCCATGGTTTATATGCTCATGACGTTGTTGACCAAGCAAAGCGTGAATTGGCAAGTCAGATTTTAGCTGCAACAGGCTTAACACTTTGGGTAAACTCAGAAGAGCAAATTGATGCAGTAACTGCGGTATCGGGGTCAGGTCCAGCGTACTTTTTCTATATGATGGAAAGTATGATTCGTGCTGGGAAAAATTTAGGCTTGGATGAGAAAATTGCAACAGCATTAACGCTACAAACAGCTCTCGGTGCTGCACAAATGGCGATCACCAGTTCTAATACGCCATCTGAACTGCGTAGAAATGTGACATCACCAAATGGTACAACTCAAGCGGCCTTGGAAGTTTTTGATCGAGCGCAAATTTCACAGAATATTCAAGCTGCTCTTGCGGCTGCAAAAAAACGCAGTCAGGAGCTCGCTCAGGAATTAAGTGATAGTTCTAAATAACTAAATTTTAGGAAAATTGAAGTATGGGTGCGAACTCTGCGCTATTTTTTGACATTATCATTAATGTTGCGATTTTATTGGTATTTTTCCGTTTTTTAATGCAATTGGCGGCAGTCAGTCCATATAACCCTGTTGTGCTATCGACAGTGAAAGCAACTAAAATTGTAGATGTGTTTGGACGAATCTTGCCAACTGTGGCACAGGGGCGTGTAAATCTAGCAGCTTTAGTGCTGATCGTGTTGTTGTATTTTCTTAAGGTATTTGGCTATAAATATTTAAATGCCTTACCAACAGGCGATGTATTGTACTTTATTGGTTCAACAGTACTTTCAATGTTGCAGGCATTAATTTCAATTCTTAAATATTTACTGTTCGCTTACATCATATGTAGTTGGATTTTGATGTTTTCACAAACACGTTCACCTTATATTGAAGTGATTCAAGAATTAGCTGAACCGATGTTGGCACCATTCCGTAAAGTAATGCCAAATTTAGGGATGATTGATCTATCTCCAATCCTTGCATTCTTTACACTTTATATTGCTGAAATCATGTTGAAATCAATTGGTTAAATCTAGATTACGGATTTTAACAATTTTATAAAAAAGGACTCAAATGAGTCCTTTTTTGCAATTTAAGAATCTTAGAAATTAGTGCGCTTCGCCCCAGTTTTTCCCTTTGCCGACTTCAACAACAAGTGGCACAGAGAGTTGAACAACACCTTGCATTGCATCTGCGATTTTAATAGAGATCTCGTCAGCAATCGCTTCATCTACCTCAAACACTAATTCATCGTGAACTTGCAATAATAATTTGGCCTGATCTTTAGGGAGAATTTTATCTACTTCGATCATTGCCATTTTGATAATCTCCGCAGCAGAACCTTGAAGAGGCGCATTAATTGCAGCGCGTTCAGCTGCCTTTCGAATCATCATATTGCGCGCATCGATATCTGGGGTGTATAAGCGTCGCCCTGTAATGGTTTCAACAAAGCCTTGTTCTAAGGCGACTTGTCGTGTGCGTTGCATATATTCATAAATGCCAGGATAGCGATGGAAATATTGTTTAATGTAATTTTGAGATTCTTCGCGTGTGAATCCCAACTGACGTGTTAAACCAAACTCAGACATGCCATAAAGTAATCCAAAGTTGACTGCCTTGGCTTGGCGACGTTGATCATTGGTTACATCATCCAAAGCAATATTTAATACTTCTGCTGCAGTACGGCGATGAACATCTTGGCCGTGATTAAACGCGTCAACTAAAGCCTCATCTTGTGAAAAATGTGCCATAAGACGTAGTTCAATTTGTGAGTAATCGGCAGCAAGTAAAACCCGACCTTCAGGTGCAACAAAAGCTTTTCGGATTTGACGACCGATCTCTTCGCGAATTGGAATATTCTGAAGATTAGGATCAGTAGAAGATAATCGTCCAGTTGCGGTTAAAGCTTGATGGTAGCTGGTATGAACACGATGACTTTCGTTATTGGCTTGTTTGATTAAACCGTCAGTATAGGTACTTCTTAATTTAGACAAGCCACGATATTCTAAAATAAGTGCAGCGATCGGGTGATCAATTTTCTCAAGAATGCTTTCGCTGGTACTGTATTGACCTGTTGAAGTTTTCTTACCACCTTTTAAACCTAACTTATCAAAAAGAATATCACCCACCTGCTTAGGTGAGCTGACATTAAAAGGTTGACCAGCGATTTCGATAATCTGATTTTCTAACTCTAGAATTGTATTAGAAAATTCTTGACCCAATTGATCGAGGAAACTCAAATCGAGCTGAATTCCATTTTCTTCCATCGTCGTCAGAACTGCAGCTGTCGGCATTTCGATTTGATGAAGAATATTGAAAAGCTCTGGGATTTCTTTAAGCTTACGCTCCAATACCTCATACAAACGATAGGTTACATGGGCATCTTCAGCGGCATAATGCGCTGCTGTTTCGATTTCAATTTGATTAAAGGTTTTTTGTTTAGCACCTTTGCCCGCCACTTGTTCGTAAGTAGTGGTTAAGTGGCTAAGATAAACGCGCGCAACGTCATCCATACCATGGCGCGTCGCCACAGCATTGAGCACGTACGAGGCAAGCATGGTGTCAAAGTACCAGCCTTGTAAATGAATTCCATGATTTTCGAGAATATGAGCATCATATTTTAAATGATGACCAATCTTCTCAATCTCAGCGTTTTCTAAAATTGGTTTGATTTGCGCAAGAATAGCGTCGCGATCCAATTGCTCTGGAGCACCTTCATAGTCGTGAGCAAGCGGAACGTAATATGCATCTTGGGCATCAAATGCCACAGAGAAGCCTACCATCTCTGCAACACGATAATCTAAACTTGTGGTTTCAGTATCGAAAGCAAAGCGTTTCTCAGTAGTCAATCTTTGAAAGAGTTTTTCCCAATCCGCTGGTGTTAAAACGGTATGGTAAGTTGCCTCGCCAAGCTGATCATCTACACTAGTTTGAACCGCTTGGTCTTCGATTTTCGATGTTGCAGTACTCGGTTTTGCGACAACTTGACTTGATTGTTTATACGCAGCACTATTTGGATTGTTGGGATGATCTAAAGACTGAAGTTGATTTCTAAACTCAAGTTCGGTGTAAAGCTGACGTAACTCTGCAACATTTGGATCTCGGAGTTTAAGATCATCGTAGGTCAGATTCATGTCTAAGTCACAAACAATACTTGCTAGCTGATGATCTAGCGCAATACCATCTACATTGTCTTTAATATTTTGGCCTACTTTGCCTTTAATTTTATCGACATTTTCAAGAATGCCACCAATTGAACCATATTCATTCAGCAGTTTAGCCGCAGTCTTTGCTCCGATACCAGGAACGCCCATGATGCCGTCAGAGGCATCTCCCATGAGGGTTAAATAATCAATAATTTGGTTCGGCCAAACACCAAACTTTTCAAAAACGCCATTCACATCCATGGGCTTGTCTTTAAAACTGTCTTCAAGTGTCACTTTGTCCGTGACCAATTGAGCCATGTCTTTATCGCCTGTGGAAATCAAGACTTGATAGCCTTCATTTTCTGCACGTTTTGCCAGCGTACCGATGATATCATCGGCTTCCGCACCAGGTATGGCATGGAGTGGGATACCTAAAGCACGAATTAAATTATGTAAATACGGAATTTGTTGAGCGAGTTCGTCAGGCATGCTCGGTCGATCCCCTTTATATATTGGGGAAAGTTGATGACGGAAAGTTGGTTCAGGTGTGTCAAAAATGACAGCCATGTGTGTAGGTTGAACACGACGCATTAACTTTTGGATAGCAGAAATAGCTCCGCGAATTGCGTTGGTTTGTAAACCTGTTGACGTCGTTAGCGGTGGTAGTGCGTGATAAGCACGAAATAAAAAATATGACCCATCGACCAAGACAAATGGTGGCATTGAAACGTTCCTAATCCAATTAACTTTTTCATTGTACGTGATTTTCAGCAGTTGCGCTGATACAAGATTTGCAATCAAGTGTACAGAATATGCGATGAAAAACGCAAAATGCCAATTCTTGCTGAGGTATCATCAATCTAGCTAAAAAGGAATGATGTGTATGCTGAAGCAACATAGTGAAATAAAAATGATTTGGTTGATGCTCCTCATCATAGTAGCGATCAGTACTTGGGTTCTAGCGTTGCCGATCATTACGTTTTTATGTGTTGCTGCATTCCTCATAAGTGTTATGCAATATGCCCATCATATTGAAAAACCGCTTACCAACATTGAGCAACAGACTCATTATTCGAAACAGAATACATCACGATTGCCCTTATATATTTCGTCATTTCTTGCACTAATTGGCAGCTTGTTCGATTGGACATGGTTGGTTGGATTAGGTTTAACACTCTGGATTTATTTTTTTCTAAACTGGTTGCGACAACTTGAGGGACGATTAATTCAAATCGGTGCTTTGCAGGAAAAGCTAATAAAACTAGATCGAGACGATCAGACCAGCACCACAAGTATTTTACAAGATTCAGAGGAAATCCAGACAAATCAGCAGCATGATTTGGGTTTTGGGATGCAAATCAGACGATGGATCTTTCATGGGAATCCTGTTCTCAAAGTTGCGATTACCGTCCTAGTGATTGGGGTCGTCTTATTATTGAGATATATGGTTGAACATTGGACCTTAAGTCTTTCAATCAAACTTTTGGCTGTTGCTGTCATCGCGATCATATGTGTTGCCTTTGGTTATCATATACAGAAAAAAAACCGCGGCTTTGGTCTTGCTTTACAAGGACTGGGTTTTGCGGGATTGTTATTAAGTATTCTATTTGCTTATCACTATAATCTGTTAAATCTCATTAATACGATTACGCTTTACAGCTTGAGCATGCTGTCGTTGGTCATGCTGATTTTAAAACAGCGGTCAGTGGAGCTTTCCCTGATGGGCGTTTTGGTTGCTTATATTGCACCGTTCACATTACCTCATGCAGATTTTTCCTCAGCTCAATTACTGTCTTATTATCTAGCGGTCAATTGTGTTGTAGGTGTAATTTGTACATTACATCCATGGAAAATACTCACTCAAATAGCGTTGCTGCTCATTATTGTTATCGGTGGTGGTTATGCTTTTTTGAATGGCGGTGTTGCAGAGAGATTCGTTTTATCCTGTCTAGTTATTGCACATGCGAGTGTATTTATTTGGTCGGGTTTCAGATTTAACCAGCTCGCTACACATCAAAATCAAGCTCATTTAGGTCAGCGTATTATTGACTCCGCATTGATGTATGTCAGTCCGTTGGTCGCATATGCATTTTTACATCTCATGTATTTAGATCAAACATCGGTTCAAATTGCCTTGTGTTTGGGTTTTGCATTGACTCACTTTGCGATTTTTAAAGTTGTGCAGCATGCGAAATTTGATACGGCGATTAAACAAAATTATTTAATGTTAGGTTTTATTTTTCTAAGTTTTGTCCCGCCGATCTTGATCCCACAAGTATGGAGTGTGATCGGGTGGATCATTGAAGGACTTCTTATTTTAATATGGGGTTTGCATCGTGAGTTTAGGGTAGGGCGAACATTAGGTTATGCGTTGTTAACAGTTGGATTATTTTCGTATTTATACTATTTGATCGAGTTAGCATCAATTCCAAATATCATCCCATGGTTACTAGGTCTAAGTTATATCCTTGCGATTGTGGTCTCCAATGTTGTGATGCGTTATCAAAAACAGCTGACACTGTCAGATAAAATTTTCCTGTCTATTTTTTCTTTTTTTGCGAGTCTTTTACTGCTTTATCAAGGTGTGGAAAGTTTTAGTGAACCGATGAGATTAATCTACACACTTGCATTCACAACTGCGATTTATTTTGCTGCCAATTTTGTGTTGCAACCGCGCCAAGTAGTCTCATGGTCATGGTTATTACCAAAATGGTTGGGGCTGATTCCTATTGTAGTGTTCGCAGCTATTATGCTGATCGATCAATACACTCAAGGAGTCATCGTCTGGCAGTCATTTGGTGAGCAAGGCTTGTTTATCTTGGCTTGCTTGGGCCTGAGCTATCTGTGGTTAAAACCAATTTCAAATGCTCAGTACGAAAATGAATGGATCGCCTTTGGTGGACTCGCTTCTTTAGCTTGTGCCAGTGTGGGTGTAGTTTCAATGTCACCTATGATGGGAGCTGTTCTTTTACCGTTGATACTTTATGGCTATAGTGTTTCTAAAACAACAGACTTGAATAAGCTTTGGTTAACAAAGACCAGCCTCATTTTATTGTTGTGCTGGATTGTCAGCTCACAAATTTGGGTGGTAGAACCCTTTTGGAAATATTTTATCCCAATCTTAAACCCTATTGATTTCGTCAGTCTGACTGGTTTGTGGGTGCTTATTCAGGTGCTTCGCAGTCAAATCAGAATGGGGCTAGAGCGAACACTTGGCGCATTCTTGATCTTACTCGCTGTGCTATGGGTAAGTAGTTATGTACTTCTTAGAGCCTTACATTTTTATTTTGCTACACCTTATAACCAGTGGATCATTTGGCAAGATTCTGCAGTGCAATTGGCGTTGACATTATTGTGGGTGGTCATGGCATTCATTGTGATGAAATATGCCGCTATCATCCATAATCGAGTGGTATGGATGTTTGGTGCAAGTATTTTGGCGATCGTGACTTTTAAGTTGGTGTTGTTAGATTTATCCCATATCGGCACTCTAAGTCGAGTTTTATCATTTTTAGGCGCGGGAGGATTAATGTTGATTATTGCGTACATCGCTCCAGCGCCAGAGCAAAAACGAGTAGAAGAGACTAATGCTTGATCCTGAGATCAAGCATTAACCTTAATTCATTATAATTTAGGCTCTCTTTTGATTTCCTTATCATTGGCGTATTGGTCTATTTCCTCATCTGTCAACGAGGGTTGTGGAGGGCGATCAACAAAGCCCATTTTAGGTACAGGAATTTCAATATGGTGATCAACAAAACCATTTCGAATGCGTTCTTGCATTTCATCACGCACTTTCAAAAAGTTTTCCTGTTGGCACCAAATGGCGAATAACAATTCGATTGAAGATTCACGGAATGCGGTTACCGTCACAGCAGGTTTAGGATCTGCTAACACTAAAGGATAGCTGTTCGCCACCTTTAATAAAACTTCTCGTACTTTAATGATGTCTTCATGAAAGTTGATTGCAAGTGTAATGGGAATGCGCCGTATCGGAAATTTAGAAAGGTTGTGTACGGGAGCACGAATTAATTGCTCATTAGGTAAACGGACATAGACATTATCTTGAGTCAGTAATTTGACAGACAGTAAATCAATGGAGATCACTTCGCCTTCGATGGTATGTCCACGAATTAACGTAATTTGAATGGTGTCACCAATTTCAAAAGAACCTTCACCAATCAAGAATAAACCGCTAATCAAGTTCGTCGCAGAGGTTTGGGAGGCAAAACCCAGCGCTACGGTCAAGATACCAGCGGCACCTAGAAATACACTTAATTTAAAACCTGCTTCTTTTAAACTCGCCATCACAAAGATGAGGAAAATAAAATAAAAAATACCGCGACGCCATACCAAACGCTGATGAGCATTAAATTTGGCGCCGATCGTTCTAACAAAAGTATTGGAAACGACTCGAGCAAAAAGGAATCCAATAAAGCAAAGCACAATCGCAATAATAATTTCAGTTAAGCGATCCGTATTGATATTGGTAAATATACTTTTGAGGCTATCAGCAATGGTGCCGGTAAGACTATCTGCCATATGCCCCCCCTTAGAAGAATGAATCAAACATGTTAAATAAAGTACTACCTGGGGCACGTGCTGGATTGACATAAATTACATCACCAGCCAATGGTGGGGTGCGATTTTCAATACGAATACGTGCTGGTCGATCCATCCCTTCGTGAATGACTTTAATTTGTGACGTCCATAATCGCTCTGTACTTTCACTATAAAACAAAGGCAGGGCAGGAACAGGTACATTCATTCGATCGAAACGGAGTTGATGTCCACTGACATTGTGAAAGTCAATTGGAGTGACTGCACGAAATGCACGTGGACGAAGTTGTTTGAGTTCTGTTCGACCATCAACTGAAGTGGCGTAACACATTTCACCACTGCGTTGATCAGGTCCGAACCATGTATCTTTAGGCATAATGACCGGTATATCGAATAATGGGGTCTTTTGACTTTCGACATAACCTGAAAGCCACAGAGGGGTACTAATATAAAGCGTGCCACGTTGACCAGCTGGAATGTAAATTGGGTCTACAGGACGGATCACCACAGATCGATCTGCAAGACGTGGTATCAATTGAATTTTAGGGTGAGTTTCCCTGAACATGTAACGTTCTACATGCACTGGACGAGGAAATGAAAAATGGGGGTCATCCATTTCCTGCCACTTTTGTTCGTAGTCGTATTGAATTTGAGGACGGTAGTACTCCATGCGCCATTCTTGTAAGCCACGAGTGAGTCGAAAGAGCAATGAACCAAATTGCCAAGCACGCACTTGATTGAGTTCAAAATGCTGCTCACCCCACCATCTTAAAGTCGAAGGGTTTTGCTCAAGTTTCTGATCTAGTGACAATAGGGAATATCCTTAAATAAATTCATTAAAAAACTGTCTTCACGCTGTCAAATGCTTAGAGTACACTCGAGGTAATTTTAATCATGATTATCATCCCTTATGCAAGTACTTAAACAAATACAAATACCGTATAGTTTTGCAAAAAAGCATGGCGTTTTGTTGCGTTATGAAGGGGATCAAGTTTTTATTGTCCGTCGTCAAGATACTGCTTTGGTTGCTTTGCAAGAAGCACGCCGTTACGTGGGGCGTACAGCCCAATATCAATTGGCGACTGAACAAGATTTTAGTCAGTTACTCAGTTCAAGTTATGCTGGCGAGACAGGCGAGTCTCAGCAAGTGGCTGCTGGTTTAGAAGATCATCCTGACTTGTTAAGTTTAGCCGATCAAGTACCTGAAGCAGAAGATCTGATGGATCAGGAAGACGATGCTCCGATTGTTAGATTGATTAACGCATTATTGTCCGAAGCCATTCGAGTGAGTGCATCAGATATACATATTGAAGCTTTTGAAAAAAAGTTATCGGTTCGTTTACGTGTTGATGGGCAACTTCGAGAAATCGTGCAACCACGTCGTGAACTTGCCCCATTGTTAGTTTCACGTATTAAAGTAATGGCAAAACTTGATATTGCTGAAAAGCGAATTCCTCAGGATGGTCGTATCTCTTTACGACTGGCTGGTCGTGAGGTGGATGTCCGTGTTTCGACTTTACCCTCTTCACATGGTGAGCGCGTAGTAATGCGTCTTTTAGACAAGCAAGCAGGCCGTTTAAATATGACCCATTTGGGTCTGATGAAAGATGATTACGAGCGATTAACCCAATTAGTGCATCGTCCTCACGGTATCATTCTCGTGACCGGACCGACAGGTTCTGGTAAAACGACGACACTTTATGCTGCACTCTCGGATTTAAATGATGGATCTAAGAATATTTTGACCGCGGAAGATCCAATTGAATATCAACTTGAAGGTATTGGACAAACTCAGGTTAACACTAAAGTGGATATGACATTTGCGCGTGCATTGAAAGCGATGCTTCGTCAAGATCCCGATGTGGTGATGGTGGGGGAAATTCGAGATTTAGAAACTGCAGAAATTGCTGTGCAAGCATCTTTGACGGGTCACTTGGTATTGTCGACGTTGCATACCAATACTGCGATTGGTGCAGTGACGCGTTTAAAAGACATGGGAATTGAGCCATTTCTTCTGTCGAGTTCTTTAATTGGTGTGATTGCGCAACGATTGGTTCGTACTTTGTGTTCGCATTGTCATAGTTGGCGTGCCGCGGATGACTTTGAAAAAGAAATTTTTAAGAATGTCCATGATGGTATTGCGCTCAATCTGCCTCAACCAGAGGGGTGTGAACATTGTGCGCATACAGGTTTTAGTGGTCGTACCGCCATTTATGAAATCGTCCCTGTTGATGATGGAATGCGCCGTCTGATTCACGGGAATGCTGCAGAGTTTGAAGTTGAAAACTATGCTCGCCAGCAGTCAGGTTCGATACGTGATGATGGATTACGAAAGGTGCTTGAAGGTAAGAGTACATTAGAGGAAGTACTTCGAGTAACAAATGAAGCGGCGGAGTGATTCAGAGATTATTTAATAATTCTCGATAAAACGAAGAAGCGCTGATTTGAAATTAAGCTCGAAAGCTGAGGATTCAACAAAAGAGCTCAATTATAATAGTTGGGCATTTCGCATTCGCATAAGGTAATGAATTACATTAATAAATAAAAATAATTTTGAATAAGGTTTATAAGGTGAATTATAGGAATATTTATGAATTATCTTATGTCAAAACGCCATTACAGTAAGACATCTCACTAAAATTATTTTACAAAATTAAAGATTATGTAATATTTAGATTTTGCAATGTGATAATTTAATTTTGCATTTGGTTTCATACTTAATGTAAAAAATCTGTGAAGTATTACCAAATAGATCTAACAATACAAAACAATAGCTATAAAACATATATTTACTAAAAAATAATAAAAACATATGGTTAATTAACATGCGACAGACATTGAACTTGAAGATCTACATTTCTATGTATTCTACATGCTTAACTATAGAATGATCCTTTCCAAGTCTAAAGATACCTCGACGTGTTTCTCAGCAAAGCTGAGTTGTTTTACATATTGAACCGTGTAATCAGAAGTTCTTCAAAATCAAATATCAGTAATTAAGGAAAATTATACATGGAACTCAAAACACTCATCTGCACCCTCACCGCACTCGGTGGTATCGGATTAGTTGGATGTAATGATTCAAATTCATCTGAGCCTATTCCTCCAACAAATGCTACTGGTAATCTCTTGGTACTGACCAGTGACGGTATGATTAGCTCACTCAATCACGACCAACCTAGTTCGCTGATTTCAAATATTAAAATTTCAGGTTTAGTTTCTGGGGATCAGCTGGTTGGAATGGACCATCGTCCAAGTGATGGAAAGTTATATGCAGTAGGTTTGTTGGGTAATATTTACACGTTAAATCCAAGTTCTGGAGTAGCAAAATTCGTTATTAAAATGACAGCTGATCCAGCAGATACGACAGATGGTAATGCAGCTTTTAGTAAAATTACTTCCAATCCTGATGCGCTTAGCGTGAATTTCAACCCTGCTGCGGATCGTCTAAGAATTATTGGTCAAGATGGTCAAAACCTAAGAGTTAATGTTGATACAGGTCTCACCATCACCGATGGAGAAATTAGTCGGGTTGGTGATGCTACAACCGAAGTAAGTGCCGCAGCTTATACCAATGCTTTTGCTGGAACGGCAAGTACAAAATTATACAGTATCGAATCTTCGACAGATCGCATTTATCTGCAAAATGCAAATGCCGGAACATTAGGTATCTCTGCACCCTTAGGTCAGGATGTATCGAATAACGGTGGTTTTGATATAGACCCAATAAATAATATTGGTTTTGCTGCATTAAAAGTCTCGGGTGCATATAAACTATTTCAAGTTAATCTTGCTCAAGTCGGAACGACCAATAACGCTATTTTTGAGACAAGCGACTTGCCTAACGAATATCGTCAAACCTCCATTCGTGGGATTGCGCTTAATCGAGCAGAAGAAACCACTTCAAAAGGAATTGGGTTGACCAATAATAATTCTTTAATTAGATTTGAAATCAATAGTCCAAATGATACGACCGAACAAAAAATTACAGGCGTATTGGTCAATGAAAAATTCGTAGGTATTGATTTTAGATTACGTACTGCTACTGATAAATCCGATACACTATATGGTTTAACTAATCAAGCAAACTTGTATACCATTAACCCAAATTCTGGTGCTGCAACACTTGTGACTGCACTTAAAGCAGGCACGGGTAGTAACTTTAGTACTCTAGACGGCACACAGTTTGCTGTTGACTTCAATCCAACGGCTGACCGTTTAAGAGTCATCAGTAATTCAGGGCAAAATCTGCGAATCAATGTCGATACGGGTGAAACCATTCAAGATGGCAAAATTAATGGGATCACAAATGCAGTGATTAGCGCTGCGGCATATACCAACAGTTTTAAAACACCTATTTCAGCTCTTAGCACCGAATTATTTAATCTAGATCAGGCCAATCAGTTACTGACGAAGCAAGTTCCACCCAATGATGGAACATTGGTGAGATTAGGTAGTCTTGGCGTGAACTTAAGCTTGAATGATGGTTTCGATATTGCTGGTGGTGATAATGGATTAGCTCTAGCGGCGATAAGCAACAATAATGGTGCTTCTATCCTATACCGTATAGATCTAAATAGCGATACAGCACTTACAACTCCTCGTGCACGTCCAGCTATTTCCGTTAATGGGACGCCTAGTGTTATGAAGTCAATGATCGGCTCAATTACAACGCCCGCCTTAATTGACTTAGCAATACTTTTTAAATAGTTTACTTGCTAGATTAAAAGAGTAATAGTCAAAAAGACATATGTACTTTTGAATTGATATAGTTGAAGACGGAAATTTTGGAGATACTGAACTAGTTAGTGGAGGTATCTCCAAATCACTATTTTTCTTTAAATTAAGCTGCAGGACTGATTACTGCAAGCTGAGGCAAAGAGTCATTATTCCTTTAGATACACATAAATCTACTTGATCCCACCTAATATAAAATTTCTTTTTCTAAGTTGAAATTAACTTATAACCACAAAAAAGCTGAGATGCATATGCATATCAGCGTGATTTTTAGGATTGAAACAACTGGATCAAACAATCACATTCAAGGTCACATCAATATTGCCACGTGTTGCATTTGAATATGGGCAAACGATATGAGCAGCATCTACCAGCTTTTGAGCTTCCTCTTTATCCAAGCCTTCCAGATGAATATTTAAAGTGGCTGCTATTCCAAAACCAGTTGGAATAGGACCAATACTCACTTCGCCTTCAATATAAGCATTTGGTGTGATTTTCAATTTATCGCGGTTGGCAACAAATTTCATCGCACCTAAGAAACATGCAGAATAACCAGCAGCAAATAATTGCTCTGGATTTGTTCCACCACCGGGACCACCCATTTCTTTTGGTACAGCGAGCTGAACATCTAAAATTTGATCTGATGATGTAGCACGACCATCACGCCCACCAGTAGCTTTTGCATGTGCGGTATAAACAACTTTTTCTAATGACATGATTCCTTCCAGATAGAGTATAGGTGAATATCTATACTCTCTGATTTAAAAGGAATGATAAGCGGTAATTTTGTAAAGCTTGGTATTCAATTTTTATGTCTGAGCAGGTCAAAGCTGAATAAGTTTACGATGCTGAATTAATGGCATCGATTCTCTAATTTTTTTCTGTGCATCGATGTCAAACGGAACTGTAATCATTTGAGCACCTTCTTCAGAGATGATATCTAACAATTGACCACGAGAATTCGCAGCACCAGAGTGACCCCAGGTTTGTCTTTTTTCACCGTGCCACCCTTGTTGAGCTGAGCCTAAAACTTGGCATTGACTATCCATGGCACGAGCTTGTAAAAGTAATTGCCAGTGCATTTGACCTGTCGTGTAAGTAAAAGCAGAAGGTGCTGTTAAAATATTTGCGCCTTGTGCGCGCAGCTTTAAAGCAAGTTCAGGAAAACGAAGGTCATAGCAGACCATTAAACCAATATTGCCAAATGGAGTTTTAGCAATGACGGTTTGATCACCTGGTTCAAAATACTTAGATTCTTGATATCCACCTACCGCATCACCGACTTGAACATCGAATAAATGAATCTTGTCATAACGTGCTTCTGTCTTTTCAGGGCTAATACAAAGACTGGTTGTTCTGACACGACTATCTGGCACAATGGTGCCGTCTGGGCGAAAAGGACAGGGGAGTGTCCCAGCAACAATCCACATTTGATATTGATGAGCAAGTTGTTCTAAACGAGATTGTATTTCTTCAAATCGTTCAGCAGTCTCACGCTGTTTGCCTGCCGCAAAACAAACGAAATTCTCCGGGAAAACGATCAAGGAGGCCCCTTGATTCTTACTTTTTGCTAACAATGATTCAATGACTTGAAAGTTATTTTCAATATCATTTTGGGAGTTCATTTGGGTGACAGAAAGTAAGGTTGTCATGAGGTTCTCCTTAAGCGCTCAGTATGCTTAAGAGAATATCAGATGCTGTGATCGATGGTATCTTGTTGTTGTTCTAATTGCTTAACCAAAGGCTCGAACATATTTTGATTATCAGCATTTAATTTCATTAATGTACGATGAGCATCTAATACAGTTGAAAGCATTGCATTATGTGTGATGTGTTCGTCCAATAAAGCGCGCGTGCACACATTCGGATCTCCGCAATAGTTTAAAATTACGAAAACCTGACCAAGACCCATACTGTTCGCAAGTGTAGTGATATCTGGGTTAGTAGATAACATAACAGCTTGAACTTGATGCACTTGTTTGAGCTTTAATCCTAGTTTTGCGAGGATTCCAAGCACAGTACTGTCTATGAATGTAGTTTGGGTTAAATCAACAATTGCGCCTACGACGTTTTGTTGTTGTTCAATCCGAGATAATAATTTATCAAGGCTTATACAAGATTGAGCGCGCACTTCTCCAATAAGTTTGAAAATGTGCGTACCATCCAAGCTTGCATATTCAACATGACCTGTTGACATATAAATGCCATTTGCAGAAAGGATGCTAAAATTATCACATAGCGCAAGTCGATACTCAAGTAGTCTTCAGTCGTAGATCGATTTCTAAACAGCTACACTATTGATTATTAACTTAATTTAGACGTTGGAAGCTGAGTATTGCAATATCATCTGCAACATGTTCAGGAACTTCGAATGATTGATTTTGCAAGTGATAGACCAATTGGGTGAATTGTTCATTCAAACCACCATCAAAAGGTTCAAGCGCACCATCTGAGCAAATAATAAAACGAGCTCCACGATTCAACGTACATTCAAACTCTTCAATTTCGAGGTCTTCAGTAAGCCCTAAGGGGAAACTGCTGGTGTTGAGGATACGAGCATCCTGATTAGGTTCAAAGATAATTGCTGGAGGGTAATGCCCTGCGCTGGACCACTTAAGTTGGTGGGTCTCTAGATTCAATGTGCCTGCAATCATTGTAATATGCTTTTCAATGTTCTCTTGCAAAAGCATGCCATTAAGTTTTTTGAGAAGTTCTCGTGGGGTTTTCGATCTACCGTGAAATGCAGCCATCCAAGAGGTAAGAAGTGAGCTTGTTACACCATGTCCAGAAACATCCGCGAGATAAAATAAGATTTCACGATCACTGAGTTTCCAATAATCATACCAATCACCAGATAAGTAAGCTGACGGTTGAAATAAAGTCTCGACTTTATAATTAAGTAGGTCGATTGGGTTGGGTAATAGTTTTTTTTGTAATTCGGCTGCGGAGGGCAGGTCGCGGCTGTCCTGATTACGTTTGTATTTTGCTTCGATTTTAGCAATCGATTTTGCGAGGTCTTTTGGAAGACGATCCCAAATCCAGCCAGCGAGTGCACCAAGTTCCCATGCTTGCGAGAGTTGAAGTCCCTCATCTGCATGACCTATCACGATCGTAGGGAGAGTCCATTTAAATTGCAGAAAATCATTAACATCACTAATGGCAATGATGGTTGAATCGTAAAGATGAAGATCATCTATATGAATCATTTGTAAACTCGGCAGAGCCTCTAGAACGCTATCTAGAAGATGGATGTCACGAGTGGGTTGAATGAAATACATAGATGAAAGAATCAATCCTAAATGCTTTATTTATAAAACTATCTTAGACGAACTTATATCGAACGCCAAGTTAAAGTCTAAAAACAGAAGATTTAGACTTTAACTTGCATATGGCTTCTATTCGGATTCCATAGACTCATCCATGAAGGATTCATCATCTGAAAAATCATCTTCAATAAATAGCCCAGAACCCGTTTCTAGACCGCGTTTTTCAGCAATAACATAGTTTTTTCGTTGTAAGTAGGCATCACGCATTGCTGCATACTTGTCACCTTGCAAGACTTGTTCAATCTCTAAAAGTTGAGCACGTGTATCTAATGCGCTAAGTGCCCAGTCACTATAATAGATACGATCATGACCATCGAGTAAATATTTTTGAGGGCGTGCCTGACTATCTACTACGCGACCAACAGTATCACGGAAGGTGCTTGGTCCCATAAAAGGAAGAACGAGGTAAGGACCAGAAGGGACACCGTAATAGCCTAGAGTAGTTCCAAAATCCTCATCTTCCATTGGCAGAGATAAGCGACGTGCAGGATCAGCGAAACCAAGCGTTGTAATTGTATTTAATGTAAAACGACCAAACGTTTGTGCGGCACGTTTAAAGCGACCTTGAGCAACCTGATTTACAGCATTCCATGGCTCACCCAAATTGTCTCGGAAGCCACGTAATGAATCTCTAACTTGTTCTGGAACTTTATCAGCGTACTGCACGGCTATAGGGCGCAAGACATTTTGATCGACAACATCATTAAATGCGTAGATTTGTCTGTTTAAAGGTTGAAGTGGATCTTTTTCATTTTCAGGTAATGCTGCTGTTGCATTGACTTTGAAATTATCAATTTTTAAATTTTTTAAATCTTTGATAGATCCATTGGTGTTAACTGAATTTTCTAAAGCTGGTTGTGAAGCCTTAGCAATATCGTTGTTTAAAGGCTGGTTATTATCATTTGAGGTAGACAACTTATCAGATGTTGATAATGCAGTATCGTCAGCAATTTTATTGCCTGCAATCTCAGGTTGTTTGGCGTAAGCGGGTGCTGCTAAACCAATACTTAACATACTGACCCAAATAAGTTGAGAGTACTGCATAAAAACATCCTAGAATAAAAGCTGAATATTAGTCTTATTAAATAAATAGTAAGTACGAACAGAATAACGCCATTATAGCGAGAGTTGAAAGCAGTTTACTAAAGTATATTTGCACAAAAAATGTGAATTAACCGTGAAAAAAGAGTGATTTTGTAGAAAATATAATCACTTGTTAAGAAAATATAATTAAATTTTAAAAAAGAGGTTGCATTGGGAGAGGAATGCTGTAGAATGCACATCCATCGGCGGTGATGTTGATTAAAACTTGTTGAAAAACAAGGATTTAGCTGAATAGGTTGGATCTAAGTTTTGAGAATGAGTTAGAAAATAAATTAACATTGCTAGTTGACTTTCTGAAAAGAAAAGGTAATATAGCCGACCTAGCTTGATGTTGACGAAGCATTAAGAAGATCATTAAGAGATTATGAAGAACAACTTGTGTGGATTTTTACTGGTTGATTGATCGATATATATTATCATTGATGATTGGTAGAAATTTCTCGAAGTTTATTTGAGCA